>MEYC01000036.1:4692-4811 GCA_001775715.1 Candidatus Aminicenantes bacterium RBG_16_66_30 | reverse complement strand
ATGCCGGTCTTGACGAGCAGGCGGAGGCCGTGTTCCAGGAGCTCGTGCGGGAGGAAACGACGGAGATCCTCACCGCTATCCGTGGCGGCGACAACTATCAGTCGCTGTGGGAGCGCCAA
>MEYC01000036.1:3976-4195 GCA_001775715.1 Candidatus Aminicenantes bacterium RBG_16_66_30 | reverse complement strand
CGCCGAGACGCTGGGCAAGGAAGCGGCTCTCCTGACGGCCAGCGGTACGATGAGCAACCTGGTGGCCCTCCTCTCCCACACCCAGCGGGGCGACGAGGTGCTGCTGGGCAGCGAGGCCCATATCCTCCACTACGAGGCCATCGGCGGCGCCGCCCTGGGCGGCCTGGAGCTGCGGCCTCTCCCCAACGACAGCCGTGGCTGCATCGACCCGGGGGATAT
>MEYC01000036.1:3191-3968 GCA_001775715.1 Candidatus Aminicenantes bacterium RBG_16_66_30 | reverse complement strand
CCGTCCGCTCGTCCGATGTACACGAACCGCACACAGGCCTGCTCTGCCTGGAGAACACCCACAACCGTTGCGGCGGCACCGTCCTGAACGAGGCCGACCTGCAGGCGATGGCTCAGGTGGCGCGGCGGTGGGGCTTTCCCGTCCACCTGGACGGCGCTCGCGTCTTCAACGCCGCCGTCGCTCTCGGTGTGCCGGTCGCCCAGCTCGTGCGGCCGGTCGATTCGGTGGCCTTCAGCCTCTGCAAGGGGCTGGCCTGCCCGGTGGGCTCCGTGCTCTGCGGCAGCGGCGAGTTCATCCAGCGGGCGCGTCGCTACCGCAAGATGGTGGGCGGCGGCATGCGTCAGGCGGGCATCATCGCGGCGGCCGGCATCGTCGCGCTGGAAACGATGATCGAACGCCTGGCGGAGGACAACGAGAACGCGCGCCTGCTGGGCCAGGGCCTGGCCGCCATCCCCGGCCTGCGCCTGGTGCCGCCCCAGGTGGACAGCAACATGGTCTTTCTGACCCTGGATGGCGTCAAGCCACTGGAGCTGGCCGCACGGCTATCGCAGGCGAAGGTGCTCTGTCTGGACGAGGGTGGGCGCGTCCGTATGGTCACGCACTACGGCATCGAGCGGGCGGACATCGAGGAGGCGCTGGAGCGCATCCGCGCGACGGTGGGCGCCCTTGCGTAGCGCCGTGAGAAGCCCCGGTCCACGAGCGGGGATACGTCTGCTGCTGGTCCTAAGCTGCATCCTGCTCGCAGCGTGCACGCTGGCCGAAGAGGAGTCCTTACCG
>MEYC01000036.1:3092-3177 GCA_001775715.1 Candidatus Aminicenantes bacterium RBG_16_66_30 | reverse complement strand
GATGTCGTCGACTCCATCCCCTGGACGGTGGGCGAGGTCTCCTCGTACACCATCATGGACGACGGCGAGGTGAAGGGCACCGGCG
>MEYC01000036.1:2892-3005 GCA_001775715.1 Candidatus Aminicenantes bacterium RBG_16_66_30 | reverse complement strand
TGGACGCCCAGACCCTGAAGGCTATCGAGGCGGAGCGGGTGATCACCGGTAAGGATGGCGTGCTGCGTATCGAGGTGCACTACGCCGGCGGCATCGTCGAGATCGAGCGCATA
>MEYC01000036.1:2242-2884 GCA_001775715.1 Candidatus Aminicenantes bacterium RBG_16_66_30 | reverse complement strand
AGAAGGCAAGGATGAGGAACGGCGCATCGACCGCCTGGATGTGCCCGAGCATGCCTATGACACGGCGGCCTCTCTTTTCCTCTGGCGCACCGTCCCCATGCAGGTGGACTACCAGGCGGCCTATCGCAGCATGGCCACGGCGGTGGTGGGGAAGTCGCAGGAGAACCGGGTCACCCTGAGGGTGCTCCGTCAGGAGTCGGTGGAGGTGCCCGCGGGGACATTCGAGGCCTGGCGGTTGGAGGTCCGGGCGCCCGGTGGCGTCAGGCAAACGGCCTGGTACTCAGCGGACAGCGCTCGCCGGCTCCTGAAGTACGACGACGGTACTTACACTTTCTTGCTGGAGAGCGTCGAGGAGGAGTAGGGGCGCAGCAAGCAGCGGGGCGCAGCAAGCGGCGCCCCTATCTCCACAGGCAGCCCACGTTACCCTCGCGGGCGTCAGTCTCCATCGTTGTGAAGCGGATACGGTACTTGCCGTCCTCGGGCCGGGCGTTGGCCAACCCCTCGCCGACCAGCACCGCCTCGACGGACAGGCCGTCTTCGTTGAAGACGTAGCGCAGCAGGCGCCCCTCCTCGTCCTGATCGCGGGTGCCGGATTCCAGGCGAACGGTCTTGGTGAGAAGATCGGCGTTCCTGGCCTTCGCT
>MEYC01000036.1:0-2188 GCA_001775715.1 Candidatus Aminicenantes bacterium RBG_16_66_30 | reverse complement strand
CGCCATCTATCGTGACATCGATGGTGCCGCCGTCGACGACTCTCACCACCGTCGCCTGCTGGAGGGAGGTTGGGTTGGGGTGGAGGAAGGGTGGCGGCGTGGCCGTGGCCGTAGACGTGGGCGATGAAGCGTCGCCGCCGGTGGTCAGGAGCTGCAGAAACCCTACGAGCAGCGCCAGCAAGACGAGCAGCGGCCACAGCACGCCGATGCGACGACGGCGACCGAGAGGCCAGGGTAGGTACTCGCGGAAGCGGCCCAATCTCACCTTTCGCCCTCTAGGGCAGGAGAACTCCGGACGCTGGACAACGGTGCTATAATAGCTTGTCCCCGGCTATGGCCACGATACTGATCGTCTCCGGCGAAAGCGCTACCGGCCAGTCCGCCAGCCAGCACCTGGCGGCCAAAGGGTATGACGTTGTGTCCGCCGCCAGCGCTACAGAGGGGCTGCGCGCCCTTCACGGCCTGGAAGTGGACGCCGTCCTCTTCGACACCGGCGTCGGTGACATGTCGGCTCAGGAGTTCTGTGATTGGCTGCGCCGTCAGTCGCCGGATCGAAACGTGCCGCTGTTGTTCCTCGTATCGCCTTCTCAGCGCTGGCTCCCCGGTTCAGTCCCTTTGAGGATAGGCCGCGACGCCCTGGTGAGCAAGCCCTTCCGACCCGAGGAGTTGGAGCAGGCCCTCCAACCACTCTTGGGCGCGGCCACTGCGCCCCCACCCCGAACCCTGTCCGCCGCCGGCCTGTCCCTGGACCGCGGGCTCTTTGCGCTGACGGGCGAAGCCGGCAGCGTCACGCTAACCCCCACCGAGTTTCGTTTGCTGGAGTACCTTATGGAGAGGCCCGGCGTAGTCGTGGCCGCTGACGAGCTCTTGGAGAAGGTATGGGGCTTCTTTCCGCACACCGGCAGCCGCGACGTCGTTCGCACCCACATGCGCAACCTGCGGGCCAAGATCCGCTACGCCACCGCTGGGCGGGAGACCGTCCGCACGTTGCCGCGTCGAGGATATCGCTTCGTGGTCTAGGTGCTGGGCGCCGGCAGGCTTCTTGACTTCGTGCTGGAGCCAATCATACAAGAAGGTTCTTTTCTGTTGATTGATGAGCGGTCATTATTCAGCCCAGGCGGCGATAACGGTACTCGGACCGGGTTGAGAGTGCGGGTCCTTATCAACAATGTTCTGCCTCGTGAAGCCGCAATGCCTGAGCATATCCTGGAGCGAGTCGAAAGCTAGCCAGAACGACTTTGGCGAGAGTCCGCTTAGCGGGTCTTTGAACCCGGACTCCTGGTACCACCAACCTCGATAGCCATTAATAACCTCTGTGGCTTTAGCTTCCTCGGCATAATGGGTCCAGATGAACACTTTATCGCTAATACGTCTTATGCCTTCTATTAATGTCCAGGGTTCAGGAAGATGGTAAAGAATACCGCAGCAGAAAACCACGTCAAACCGTCCGAGCTTTGCCATATCATATTTCTCAAGGTCGACGAGTAGGAACTTGACGTTTTCTAGTCCTAAGATACTGCGCACAAATTCGGCCCGGTCAATGTTGTACTGGCGACCCTCAACACCGAGAACTCTCACACCGGGGTGCTTTGCCAACTGGAATGTTTGCCCGCCCTCGAGGCTCCCAAGATCGAGAATTAAATGCTCGTCCGGGAAACTCTCAAAAAACCAGCTGATGCGTCTGTCCTGGTCGAAGGACACCTCCCCACCGTAGGTCTTGCCGTTGATGGTGAACTGGGTAACCCACGGACCTCGTTTGGCAAATTCTTCCTTGAGGTCTCCTGCTTGACGACTCTTCCCCAGGCCGAACAAGCGCATTCACTTCCTCCCAACGTTGTAACGTAATGACACTTCTATCAAGACTCACCGCAGTCAGGAATTTTGCTAATCATTATAGGCGGTTGAGAGCTAATCTGTCTGCGAAAATGGAGGTCTCACCAGACTTCTTTCTTTTCTTTGGTAGTGTTGCGTCAAGCCTTTTTCAGTTATAATCTCTTCCCAAATCTAAAATCAAGCGGGAGTAGCTCAGTGGCAGAGCTCCTGCCTTCCAAGCAGGTCACACGGGTTCGATTCCCGTCTCCCGCTCCACTCCGCACACAACGTCACAGCGCACGTACGTAGCGAGGGCCGCCCACGGGCGGCCTCATGCTTTTCAGGCAGGTGGTCAGGGCTCGTTTGGTCTACTGCC
>MEYC01000035.1:17579-20069 GCA_001775715.1 Candidatus Aminicenantes bacterium RBG_16_66_30 | reverse complement strand
CGAGAACGGGAGCGCGCCCGGCGCACGCGGCGAGCGCCGCGAGAATGCCCAGGAGCCCGGGCAGGCCGATACGCCGGGGCGAAGGGCTAATGAAATCCATAATCTTCGGTTTTCTGCGTCGCCTTCTCCCCGGCCCCGGCGCCATTCGTCGCGCCGGCCTTTCCCTTCAGCCGCTTTTTCCGGAGGAGCGGATAGAAGGGAGACGTGATGCGTTTTCCGAAACAGGACATGTTGGGGTTGACGATGAGCAGCAGGACGAACGCCGCGAAGATGATCAGGATGGCGTAGGTGCTCCAACTCATCGTTCGACCCTCTTCTTCTTCCCCGGGCGGAGAAAAAGGATTTCGCTCTATGCCGGACGGACCGCGGACCGCTCAGCCCTGGCTTTCGGGCTCTTCCTGGAATATCGGGATCTTGGACTTTTCCTTCTCTTTCCCGAGGTAAAGACCGAGGAAAAACACCGAACCCAACGTCAGCGTGGCCAGCAGAAACTTGAAGAAGCCTTTCATCGTAACCTTCCTCTATCATTCTATAAAAATCCAGGAAAAAGTCAATTTGCTTTTTAGTTCCGCCGCCGATATATTGAAAGCGGGGGCAACGCGCGGAGCGCACCGGGGAGAAGGCCCATGAGAAAAAGCCTGTGGCTTCTGGCCGGGATGACGGTCGCGGCGCTGACCCAAGCGGCAGGCCAGGGCCTCCGGCCGGCGGCCTTCGCCGGTCGGTTCTACACGGCCGACCCGCCCCAGCTGGCGGCCGAGATCGAAGGCTATCTCGCGGCCGCGGCCCCGGCCGACCCTCCCTCCGGCAAGATCTTGGCCCTCATCGTTCCGCACGCCGGATACGTGTATTCGGGCCGGACGGCCGCCGCGGCCTATGCCCTGGTCCGGGGCAGAGCGATCGACACGGTCGTCATCATCGGCCCGTCCCACCGCGTCGCGTTCGAGGGCTGTTCCATCTGGCCCGACGGCGGTTTCGAAACCCCGCTCGGGGTCGCCCGCGTCGATGCCGCCCTGGCCAGGGAAATCGCCAAGGCCTCGGGTTTCCGTTTCCGGCCCGAAGCTTTCGCCGAAGAACACTCGGTCGAAGTCCAGGTCCCCTTCGTTCAGATAGCCCTGCCCGGGGCGGCCATCGTCCCTATCGTCATGGGCCGCCAGACCCGCCCGGCCATCTGCGCCCTGGCCGCGGCGCTGGAGAAAACTTGTCTCGCGAAAAACGTCCTCGTCGTGGCCTCGACGGACCTGTCCCATTTCCTGCCGAAGGCCGAGGCGCAGGCGACCGACGCCGCGACGGCCGCGCTCATCCGGGCCGTGAACACGGAAGATCTCATCCGCAAAACCGAGGCCGGAGAGAACATCATGTGCGGCGGCGGTCCCGTCGCCGCCGTCCTGCTCCTGGCCGGAAAAGCGGGCCAACCCCGGGTCGAGGTCCTCGCCCGGACCGATTCGTCCGGCTTCGGCGGCCCGGTCGTCGGTTATCTGGCCGCGGCCGTCCTCTCCGGGGTCGGTCCCGCCGTCCTCGGGCCCAGCCCCGAGGACGGCGAGTACTCGCTCACGCCGGAAGAAAAAGCCGAACTCCTCCGCCTGGCCCGGGCGTCCGTGACCGAATTCGTCGAGAGGCGGGCGGCGATCGAGGACGCCTCCGGGAAGGCGAAGTTCCTGGAGCCGCGAGGCGTGTTCGTGACGCTCACGAAGGGCGGGGACCTGCGCGGCTGCATCGGATTCATCGAGCCCGTCGCCCCGCTGGGCCAGGCCGTCATCCGGGCGGCGGTCTACGCGGCGACCGAGGACCCGCGTTTCCCTCCCGTCAGGCCCGCCGAGCTCAAGGACCTCAAGGTCGAGATCTCCGTTTTGACGCCGGTCCGGGAGATCGCCGACCCGCGGGAGATCATCGTGGGTCGGCACGGCCTGATCGTCGCCCGGGGCGGGCTGAAGGGCGTCCTCCTGCCCCAGGTCCCGGTGGAGAACAAGTGGGACCGGGAAACCTTCCTCGAGCAGGCCTCGCTCAAGGCCGGCCTGCCGCCGGACGCCTGGCGGTTGGGCGCCAAGCTCTATGTCTTCGAGGCCATCGTCTTCCACGAATAGACCTCGGGATATCATCGACGTCCGCGCGGTGATTCTTAACGCTTTCCCGGTCCGGATTCGATGGGAGGAGTCCGCGTATCCGTCCCGGGAAAAATAAATCCCCGCTTTATGCTCCCGTCGATGATACCCCTCGGCCCCAGGTTTAGCGGTCGCCGCCTTCGCGGCACTCAAGATCCTTATCGAAACGAGTCTGTAGTCACGCCGACCGACGAAATCATCGCTTATGCTCGCTAAGATACTGCCCTGAAACTGCCTGAACCGGAAGAGGGTCCCGGGAGATATTTCTCCCGGGCCGCAGAACGCCGCAGCGTTCGAGGAGGGGAGGCAGGGAGCGAAGCGACCGTTGGAAGGGGGAAGGCAAAGCGGATTCCCCCTCCAAGTTGTCGATCCCCTCGGCCTCAGTTATCAG
>MEYC01000035.1:1511-17506 GCA_001775715.1 Candidatus Aminicenantes bacterium RBG_16_66_30 | reverse complement strand
TGCCCAGGGCAGTGTCCTGCTGCGGGGCGATTTCTGTTATAATGAAGTTTCTATCGAGTCCTATCGACCGGGAGATAGCCGCGATGCCAATTTACGAATATCAGTGCACCAAGTGCCGCGAAATCTGCGAGGTGCTCCAGAAAGCCAAGGACAAGCCGCCCGAGAAGTGCCGCAAGTGCGGCGGTCCCGTCATCAAGCTCATCTCCTCCCCGGCCATCCAGTTCAAGGGGAGCGGCTGGTATATCACCGACCACCCCAAGAAAAGCTCGGCGACCGCCGAGGCCAAGGCCGAAACGAAGACCGCCCCCGCCGAGGCCGCCAAGCCCAAGCCCGACAAGGCTTCATCTTAGCCGTCATATCGGAGGTCTTCGCCACCGGCGAACGTTTTTCATGCCGACACGCTGGGCTGCTTTCATCGACCGCGACGCGTTCGCCCGCCGGGGTCTTCTAAGCCGCCGCTTGGATCCTCGGACCAGGGAGGCCGTTCGGCCATGATCCGGTTTGACGACATCCTCGAAAAGGCCTCCTCCTACATCAGCGAAAAAGAGTCCCTCGTCCTCCAGAAGGCCTACGTGTTCGCAGGCAAGGCCCACAAGGGGCAGGTCCGCCGTTCCGGGGAACCCTATCTCAGCCATCCGCTCGAAGTGGCCGACTACCTCGCTGACATGAAGCTCGACAAAACGACGCTCGTCGCCGCCCTCCTCCACGACGTTCTCGAGGACACAGACGCGACGGCCGCGGACATCCGCGAAAATTTCGGCAAGGAGGTCGCCGCCCTGGTCGAGGGCGTGACCAAGATCAGCCGGGTCCAGGAGGTGTCGCCCGAAGTCCGCCGGGCCGAGACCATCCGGAAGATCATCTTGGCCATGACCGACGACATCCGGATCATCTTCATCAAGCTGGCCGACCGGGTTCACAACCTCAAGACCCTCCGGCACCTCGACGAGGAGAGGCAGCGGCAGATCGCCCGCGAGACGCTCGACATCTACGCCCCGATCGCCAACCGGCTCGGCATGGGGCGCATCCGGGCCGAGCTCGAGGACCTGTCCTTCCGCTATGTGGCCCCCGAGGAGTTCGCCAAGATCGCCGCGTCCGTGGAGCCCGGGAGAAGGGCGGCCGAGGCGGACCTCAAGGCCATGAAGAAGACGCTCGAGGAGCTCGTCCGGGAGAACGGCATCCCGGCCGAGGTCTTCTCCCGGATCAAGCGCCCCTACAGCGTCTGGAGCAAGATGAAGCGGCGGGACATTGCCTTCGACCAGGTCTTCGACTTCCTGGCCCTGCGGGTCATCACCGACTCCGTCAAGAACTGCTACGCCCTCCTCGGCATCATCCACCAGCGCTGGCCCCACCTGCCCCAGCGGTTCCGCGATTTCATCGCCATGCCCAAGCCCAATCTCTACCAGGCCCTGCACACGACGCTCATCACCGAGGGACGGAAGATGTTCGAGATCCAGGTTCGGACCCGGGAGATGCACGACCTCGCCGAGAACGGCATCGCCGCCCATTGGCTGTACAAGGACGACTCGCCGCCCGGCCCGATGAAAGAGGACCGCCGTCTCCACTGGCTCCGTGAAATGGCCACCCTCTTCGAGGAGCAGAAGAACCCGCGGGAGTTCCTTCGCAGCCTGAAAACAAACCTCATCCCGGAGGAGGTCTACGTCTTCACTCCCAAGGGAAAAGTCATCAACCTCCCGCCCGGCGCCACGGCCCTCGACTTCGCCTTCAAGATCCACACGGAGATCGGGCTCCACGCGTCCGGGACCCGGGTTAACGGCTCTGCGTCCCCGCTCAAGACCGTTCTCAAAACGGGGGACATCGTGGAGATCCTGACGTCGGACGAAAGAACGCCGACGCGGGGCCTGCTCGCCTCGGCCGCGACCGCCGGCGCGCGCCAGCAGCTCAAGCGCTGGCTCAACCTCAAGAGCCGGACGACGAGCGTCGCCCTGGGACGGAAGCTCTGGGAACGGGAGATCCGCAAGTACATCCTCCCCGCCGAATTCCGGAAGGAGGAGAACCTCGCCCGGCAGCTTGCCGCCGCCCTCGGCCCGAGGGCCGCATCCATGGAGGAGTTTTACCGCCAGGCGGGGCTCGGCAAGATCGTCGTCAACCCCGGACTCATCGAAGCCGTCTTCCCCGCCGGCCGGGTCACGCCGCGCAAGCCGGGCTTGCTCGTGAAAGCGGCAGCCAGGTTCGCTCTGGGCCCGAGACCGGGGGTCAGGATCAAGGACATCGACGGACAGATGATCAAGCTGGCGAAGTGCTGCTCTCCGGTCAAGGGCGAGCCCGTCATCGGGTACATCACGGCGGGGAAGGGGCTGAGCGTCCATTCTCTCCGTTGCCCGCTCGTGACCAAGGAGATCCTGGACGGTCAGCGGCTGGTCGAGGTGTCCTGGGACCCGGCCTTCGCCGGGACGTTCAAAGCCCGTCTCCTGGTCAAGTCCGAGGACTCGCCCGGGGTCCTGGCCAAGGTCGCCACCGCGGTCGCGGGGCTCGAGGGGAATATCTCCAAGGCCGAGGCGGCGATGCTCACCGAGGGCAGGGCCAAGATCAAGCTGGACATCAGGATCCGGGACATCCGCCACCTCGAGGACATCACCCGGCGCATCTCCGCGCTGAAAGAGGTTTTGTCTGTCGAGAGAGTGTAGAGGAGGCTAGGCCGCTTTAGCCACTTTCCCCGAGCGCAGGCATCTCGTGCAGACCCAGATCTGGCGCACGCCGCCCTGCGGGGTCTGGGCCTTGACGTGCTGAAGGTTGGGCTTCCATTTTTTCGGGGACGACTTGTGAGAATGGCTGACGTTATGCCCAAAAATCGGGCCTTTTTTACAGATCTGGCAGGTTTTCGGCATGGTCGTATCTCTCTCGTCTCAAGATGAGCCGAATTTATACCATAAAAATCGGCGCGAGGCAAGTTGGCGACGTTTGTCTCCGCTTGACCGGGGGGTCCGAAAGGCGTACCTTTCCTTCGAGGCCGGCATGAGACCCAATGTTTTTCTGGCTCTCGTTTCTCTCTCTTTGCCCCTGGCCGCGGCCTGCCGGCTGCCCCTCGCCTCGAAAACCCTCATGAACGGCGTCGCGGCGGCCCGCGCGGGCAGTTGGGACGAGGCCGTCCGGCAGTGGAAAAAGGCCCTGGACATGGGCCCGGATTCCGCCGCGGCCCGCAACAACCTCGCCGTCGCCTACGAAAAACAGGGCGCCTTCGAAGAGGCCCGGAAGGAATACGAGGCGGCCCTCCGTCTCGACCCGGGCAATGGGGTGATCAAGGATAACTACGAAAGGTTCAAAGCCCGCCTGGGGGCCTGGCGCGGAAGAAAGCCGTGAAGCCGCGGAGCTTTATCATCGTGGCCGTCCTGCTCGCGGCCGCTGCCTGCTTTTCGCGTCCCCCGGTCCCGGTCAAGGTGGAGATGCCCGGTATTTCGGCCTTTCCGCCCGGCCTCTTCAGCGAGATCATCGTGACAGATTTCCGCGACGACGCCCCGTCCCCGGATTTCGCGCTCGGCCAAGAACTCCAGGCCTATCTCGCGGCGGAACTCGGCCGGTCCTTCAAGGGCACGGTCTCCCGCATGCATCTCTCGCGGGGCGGCAAGGCCGCCGCGGACGACCCGGCGTTCTGGAAACAGGCGGCCGCCAGCCGCGTACGAGCGGTCTTCCTCACCGGCTCGGCCGGGCTCGTCGGTCAGACTCGCAAGGCCCTGGAGAAAAAGAAACTTCCCGCGGTCAGCCCGTTCGACATCGACCGCCGCGGGCTCATCGAGCAACGCCGCTGGACCCTTTCGGTCGACCTCTCCGTCGTTTCCGGCGCGACCGGGGAAGCCCTTTATAAAATAACCTTCCGCGAGGAACGCGATTACATCGACCTCGATAAACCGGCCGAATTCGCTTTTGCCGAGCTCGCCGACCGTATCCGGGCCCGTTTTTTCCCGGTCCTTTTCGGCGCCCCGACGATCGAGGAAAGGATCCTCCTCCGGCGCTGAACCTATCCGTCCTCTAAGCGCGTAAAAACGAAGGGTTTTCCCCGTCCAGCGGGGGCCTCGTCCGGAGCCATTTTTGACCGTTTTTCTTCCCCGCCGGGGACCTCCGGAAGCGCTTTTCAGGCGCCGCAGGCCGGGGAGTTTCGGCGACGGCCGCGACCGCTCCGAAATACCGTTTTCCCCTAAAAAAAAGCTTGAAACGACCTCCCCGTGGTGCTATGATTGCCAGGCCTCACCCGGTCCAATCTGTTCCCCGGAGAGGATTTTCCACAGATGTGAAATAATCTGTGGAAAAATTAGTAGCACCCATGGAACCTAAAGAAAATCAAAACCTTTGGATTCAAATCCTCCGGGCCGTCGAAGCCAAGGTCGACCCCAACTCGTTCGAGACCTGGTTCGGCCCGACGGGCTTCATCGGCCAGGAACAGGATTGCTTGTATGTCAAGGTTCCGAATTCCTATTTCCGCGACTGGCTGTCCTTCCATTATTCGAATATCATCAACGAATGTTCGCGGGACCTCTTCGGCAAAAGCTTTGATATCCGCTACATCCACGACGACACGCCGTCGTCGTTCATGAGGCGATCGCCGGACGAGAGGAAAACCAAGCAGGGCCAGCTCATCAATCCGAACCTCAACCCCAACTATACGTTCGAGAACTTCGTCGTCGGCAGCTGCAACCAGTTCGCCCACGCGGCCGCCGTGGCCGTGGCCAAGAATCCGGCCAAGTCCTACAACCCTCTCTACCTCTACGGCGGGGCGGGCCTCGGCAAGACCCATCTCATGAACGCCATCGGCCACTTCAGCCTCCAGCAGAGCGAGCGGAATAAGATCCTCTACGTCACCACCGAAAAATTCATGAACGACCTCATCAACCACCTCCAGTACGGCAAGGTCCTCGAGTTCCGCGAGAAATACCGTAACGTCGACGTTTTATTGATTGACGACATCCACTACCTCGCCGGCCGCGAGCGGACCAAAGAGGAATTTTTCCACACCTTCAACCACCTTTATGACAACCAAAAGCAGATCGTCATCTCGAGCGACTGCCCGCCCAAGGAGATCCCCCATCTCGAGGAGCGTTTCCGGTCCCGGTTCGAATGGGGCCTCATCGCCGACCTCAAGCCGCCGGACATCGAGACCCGCATCGCCATCCTCAATAAAAAAGCCGAGGCCGAGGCGGTCTCCCTTCCCGAGAGCGTGGCCCTCTACATCGCCGACAAGGTCCAGTCCAACATCCGGGAGCTCGAGGGCTACCTGAGGCGGGTCGTCGCTTTCGCCTCGCTCAAGGGCGAAAAGATCGATTTGGACCTGACCAAGGAAGCCCTTAAGGGCCTTCTCGACTCGTCGACGACGATCGTCACTGTGGAAAAGATCCAGAAACTCATCTGCCACAAGTTTAAAATAAAACCTTCCCAGCTCAAGTCGAAAAACAACTCCCCCAAGATCGCCTTTCCCCGCCAGATCGCCATGTATCTGGCCAAAGAATTGACCAAGTCCTCCCTTCCCGAAATCGGCAAGAAATTCGGTGGAAAACACCACACGACGGTCATCTACAGCGTCCGAAAAATCGACAAGCTTCGGGCCGATGATCCTGAATTCAACAAAGAGATCAACAGCCTCGTGGCCTTCATCCAATGAGGATTATCAACATGTTCGGCGGGATATGCACATTTCCAGAGGACTTTATTATTTCTCTTCTTGATTTTAGTTATCTTTATGAAATAAATAGTAAGAATATAAGGAATCCGATTCGAGAGGTGCCGAAATGAAATTTTCACTCCCCAAAGAAACGTTCCTGGAAGAGCTGCAGCTGCTCCATGGGATCGTCGAAAAACGGAACACCATGCCCATCCTGGCCAACATCCTGATGAACGTCTCGGCGTCGGACATCGAATTGACGGGAACGGACCTCGAGGTCGGGCTGAGGACGCATCTCGAGGCGGCCATCGATAAACCCGGGGCGATCACGGTCAACGGCAAGAAGATCTTCGAGATCGTCAAATCCTTACCGGAAGGGCAGATCGTCCATGTCGAAAAGGTCGGCGACAACATAGAGATCAAGGCGGGCGAAAGCGAGTTCAAGATCCTGTGCCTACCCCAAGAGGATTATCCCCAGGTCCCGGAGCCGAAATTCGAGAAAGACATCCACTTGGCGTTAAAGGACGTCAAGGACATGATCGACCGGGTTTACTATGCGATAACGCAGGAGCAGAGGTACTATCTCAACGGGGCCCAGCTTTCGCTCAAGAACCGGCAGATCGAACTCGTCAGCACTGACGGGCACCGCCTGGCGTACACGAAAAAGGCCCAGGACGGGCTGAAAATCGACCAGGACATCAGCGTCATCGTGGCCAAGAAGACGCTCAACGAGATAAGGAAATTCGAGGATGAAACGGTCGAGTTCGACCTCGACGAGAACAACCTTTTCTTCAAGGTCGGCCGGAGGACGCTCATCTCCCGGATCATCGATAGCAAGTTCCCCAATTATCAGGCGGTCATCCCCAAGGACAATCCCGGCCGGCTGGCCGTTTCGCGCGAAGAGCTGGCCAACGCCATCCGGCGCGTGTCCCTCCTGTCGGCCGAGCGGTCGAAAGGGATCAAGTTCACCATCGAGAAGAACCGGATGAGGCTATTCTCGTCCAACCCCGAGATCGGGGAGGCGCGCGACAGGCTGGCCGTCGAGTACAAGGGCCAGGACCTGGAGATCGGGTTCAACGCCCAGTATCTGCTCGACTTTCTCACGGCGGTCGCGTCCGAACGGGTCGTCTTTGAGATCAAGGACGAGAACAGCTCCGTCCTGCTCAAGCCGGAGGCCGAGGAAGGCATCACCAACATCTACGTCCTGATGCCGATGAAGATCTGATCCGGCCGCGGAGCCGGGCCCCTACCGCGCGTCGAGGGCGCTCCGGATGACCGCGATGATCCGCCGGACGGCCCGGCCGACGGCCGGAGACACCGGCGCCCCCTCCTCGAACGACGAGGGCTCTATCCCTAGGATCAAGACCCGGCAGTCCATCGTCTCCCGGATATAGCGGGCGAGCCGCGTCAGGGGCATGCGGTGGGTGGAAACGTCCTCGTCGGCGACCTCGGCGGGGTCGAGCAGAAAGCCCGCGCCCGGCGGCCGCCCGGCCGCGGCGGAGTCGACGATGACCGCGAGATCGGGGGCGAAGGCGCGGACGACCCCGGTGAAATTCTCGGGGACATCTGCCGCGGCGACGACCAGGGCTTTCGCCGGCAATGGGCCGGGCCCGGCGAGGAGGTCCCGGGCGGCGAGGGCCCCCGCGGCGTCATCGCCCCTGGCGACGTTCCCGACGCCGACGACGGCGACGCGGAGGGACCGGCGGATCTCCCGGCGAAGGACGCGGCTCCATGATCGCATGGCTTGATTGTATGGATTCCCGCGCTCGCCCGCAAGACTCGACGGCGACGAGCCTGGAGGGGACGGCGCTCGCGGCCGGCGGTGAGGGCTCAGGCTGTCGGCCCGGCGGCCTGGGGCGCCGGGGCCGCCGCCTTGGGCTTGAGCACGGCCCGGACGTAGATCCAGTCCTTTTTCATCTTGTGGCGGTCGTCGTCGGCGATCTCGAAAAGGCGGTCCATATGCATGGCTTTGGGCGTCGTCGGGCAAGAGTCGACGCATTGGGCGCAGTGGACGCAGCGGTCGTTGTGGATGACCATCCGGAAGCGCTTCTCGGCCTCGTTGACCGAGGCGATCTCGATGGCCTCGGCCGGACAGTCCCGCTCGCAGGCCCGGCAGACGATGCACATCTCGGTATTGAGATAGGGCGTTCCGCGGAAGTCCTTGGGGACCTCGAGCTTTTTGAAGGGATAATCGACGGTGGCGGGTTTCTTGAAGAGATGACGGAGCAGTTCGGGGAGGAAGGCCGCTATTTTCATGACAGCAATCCCTTCAGGAGAATGGCGACCAGGAGCTGGAGGACCGCCAGGGGGGCCAGGTACTTCCAGGCGAAGGACACGACCTGATCGATGCGGATCCGCGACGTCAACGCCCGGAGAAGGGACAGGAGGAAGATGACGAAGAGCGTCTTGACCACGAAATGGATGAATCCGACGACGGCGCCGCCGGGGAAGCCGCCCAGGAAGACGGTCGCGAGAAGGCCGCTCGAGATGACGAGCTCGATGTCGAAGGTCAGGCGAAAGAGGGCCAGCTTCTTGCCCGAGTATTCGGTGAACGTCCCGCCGACGATCTCCGTCTCGGCGTGGGGGATGTCGAAGGGGGTCCGCTCGAGCTTGGCCTGGACGGCGATGACGGCGACGAGGAAGCCCAGCAGGTTCGTCAGGAGCAGGAGGGGTTTCGCCTGGTAAAAAGCCGCGATCTCGGCCAGGCGCCAGGAGTCGGCCAGGATGGCCGGACTCAGGATGGTCAGGAAGAGCGGGACCTCGTAGCCGAAGAGCATGGTCAGGACACGGGCGCCGCCGATCGTGGAGAAGGGGTTTGTCGAGGACCAGGCGGCCAGGAAGAGGATGAGCGTCGGCAGGCTGAGGAGGTAGAGGACGACGATGATGTCGCCCGAAAATGACGTCAGGCCGGGGTTGGCCAGGTCGAAGTTCCAGACGGGGAGCAGCAGCCCCGCCGTCGAGACGACAGCCAGGCCGATGATCGGCAGGACGGTGAAAAGACGCTTGTCCGAGGCCTCGGGGACGATGTCCTCCTTGGCCATGAGCTTGAAGAAATCGGCGATGGGCTGGAGGAGCCCGAACCGGCCCGTGTGGGTCGGACCCATCCGGTTCTGGAGCCTGGCGTAGACCTTGCGGTCGAACCATTCGCAGAAGGTCGAATAGACGAACAGGAACAGAAGCCCGGGGTAGACGACGAGATAGAGGAGTGTTCTCACAACGGCCATACCGCATTCCTTTTCACGGGAGCATTTTGATGCCGGGCGATCGCCTGCCGGCGCAGATCGCTCATCCGGACGACCGACTCCTCGCCGCTCCCGGCCTTGACCAGAGTCACGGCCCGTTCGGCGCAGCAGATGCAGGGGTCGATGGCGGCGAAGATTAGGGGGATGTCGGCGATGAATCCTTTCCGGAGCATCTCCACCGTGGCCGGGTAATTGGCCAGGGTGGGGGCCCGGACCTTGAGCCGCTCGGGCTTGTCCGTCCCGTTGGCCTTGATGTAATGGATGTTCTCGCCCCGGGGCGCCTCGTAGCGGCTGACGACCTCCCCGGGTTTGACCTTGCGCGGTGCCTTGACGGCGATGTCCCCGGCCGGCAGGTTCCGGACCATCTGTTCGCAGAGCTTGTACGACTCCAGGAGTTCCTTGACCCGGACGACGACGCGGCCGAGGACGTCGCAGGTGTCGGCCGTCGCCACCTCGAAGTCGAGCTCGCCGTAGACCGCGTACGGGTCCTCCTTGCGGACGTCCCGGGCCCAGCCCGAGGCCCGGGCCGTCGGGCCGACGGCGCAGAGGGCGACGACCTTGTCCTTGGGGAGGAGGCCGACGCCGGCGATCCGGCCGACGAAGCTCGGCTCGTTGGCGCCGATGTGGAAATAGTATTCGCTCCGTTTCCTCAGGGTCACCATCCCTTCGAGGATCTTGGCCTTTTGGCCTTCGTCAAGGTCCCGCCGGACGCCGCCGAGGGTGTTGATGGCGTAGTGGACGCGGTTGCCGGAGATCATCTCGAGGAGGTCCATGACGATCTCCCGGTCCCGCCAGGTGTACATGAAGAACGAGTCGAAACCGGCCTCGTGGCCGGCGACGCCGAGCCAGAGGAGGTGGCTGTGGATGCGCTCGAGCTCGGAGACGAGGTAGCGGATGTACAGGCCACGGCGGGGCGGCGCGAGCTCCATGAGCTTCTCGACGCCCTGGACGTAGCAGGTCGCGTGAGAGTGGGAGCAGATGCCGCAGATGCGCTCGACGAGGTAGATGTTCTGGATCCAGTTCTTTTCTTCCGCCAATTTTTCGAGGCCGCGGTGGTTGTAGCCCAGGCGGATGTCGACGTCGGTGATGACCTCACCCTCGACGGTCATGCGCAGGCTGATCGGCTCCTTCAGGGCCGGGTGCTGGGGGCCTATGGGGACTTGGAAACTCATGACTTTCCTCCGGGAATGACTTCCTCCGGCCGCGTGTGCTTCCAGTCCTTGCGCAACGGGTAATTCTCAGCCGGCCAATCGTCGGGGAGGACGAGGGGCCGCGGATCGGGGAGTCCGTCGACGATCATGCCGAACATGTCCTGGAGCTCGCGCTCGTACAGGATGGCGCCGGGGATGACAGGGGTGATGCTGGCGAGGTGAGGATCGGCCCTCGGGATCTCGGTCCGAAGGTTGAAATCGGTTTCGGGCGTGGAGAAATGGTAGACGATCTCGAACGTCTCTCCGTTGTCCACCCCGCTGATGGTGGAGAGGAAGACGACCCCGTAAGCGTCATGGAGACGGGTCGTTACGGCGATGATGTCGCTCGGCGCGACCTTCAAGAAAAGGCGGCGGCGCGCGGGATTGGCGATTTCCGCGACCTTGTCCCCCAGGTCCGCTTTGAGTTTTTCGATGAGTTCGGCGTCGGTCATGGCGGTTCCTTGATGCCTAGAGTTTACCCAGGAGCTTGACGACGCCGTCGATGATGGCGTCGGGCCGGGCTGGGCAGCCCGGGACGTACATGTTGACCGGGATGACCTGGTCGATGCCGCCCATGATGTTGTACGCGCCGCGGTAGACGCAGCCGGACATGGCGCAGGCGCCCACGGCGATGACGAACTTGGGGTCGGGGACCTGATCGTAGATGCGGATGATCCGGTCCCTCATCTGGCGGGTGGCCGGGCCGGTGGCGATGATGACGTCGGCGTGGCGGGGTGTGGCCTTGAGGAGGATGCCGAAGCGCTCGACGTCGAACCGCGGGGTCAGCGCGGCGATGATCTCGATGTCGCAGGCGTTGCAGGCGCCGGAGTTGAGGTGGAGGATCCAGGGTGACTTGATCCTGGACCAGCGCGCAAGCTTGTTCAGCATGTTAGCTCCTTGTGACCAGGGCCATGACGGACAGGAAGATCATGAGCAGGTAGAAGACGGCGAAAAAGACGATCTTGCCCGAGGGAACGGTGGCGATGACCAGGGCGGCCACGTGCATGATGGTGAAGAACAGGGCGATGAAAAAGAACAGGCGGTAGCCGAACTGGATCTTGACGCCCGGGATGTCCTCGCCGCAGGCGTAGGTCGTGAGCTTGCCGCCGACCTTGGTCAGCTTGGGCCCCATTTTCGATCCCAGGCCGTAGAGGGCGAAGGCCGTCCCCAGGAAAAAGAGGAAGGCGACGGGCGGGGAGAGGAGGAAACCGATTCCCTTCATAGCTCAACCTTTCAGCCTGGCCAGCTTGCGGACGTCCAGGCTCTTCGTCTGCCGGTAGATGTTGATGATCAGGGCCAGGGCCGTGGCCACGAGGCTGACCTCGACGACGATGAACGTGACGACGAGGGTCTGGGCGACGAGGATGTTGTCCTTGACGAACCCGGTCCCCAGGAGGAGCAGGCTGATGCCCTTGGCGATGACTTCGATGGCGATGAAGAGCTTGATAAGGTTCCGCCGGAGAAGGAGGCCGAGGATCCCGGCGAAGACGAGGGCGGCCGCGAAAAACAGGTAGAAATACCAGGTGTTAGTCATGTTTATCCCTCTTGCGGAACAGGGCCAGGACGGCGAACACGCCGGCCAGGATGACGGCGATCTGGCCGACGAGGTCGAACGTCCTCCCTTTCCAGAGGACGTCGCCGAAGGTGCCCGTCTCCGCTCCCGAGGCGAGGGCCGGGATCTTCCGGAGGAGGCCCTTCATGACCAGGGCGTCGATGATGATGAAGGCGATGAAGAAGAGGGGGAAGACCCAGTTCGCGGCCCGGGATTCCCGGACCTCGTCGCCGGCCTTGGTCAGGGCGATGGTCAGGATGAAGAGGACCGTGATCAACCCGGCGACGACGGAAATCTCGAAGACGCCGGCGTACGGGGCGTTCATCCGGAAGAAGATGATCCCCAGGAGCAGGCTGGCGGCGGCGAGCGAGATGGCCGACTTGAGCAGGTCGCGGAGCAGGATGGCCAGGACCGAGAACAGGACCAAACCGATGAGGAGAGCTGTTTGCACGATCATCGTCTAAAATCCCCACGATCCGATCACGGCGTGGACCCCGTCCGCGAGCACGTCGGCGGCGGGCTGGATCCAGGTCGTGACGGTCGACGAGAAGAGGATGCCGATCCCCACGCAGAGGAGGGCCAGGAGGACGGTCGCGGCCGTCATCCAAAAGGGCGCTTCCTTGACGGCGGCCCACTTCTCGTTGAGCTTGCCGAAGAAGGCCTTCCGCTGCATGAGGAGGAAGTACCAGAGGGTCAGGACCGAGGTCAGGACGGCGATCAGGGCAAAGACGGGGTGCCCGGCCTGGATGAGCGCGATGATGATGATCAGCTTCGACCAGAACCCGTTGAGCGGCGGGATGCCGGCGATCGACAGGGCCCCGACCAGGTTCGTTGCGGCCGTGATCGGCATGCGCTTGGCCAGGCCGCCCATCTCGTCGAGGTTCCGGGTGCCCGTGGATTGCTGGACGGAGCCGCTGGTCAAGAACAGGAGTCCCTTGGCCAGGGCGTGGTTGAAGAGGTGGAAGAGCCCGCCCGCGATGCCGAGGGGCGTCCCGATGCCGATCCCCAGGACGATGTAGCCGACCTGGCTGATCGAGGAATAGGCCAGCATCCTCTTCATGTCCTTCTGGCCCAGGGCGAGGAAGGCGGCGACGACCATGGACAGCGTGCCCAGGGACATCAGGACCGTGGACAGGGCCGGCGTCAGGCCGAAGACATTGAGGAAGATCCGGGTCATGGCGTAGATGCCGGAGACCTTGATCAGGAGGCCGGACAGGACGGCCGAGATGGGCGCCGGGGCCGAAGGGTGGGCGTCCGGAAGCCAGGCGTGGAACGGGATGAGGGCCGCCTTCAGGCCGAAGCCCACGAGGAAGAAGGCGGAGGCGACGCCGACCGCGGCGCCGGCGTTGATCTCCTGGAGGGCCTTGGCCACGCCCGCAAAGTCCAGGCTCCCGGTCATCCCGAAGATGACGGCGACGCTGGCCAGGATGAAGGCCGTGGCCACGACGGAGAGCATGAGGTACTTGAAGGCGGCCTCGAGCTCATCCTGCCCCAGCCCGAAGGCGACGAGGGCGTAGGACGCGACGGCGGCCACCTCCATGAAGAGGTAGACGCTGAAGAGGTCCGTGGCCAGGACGAGCCCGTTCATCCCGGCGACCATGACCAGGAACAGGGCGTAATAATTGGCCTTGGCCCCGTAGTGCTCCATGTAGTCGATGGAGAACAAGCAGGCCGCCAGCCCGACGACGGCGATGGCCAAGAGCATGAACAGGCTGAACCCGTCCAGGGCCAGCCGGATGGCGACGGGCTCCCCGAACCAGGAGAGCTGTTGGAGGACGGGCCCGCCGGCGATGAGGTGACGTCCGGTGATCGCGGCGTAGACGAGCAGGAAGAGAAGGGCCGCGTTGGCCAGCAGGTCGGGCACGACCCGCCGGGAGACCTTGCCGACGAGAGGGAGAATCCCCGCCACGACGAGCGGCAGCGCAACGAAAAGTATGATCAACGCTCCTCCTCTATTTCATCAGCAGGCTAATCGTGCCCGCCACGATGATCAGGCCGGCCAGGCACCAGGCGAGGTAGTTCGCATAATGCCCGTTGTGGGCCTTCTTCAGGATGGCCGTGAATCTCTCCCCGGCGACGGTGACGACCTTCTCGTAGACGAAATCGATGGGCCGGTCGACGGCCTTGAACAGGACGAGCGACAGCCCTTGGAGGACCTTGACGCCCTGCTCGTAGGGGTCGAATACCCGGGCCTCGGCCAGGTCGTAGAGCCTGTGGACGACGGGGAGCTTGTGGATGGGTTCTGAGGCGAGGTAGGGCTTGCGGCCGGACTTCAGGAAGCCGTGACGGTGGAGGAGGAAGGCCAGGACGAGGCAGCCGATCGAGATGAGGGCCACAGGGTTGAAGATGTCCAGGGCGTGGCTCGTGAAGTCGAGGTGGGCGCCGGCCTCCACGTGACCCTCGAGGATCGGCTGGATGAAGAGGGTCAGGGGGAGCTTGTTATAGACGCCGAAGAGAATGCAGAGGGCCGCCAGGACGAGGATGGGGACGACGATGGCCGCTTGACTCTCCTTGACCGCCGGGACCTCGCGCGTCCGTTCGCCGAAGAACACGGAATGCCCGGCCTTGAGGAAGGAGGCGAAGGTGAAGATCGCCCCGACCCAGGCCGCGATGGCGAAGACCGTGTAGCCCGATTCGAGGGCGCCGTGGAAGACCATCTCTTTGGAAACGAAACCGTTGAGCGGCCAGACCCCGGAAATGGCCAGGGCGCAGACGGTGAAGCCGAAGGCCGTCAGCGGCATCTCTTTCCGCAGGCCGCCGAGTTTCTTGAGCTCGGTCGTGCCGGTCCGGTGCTCGACCGAGCCGGCGCTCAGGAAGAGGCCGCATTTATACATGGCGTGGTTGATCATGTGGAAGATGCCTCCGGCGATGCCGAACGGCACGGCCGTCCCGATGCCGAGGATCATGTAACCGACCTGGCTGACGGCGTGATAGGACAGGAGCCGCTTGAAGTCCTTCTGGACGAGGGCCATGAGGACGGCCAGGACGATGGTCACCGCCCCGACGAGCATGAGCAGGACGGAGAGGCCGCTCCCCGGCCGGATCTTGAAGAAGTCGAGGGAGATCCGGGCCAGGAGGTAGATGCCCAGCAGCTTCTCGAAGGCGGCCGGCAGGAAGGCCAAGAAGGTCACGGGCGCGTCGACGGCGGCGTCGGGGATCCAAGTGTGGAAGGGCATGGCCCCGGCCTTGCCGGCGGCTCCGATCATCATCAGGACGAAGGCGACCGCGGCCAGCCCCGTCGGCTCGACGGAGACCTGGGACATGGTCAGCGTACCGCTCACGGTCCACAGGAGACCGATGCCCAGGATCATCGAGAAGTCGCAGAAGCCGCCGATCAGGAGAGCCTTGACCGCGGTCCGGCCCGACGTCGGCCTGCCGCCGATTGTGACGAGGCCGTAGAGGGTAACGAGCAGGCCTTCCCAGAAAAAGACGAGGGGGACGAAGTTGTTGGCCAGCGCCGCCCCGTTGGCGAAGGCCGCGGTCAGGAAGACGTAGGCGAAGAATTCCCGGGCCCGCGGCGCGTCCTTCATCTTGACCGTCGAATAGAGCGTGATCAGGATGAGGAACCCGGCCAGTGCGAGGAGGATGAAGCTCGAGAAGTGGTAGAGGCGGAGGTCGAAGTCGATGCCCATGCCGAGCCAGGGGACGTTGAACCTGAGATCTTTCAGGGAGAAGAAGACGAAGCCGTAGTAGAGGAGGACGGCCGCGCCGGCCAGGGCCAGGGCGTCCCGGAGGAGGCGGAGCGCCCGCGGGATGATGAGGAGGACGACGGCCAGGACGGCGGGCAGGAGGATGGGAAGGAGAAGCATTTTGGGGGTCATCGGAGCCACCAACTCATCTCGGTCGTCGCGATGTTGACGAGCTTCATCGGGTAGGCGACGAAAAGCCCGGCCGCCAGGCTGAGGAAGGCCAGAACGGCGACGACAAAGACCATGGATTTCGTTCTCTCGGGAGCCGGCCGCTTGAGCTCACCCAGGAAAACCAGGCTGAAAACCCTGAAAAGGTAGTACATCGTCAGGACGGCGGTGAAGAGGGCCGCGGCGGCGAGCCAGGTCCGGCCGGCCTGCACGGTCCCCATGATGACCAGGAATTTCGAGAAGAAGCCGCCGAAGGGCGGGATGCCGATGACGGAGAAGGAACAGACGAGGAAGGCGATCGCCGTGACCGGCATCGTCTTGACGAGGCCGCCCATCTCCCGGATGTCCTTGGCCTGGACGGCGTGGATGACGATCCCGGCGCAGAGGAAGAGTCCGGCCTTGGCCAGGCCATGCATCAGGATGAAGAGAAGCGACCCGGAGATCCCGGCCGCGTTGGCCACGCTGAAGCCGAGGAAGATGTAGCCGATCTGGCTGATCGTCGAGTAGGCCAGGATCCTCTTGAGATCGTTCTCCACGGCGGCCGCG
>MEYC01000035.1:0-1317 GCA_001775715.1 Candidatus Aminicenantes bacterium RBG_16_66_30 | reverse complement strand
CGGTATGGTGGCCGATTTCGAGAACATGCCGAAAAGGATGAGCAGGACGGCCGTCCCCGGGACCAGGGCCCCCCGCATGGCCGTGATGTCGAACGTGTTGGTGACGCCGTAGATCTGGATGAAGCCGAGGAGCATGACCACGGCGCCGAAGAAGGTCACCAGGAAGGCCTTGTCCGCCTTGCGGACGTGAGCCGGCTCCCGGTAGAAGCCGATGAGCCGCCAGCAGCTGATGGCGATGATCTCCCAGAAGAGGTAGAGGAAGATGAGGTTCCCGGAGAAGACCAGGCCCATCATCGCCCCGATGAAGAGCAGGACCATCAGGTAGTATTCGTTCTGGTTCTCTTCCTTATGGATGTAACCGATGGAGTAGACGACGATGAGACAGCCGACGAACGACGATACCCCGGCCATGAAGATCGACAGCGGGTCGATGATCAGGACGAAGTCGAGGCCCAGGGCCAGACTCTTGCGCACGACGAGCTCCCCCCCTTGGAGAGCGAGGGGGATCAGGGTCAGCGGCAAGACGGCCGTCACGGCGCTCACCAGGATGGCCCAGACCGACCGGGCGCGCCTGGACAGCAGACTGGCCAGGGGGGTCGCGAACGAGCCGACGATGGGGACGAGAATCGTTAGGAGGACGATTGTTTCGGTATTCATTGGGACGGGTTGCCCTCCTTATGCTGAGGGCCAATTATAGCGATGGGCCGGAAGAGTTGTCAAGAAATTCCACATGCCGTCCTCATCTTTTTTTAAAGTTTTTCCAGAGATAAAAACCCGTTGCTTTTTCCCCTGGAATGTAGGATAAAAGAACGAATCCGCCGAGGAGAGTGAACACCATGCCCATCGAGATCCGCGAGGTCTTTTCCAGAAAAGACCTGAAGACGTTCATCTACCTGCCTGAGAAGATCCACGCCGGGCACGAGAACTGGGTCCACCCCATCTACATGGACGACTGGAAGTATTTCGACAAGAAGAAGAACAAGGCCTTCGGCTACTGCGACACGATCCTCCTCCTGGCCTGGAAGGACGGACGGCCCGTAGGCCGGGCCATGGGCATCATCAACCACCGCTTCAACGAACACCGGAACGAAAAGACGGCCCGTTTCGGGTACCTGGACATTTACGAGGATAAGGAGGCGCTCCACGCCATCCTCAGTTTCATCGAAGACTGGGCCCGGGCCAAGGGAATGACCAAGATCGTCGGTCCCTACGGCTTTTCCGACCAGGACCCCGAGGGCTTCCTCATCGAGGGCTTTGAGCACCGGGCGACGATCGCCACCTATTACAATTTCGAATGGATGCCGAAGTTCCTCGAAG
>MEYC01000034.1:16894-18123 GCA_001775715.1 Candidatus Aminicenantes bacterium RBG_16_66_30 | reverse complement strand
GAGATCGGCATCCGCAAGGCCATCGGCGCCCGGTCGGGGGACATCCTCAAGCAGTTCCTGATCGAGGCCATCTTCCTGACCGGGACCGGCGGCGTCATCGGCGTCCTCGTCGGCTTCGGCATCGCATTCATCGTCAAGGTCGCGACGCCGCTGCCGGCGGCGGTCTCCTGGTGGTCGGTCTTCCTCGGCCTGTCGGTGTCCGTAGCCATCGGCCTGTTCTTCGGCATCTTCCCGGCCCAGAAGGCCGCCCACATGGACCCGATCGTCGCGCTCCGCTACGAATAGCCGTTGGGGACATGTACCTCCGGTACGTGTCCCCGTCTTATTTCTTATCGGATGAACGCGACGATCTCCGCCCGCGTCGGGGCGGAGGGCTGGGCGCCGGCACGGGTCACGGATATCGCGGCCGCGGCCTGGGCGAAGCGGAGGGCTTCGACCATGGGCCGCTTCTCGGCGAGCGCTACGGCCAGAGCGCCGTTGAAGACGTCTCCGGCCGCCGTCGTGTCCACGGGATCGACCTTGAACGCGGGCGCGGCACCTTCGAATCCCCCGGCCGAAGCGTAGACCCCGCGCTCGCCGAGCGTGATGACGACGCCGGCCGCGCCGCGCTCTTTCAGTCTCCCGGCGGCCCGCCGCGCGCCGGGCTCGTCCTTGACGGCGATCCCGGTCAAGATCTCCGCCTCGTGCTCGTTCGGCGTCAGCAAGCTCACCAGGGCGAGAAGGGCGTCGTCGAGCTCCCGTGCCGGCGCCGGGTTGAGGATGACCGGGACGCCCCTTTCTTTGGCCAGGCGCAGCGCGGCTTCGACGGTCGCGAGCGGCGATTCGAGCTGAAGGAGGACGATGTCGGCGGCCGAGAAGGCCGCGGTGGCGGCTTCGACATCCTCCACGGAAAGGAGCGCATTGGCCCCCGAAACGACGGAAATGCTGTTCTCGCCCCGCTCGTCCACGGTGATCAGGGCCAGGCCCGAGGACGTGCCGGGAGTGCGCAGGACGAACCGGGTGTCGACGCCGCCCGTCGAGAGATCCGCAAGCGCCCGCGCGCCGAGATCGTCATCGCCGACCCGGGCCACGAAAGTGACCCGCCCGCCGGCCCGGGCCGCGGCTACGGCCTGGTTGGCGCCCTTTCCGCCGGCGGCCATGGAGAACTCGCCGCCGAGAACGGTCTCGCCCGGCCGGGGGATCCGCGGGACGCGGATGATCATGTCCGTGTTGGAGCTGCCGACGACGAG
>MEYC01000034.1:11327-16862 GCA_001775715.1 Candidatus Aminicenantes bacterium RBG_16_66_30 | reverse complement strand
CCTCAGCCACGCCTCCGCAGCGTCGACGGCCTCCCGGAGCCGGGCCTTCTCCGACGTCACGAGCTCGACGAGGGAGGGCCCTCCCCCGCCCTTCACGGGCAGGACGGCCGCGACGACCGGGACGAGCTGTCTCAGGTCCGCCGGGATGGACTCGGACCGGGCCACGATGAGGTGTCCCTGCTCCTCGCCCGGCGCGCCGTAGGCCACCGCGAACTCGCCGCTCTTGATGATATTGAGGGCCAGGAAGCGCGCTTCGTCGGGGGTCCGGTCCTCGAAGACCGCGGCGATGACGCGTCCCGGGGCCGACCGGATGACCTCCCCGGCCTCGAAAGCGGCCAGCCGCTCTTCGAGCTTGCGGGCCCGCTTCTTGAGGGTCTTATGCTCGGCCCCCAGCTTGTCGACCTGGGCGGCGACGCCGGCCGCCGGGCATGAGAACGTCCCGGCCAGCTTCCGGGCCGCCCGGTCCTTCTCCCGGTGGTCCCGGAGGGCCCGGCCGCCGCAGAGGAAATCGAAGCGGAGGTTGCCCCGGATCTTCTCGGCCCCGACGAGCTTGATCGCGCCGATCTCGCCCGTCCGCCGGACGTGCGTCCCGCCGCAGGCGGAGTAGTCGAAGCCGTCGACCTCGACGACGCGGATCAGGCCCTGCTTCTTCGGCGGCCGCCTCAGCGGCACCTCGCCGATCCTCTCCTCAGGGACGAAGTAGGTCTTGACCGCGCGGTCCTCCCAGACGACCGCATTGGCTCGGTCCTCGACCTTGTCCAGGCCGGCGTCGGCAACCGAGCCCAGCCCGATCTCGAGCGTCGAGATATCGGGCCCGAGGTGGAACGAGCGCGTCTCGCCCTTGAGGACCTCCCAGAAGGCCTGGGACAGGACGTGCTGGCCCGTGTGCTGCTGCATGCGATCGAACCGGACCGCCCAATCGACCTGGCCTCGAACGCGGCCGCCCTCGATCCCCCTGTCGAGAAAGTGAACGATCGCGCCGTCGAGGTCGAGGACCTCGAGGACGGCGGCCCCGCCGAGCGTCCCCTGGTCCCACGGCTGGCCGCCGGACTCCGGGTAGAAGGCCGTCCGGTCGAGGACGACGGCGGGCCGCCCTTCGCGCTCCGTCCGCTCCACGACCTCGGCGTCGAAGGCCGTGAGATAAGCGTCTTCGTAGTACAGCCGCAGCGTTTCTGTCATGGTGATCTCCGCAGGCCGAACCCGTTTGCGGCCGTCATTATATCAGATAAGGGGGACATGCACTTTATCAAGAGGGACAGTCCCCAGCGGGGACAGTCCCTTCAGACGAGCTTGGCGATCCCGGCGGCGGCCAGGACGCGAACGGTCGTCTTGAAGTGTGTCTTGGCTACCTTGTTCAGGATGTCGGGGCCCTTGGCGCGGACGAGTTTCACCGCCGCGGCTTCGACCTGGTCCGAGGCGCCTTTGGGAAGCTCGATCCCGACATCCTTCGAAAGGAAGTGAAGGCGCGTCAGGAACTCGGCCCGGGCCAGGATGGACGCGGCCGCGACCGCGGGGTCCTCCTCGGCCCGGGGCATCTGGACGAGCTCGATCTCACGGCCTTTCTGGAGGAGGGCGTTGCGGACGAACCTCTCGTCGCCGAACTGGTCCGTGACCGCCTTGCCGGCGGGGACGCGCTCGAGGATGTTCTCGATGGCCCGGGCGTGGCCCCAGGCCAGGAGGCGGTTGAGATTGCGGAGCTTCGCCCAGAGCTCGTTGTATTTCTCCGGGCCGATGGCGACGACGGAGTGATACGGATAGCCCCGCTTGAGCGCCTCGGCGATCTCCCGGCAGCGGGCGTCGGAGGTCCTCTTCGAGTCCTTGACGCCGAGCTCGCGCAGGGCCCCGTCCTGGCCCTCGGGAAGGAAGAAGGCGGCGACGACGAGCGGGCCGAAGAAGTCGCCCTTGCCCGATTCGTCCGAGCCGATGCGGCCGGGCTCGGCCGGGAAGAGGCCCGGGGTCATCGGTCCTTCCGGAAGAGGATCTTGCCGTCGAAGACGGTCATCACGACCTTGGCCCCGGCGATCTCCTCGGGCGGGACGGCGAAGATGTCCCGGTCGAGCACGACGAGGTCGGCGAGCTTGCCCGGCCCGATCGTGCCTTTGGAAGACTCGGCGAATTCCACCCAGGCCCCGTTCACGGTATAGGCCCGGACGGCTTCCTCGACGGAGACCTTCTCTTCGGGGGTCCAACCGCCCGGGTGCTCCCCGTCGAGCGTCCGGCGGGTCGTCGCGGCATAGATGCCCAGGACGGGGTCGAGCGGAGCGACCGTCCAGTCGGAGCCGAAGGCGAGCCTCGCGCCCGCCCGGCGCAAGGACTCGAAGGCGTAGGTCGTTCTCGCCCGCTCCGGCCCGATCTTCCTCTCGGCCCAGCGGCCGTCATCGATGAGATGATAGGGTTGGACGGAGGCGACGACCTCGAGCCGGCCGAACCGGGCGATGTCGGCGGGCCGCAGGTGCTGGGCGTGTTCGACCCGCCAGCGCCTGTCCCGGGGCCCGTTCGCGGCCGCCGCCCGCTCGAAGACGTCGAGGATCAGGCTGTTGGCCAGGTCGCCGATGGCGTGGATGGCCACCTGGAGCCCGGCCCGGTCCGCCTCGAGGATGCGCCGCTCCATGACGCCTTCGGGGAACATCTGGCCGTGGAGGAGGCCCGACGTTCCGGGCGTGTCCGTGTACGGCTCGAAGAAATAGGCCGTGGCCGAGCCGAGCGAGCCGTCCACGAAGCCCTTGAGCCCGGCCAGCTTGAGATACGGGCCGCCGAACGGCGACTTCACTCTGAGGCGGGCCAGGGTCTCGACCTCGGTGATGGGGATATAGACGTGGAGGCGGGTCGTCAGCCGGCCTTGCCGGGCAAGTTCCTGGAAGACCTCGAAGCTGGCCGCGTCGGCCATCTCGTGGACCGACGTGACGCCATGCGCGGCGGCGTGCCGGAGAGAGGCCTCGGCCGCCTCGAGCTTCTCGGCGAAGGACGGCTCGGGGATCTTGGCGAAGACCAGGTCCGCGGCCGTATCCTTGAGCAGGCCCGTCGGCTCGCCGGTCGCCGGGTCCTTGACGATCTCCCCGCCCGGCGGGGCCGGCGTGTGCCTGGTGATGCCGGCGAGCCTCAAGGCGACCGTGTTGGCCAGGACGGTGTGGAGGTCGACTCGACTGACGCAGACGGGATTGTCGGGAGTGACGGCGTCGATCCAATCCCTGCGAGGGAGCTCGGGCGGGCTGAACCCCTCCTCGTCCCAGTTCCCGTCGAGGATCCAGCGGCCGGGGACGAACTCGCGGGCTTTTGCCGCGACGCGGGCGACGAATTCCTCCCGGCTCTTGGCGTCGTGGAGCTGGATGCTCTTCAGGGCGAAGCCGCCGGCCAGGAAATGGGTGTGGCTGTCGATGAAGCCGGGCAGGACCAGGGCGCCTCCGAGGTCGACGAGCTTCATCGCGGAGGGCGAGAGCTTCCGCATCTCGGCCGTCGTCCCGACGGCCAGGATCGCGCGGCCTCCGACGGCCACGGCCTCGGCCCAGGGCCGTTCCCTATCGCCCGTCCAGACCTTCCCGTTGACCAGAACGAGGTCGACCATGTTCCCCTCCCGGGCTTTCCCGCAGCCCGCGACGAGCCCGAAGGCCAGGATGAGCGCCAACGCGCGCCCGATGATCTTCATTGCGCCTCCTTATATAAAAGAAACGCTCTCCGAAAGCAACTCGAGGCCGCGGAGGGGCTTCGGGGATCGTCTCCGTTCGCTGCGGTCATTCTTCACGCCGTCCCGGTCCGGAGCCGATGGGGCGTCTCCGTCCCGATGCCGGCTAAATGACCGCTTCATGCTCACTCCGACGACACCCCTCTACCCCTTCTTCCGCGGCCTCCGCCGGGCATCGCCCCTGCGTGTTCGCCCACTGCACACGGTTCTATTATCGAGGCCGAGGGAGTCCGAAAGAGGCGGGGAGGCTGTCCTCCGAGCCGCCCAGGACGACCGAGGGACCGCCCCTAAGCCGGTGCAGGGCTTTGACGAGTGTGATAGAATAGGCCGCTTGACGGGCGCTTCGGCGCCCATCCCCTGGAGGCCCGAATGATCGACGCGACGCATATCCGCAAGGGCATGATCATCATCATGGACGGCACCCTGTACCGGGTGATGGAGATGCAGCTCATCACGCCCGGCCGGTGGAAGGCCATGGTCCAGACGAAGCTCCGCCACATCCAGAACGGCTCCCAGACCGAACACCGCTTCCGCTCGGAGGAGAGGCTCGAGCAGGCCCACCTCGAGGAGATCGAGATGGAGTTCCTCTATGAGCAGGGCGGCGAATACATCTTCATGAACCTCGAGAACTACGAGCAGGTCAGCCTCTCGGCCGAGGCCATGGGCGACGCCGTCAAATATCTCAAGCCGAACACGGTCATCGAGGTCGAGCTATTCGACGGCAAGCCCGTCGGCATCAACCTCCCCAACGCCATGGACCTCAAGGTGACGAGCACCGAGCCCCGGCTCCAGGGCGCGACGAAGACGTCCCTCTACAAGCCCGCGGTCCTCGAGACCGGCGTGGTCGTCCAGGTGCCCGAGTTCATCAAGGAAGGGGACGTCATTCGCGTCGACACGCGCGACGACAAGTACCTCGAGCGGGTGAAGGCGCGCTAGCCCCGCTCGACGCTCAGTAATCCCGCCGGAATACCCCCACGTTCCCGAAGCTGTCGCGGACCCGCACGGTGACCTGGTTCTCCGCGCCGGCCGGGAGCTTCAGCGAGATCTTGTAGCTCTCCGCCCGAGAATCGGCGATGCCGTCGACCGGGAAGACGACCTTCCACTCCCCCGGCCGGACGAGGACCTTGGCTTCCTCGATGTAGGAATAGGCGTCCTCGGCCAGGAAGGCGATGTCCAGCGCGGCCCCGTTCCTCGCCGCGGTCAGGTTCTTGACGACGGGCAGGGAGTTGTCGATGACGAGGGCCGGGCCCGTCCTCTCCGTCCTGAGCTCGAGCCCCGTAGGGTTCGACGGCGCGTCGGACGCCGTCAGCCGGACGAGGTACGTGCCGTCGGGGAAGGACAGGGTGTCGAAGGCGTAGATCATCTCGGTCCACTCCGGCTCGAGGACCCGCCACGCCGTCTCGCCGTCCTTCTTCATGGACAAGGTGTACCGCAGGGTGTCCCCGTTCTCGTCGGCGGCCTCCCAGACGATCGTCTGGAAGCCCTTGCGCTCGGACTTCCGGGCGGCCAGGCCGATCCGCAGCTCGTCCGTCTTCGCCGGCGTTTCGGCGACGTGCCGCTCGGCGCCGAGGATGACGTCGTCCTGCTCGGGGAGCTTGAGGTAGATCTCGTTCGGCCTCAGGTATTCGAGCTTCAGGACCGACGGGGCGATGTTCGATTGGAGGTAGAACACGCCGAGCCGGTTGAAGACGGGCGAAGATTGCCCGATCGGCGTGCGCAGCAGGACCTTGACCTGGAGGAAACGGGCCTTGGGGCTGAGGATCGGCTCCTCGGTCTTCCCGTAGAAGGGGGACCAGTCGCTCCAAGTCGCGTTGGGCTCGCTGGCGTTGCCGCTCCGGCTCTGGAGCTGGACCGAG
>MEYC01000034.1:6649-11118 GCA_001775715.1 Candidatus Aminicenantes bacterium RBG_16_66_30 | reverse complement strand
CTGGAGGAGCAGGGCGACGCGCTCCTCGGCGTCCACGGAATAGATCCGGCCCTTCCCGCCCGTGCCGAAGAGGACCCGTTTCCCGTCCTGCCTCCAGAGGATCGAGTAGACCATCTCGTCCTCGGAGCTCCACAGCCGCTTGGCCAGGCCCTCGCCGCTGATCCGGTAAAGGGCGCCCCCGTCGCGGGCCGCCGGGCCGGCGGAAGACGCCGCGGCTTGACGCCCGGCGGCGGCCGGAGCGACGGCCGTGACCGTCACCTCGGCGTCGATCCGGACGGGTTCGGCCGAAGGCTCGTCCCGGCGGGTCCGCGCCGGCGTCCCGGAGGCGGCGGCGTAGATCTGGCCCTCGCCGTCGACGGCCAGGCTCCGCACTTCCTCGTACGGCGTCTCGAAGAGCACGGACGCGCGCCCTTCCGCCGTCATCCTGTAGACGAGGCCGTTGCCGCCGCTCCCGGCGACGACGTCCCCCCGGGCCGTCCTCTCCAGGCAGAGGATGTGGTTCTCCGGGGCCTTGAAGATCAGCCGGCCTTCGCCGAGGGGCGAGATCCGGTAGACGCCCCCGACCTCGCCGACGGCCGCCCAGAGGTCGCCCGTTTCCATGAACAGGAGGTCCCAGACGTATTTTTCGGCCGGGTTGAAGAACTCCTCGCCCTTGCCCTTCTCGGGGATCTTGTAGATCTTGCCGTTCGGCGACGTCGAGGCGTAGAGCGTTCCCTTGCGGTCCTGGACGAGGGCCGTGATATCCATCTCGGGGGCCTGGAACCAGAGCTCGGCCTTGCCGTCCTTGGCGATGCGGTAGATCTTGCCGCCGTGGCCCGTGCCGAGGAAGACGGCCCCGTCGGAGGCGGGCAGAACGGAGAGGTAAAACTCCTCCTGCGGCGCGGCGAGCTTCTCCTCCTTGGGCGCCAGGGCGAGCGTTCCGTCGTAGGAGACCGAGATGCCCTCGAATTTCCCGCGGAGATAGTCCTCGCGCGTCCGGAGCTCCCATTTCTGGGGCACGACGGCTTCGAGGGAGGCCGCCAGGACGACGGCCAGGACGACGCCGGAGGCGGCGGCGGCGAGAGGCGGTTTGCGCATGACGGGCTCTCCTACTTGCGGATTCTGACGGGGATCGTCGCCCCGCCCCGGAACACGTAGGGAACGGGAAGCTGGTATTCGCTCAGGGTCGACCGGGTGATCTCGATCGGCCTCGCCGTCGACGGCCAGGCTCCGCACTTCCTCGTACGGCGTCTCGAAGAGCACGGACGCGCGCCCTTCCGCCGTCATCCTGTAGACGAGGCCGTTGCCGCCGCTCCCGGCGACGACGTCCCCCCGGGCCGTCCTCTCCAGGCAGAGGATGTGGTTCTCCGGGGCCTTGAAGATCAGCCGGCCTTCGCCGAGGGGCGAGATCCGGTAGACGCCCCCGACCTCGCCGACGGCCGCCCAGAGGTCGCCCGTTTCCATGAACAGGAGGTCCCAGACGTATTTTTCGGCCGGGTTGAAGAACTCCTCGCCCTTGCCCTTCTCGGGGATCTTGTAGATCTTGCCGTTCGGCGACGTCGAGGCGTAGAGCGTTCCCTTGCGGTCCTGGACGAGGGCCGTGATATCCATCTCGGGGGCCTGGAACCAGAGCTCGGCCTTGCCGTCCTTGGCGATGCGGTAGATCTTGCCGCCGTGGCCCGTGCCGAGGAAGACGGCCCCGTCGGAGGCGGGCAGAACGGAGAGGTAGAACTCCTCCTGCGGCGCGGCGAGCTTCTCCTCCTTGGGCGCCAGGGCGAGCGTTCCGTCGTAGGAGACCGAGATGCCCTCGAATTTCCCGCGGAGATAGTCCTCGCGCGTCCGGAGCTCCCATTTCTGGGGCACGACGGCTTCGAGGGAGGCCGCCAGGACGACGGCCAGGACGACGCCGGAGGCGGCGGCGGCGAGAGGCGGTTTGCGCATGACGGGCTCTCCTACTTGCGGATTCTGACGGGGATCGTCGCCCCGCCCCGGAACACGTAGGGAACGGGAAGCTGGTATTCGCTCAGGGTCGACCGGGTGATCTCGATCGGGCCGGCCCCCGAAGCCCGGCCGGAGGCGAACATCGACTTGAGCGTCGGGGGCAGGTTCGGCATCTCCTCGCCCCTGAGGAAGAGCCCCGGCTTGGAGGCCATGATCCGGAAATAGATGCGGCTGTTCTTGCGGAGATTGCCGAGGAGGCGGACGAGCTGGTCGAGGCTGCGCGGCACGTACTCCTGGATGCGGTACTGGGCCCGCTCGACCTGCTGCATCGTCGCCGCGTCGCCGACGAGGATCTGGAACTCGCTCCCGGCGGGAAGGGCGGGGGCGAGGACCGTGACCTCCTCCATCAGGCTCTCCTGGGACTGCGACCGGAAGAAGACCTTGAGCGTGACGGCCTCGCCGGGCGAGACCTCGTATTTGTCGAGGAGGACCTTCTCGAGGGACGCGAGACGGCTCTCCTCGATGGCCCGGACGTTGAGGTCGATGCGGAAGATGCCGACGTCTTTGAACTCGTTGTTCAGCAGCAGGTGGACGACGGCCGCCAGCAGGCTCGACAGGCTCACGGGGGGATTGTCGTAGCTGCCGGAGAAGAGGTCCTCGAGGTGGACGCTCAGTCCGCCCTGGTCGAGGAAGACGTCGGCGTCGAAGTCGAGGGAGATGTCGCCGAGGCTCCGCTCTTCGCTCGTGATGAGCGTCGACACGGTCATGTTGACCAGGGCCGGGGTCAGGAACTTGTCGGCGACGAGCTTGAGCTTGAAGTCCTTGCGGGTCTCGGGCCCGGTCCGGACGCTGATGTTGAGGGGGATGAGGCGCGGCATGACCCCGAGCTCCCCGGCCGCCCCGGGGGTCCGGTCCTGGGTGAATCGGCCGATGACGGGGCCCGCCGTGGCCAGCTTGAAGGAGCTCTCCAGACTGGGCATGACGCCGATGACGTCGGCCCGGGTCATGGCGTAGTCGACGGCCCCCAGGTTATAGGCGGGATGGCCGAAGGCCAGGACCCTGGTGCCGTCGACGTAGGTGACCGTCCCGACGGCGGAGATGTCGAGGTCTCCCCCGACGAGCTGGATGCCGACGGCGTCCCCCTCCCGGAGGGACGGGCCGGCCGGGGCCTTGCCCGCGGGCGCCTGAGCCGACGATCCGCCGCGGACGGACCGGAACCCGAGGGGCCCGAAGAAGTCCCGGGCCCTCTCGAAGGCCCCGGAGCCGAAGCCGCTGAAGACCAGGGGGAGCTCGAGCGGGGCGAGGGCCGCGGCCGGCGGCCTCGCGGCGGCCCGCGGGGATAAGGCCCGGAGGAACGCCGCGGAGAGCTCCTCGTGGCTCGCGTCCTCGCGGATGACGACGGGGGAGGCCGCTTTCGTCCGGGGCTCCGCGGGGGCCGCCCCGACGGCCAGCATCTCCTCGATCGGCGTGATCCCGGCGATGGCCTCCTTCTGGAAGCTGAAGCTGTAGGCCACGGCGCCGATGAGCTTGCCGTCGATATACACGGGGCTGCCGCTCATGCCGCTGATGACGCCCGTCGATTCGAGCCCCCGCCCGCGCAGGCGGGCCAGGATCACGTTGCGCTTGGGCTGGACGTTCTCGAGGACGCCGAGGATCTCGGCCTCGAACTCCTCGATCGTCTGGCCCTGGAAGACGCTGCGGCCCCGGCCCTTCATGCCGGGCTTGACCTGGGCCAGCGGCATGGTCACCGTCACGGCCTCGGCGGCGAGGGCCGACAGGACGAGCAGGAGGGCGGCGGCGAAGACGCGGCGGGCGGCCCGCTTCGCGTCGCCCCCACCGGCGTGTTGGACTCTGGGCATCGGATCTTCTCCTCGGCCGGCCGTCGGGCGGGGACCCGCCGCCGCGGTCTCATTGACCGCGGCCGCCGATTCCCCTACAATCCGGGTCATGCGGATCCTGGTCACCGGAGGCACAGGCTTCCTCGGGAGCCACCTTGTCGAGAGGCTGCTCGAGGAGCCCGGCGCCGAGGTCTACGCCCTCGTCCGGGACCCGTCCCGGCCGCGCTGGCTCGAGGGGGAACGCCGCGTCCGCTTCATCGCGGGAGATCTCCAGAACGTCCCCGTCCTGCCGGACGGCCTCGAAGCCGTATACCACGTGGCCGGATTGACCAAATCGGTCAAATCGGGCGCATATTATACCGTAAACCGGGACGGGACGGCAAATCTCCTCAGGGCGCTCGAGCGTCAATCCGGCCGCCCGCGCATCGTCCACCTGAGCAGCCTGGCCGCGATCGGGCCGTCGACCCCCGAGAGGGGGATCTGCGAGGACGACCCGCCCCGGCCGGTCTCGCAATACGGCGAAAGCAAGCTCCAGGCCGAAGAGGAGGTCCTCAAGCATCGGGACCGCTTCTCCGTGGTCATCCTCCGGCCCGGGGCCATCTACGGCCCCCGGGACGAGGACTTCCTCGAATACTTCCGCTGGGTCAAGCGCGGCATCCAGCCCCTGCTCGGCCGGCGCAAATCTTTGAGCCTCGTCTACGTTCGCGACGT
>MEYC01000034.1:1396-6630 GCA_001775715.1 Candidatus Aminicenantes bacterium RBG_16_66_30 | reverse complement strand
CCGCGCCGACCTCGCCAGCGGGCAGATCTTCAACATCGCCGACCAGGCGCCGTGCGGATGGGAGGACATCGGGCGCATCGCCGCCCGGCTCCTGGGGAAAAGGCCCGTGAGCGTCCGGCTGCCCTTCTGGACGGCCTACCTCGCCTCGGCCGCCTCCGAAGGCATCGGCCGTCTCCTCGGCGCGGAGACGGCCCTCATCAGCCTCAGCAAGGCCAAGCAGATGAAGCCGGACGCCTGGACGGCCGACACCGGAAAAGCCCGCCGGGTCCTGGGCTTCGAGACCCGGTTCTCTCTCGAGCAGGGCCTGGGGGAGACGATCGCCTGGTATCTCTGGAAAGGGCTGCTATGAGACGGGCCGGCACGGAACGCTGTTTATTTTTCGGGCGTCTTCCTTTATAATAAAAGCGACCATGACCGCGCGAACCGTCGTCACCGGGACCGGCCATTACGTCCCTCCCCGCGTCGTCACCAACCGCGACCTCGAAAAGCTGATGGACACGTCCGACGAGTGGATCCGCGAGCGGAGCGGCATCCTCGAGCGCCACCACGTCGAGGCCGGGATCGGCACGTCGGACCTGGCCGTCGAAGCCGCCCGCCGGGCCATCGCCGACGCGGGGATCGACCCGGCGACGATCGATTTCATCGTCGCCGCGACGCTCTCGCCCGACCATTATTTCCCCGGCATCGGGGTCCTCGTCCAGGCCAAGCTCGGCCTGGGCACGATCGGCGCGCTCGACGTCCGCAATCAGTGCTCCGGCTTCATCTACGCCCTCTCCGCGGCCGACCAATACATCCGCGCCGGCACCTACAAGCGCATCCTCCTCGTCGCCGCCGAGGTCCAGTCGACCAACCTCGACTTCTCGGACAAGGGCCGGGACATGTCGGTCCTCTTCGGCGACGGGGCCGGGGCCGTCATCCTCGAGCCGAACACGAACGGCGACGGGCGCGGCATCCTGTCGACGCATCTGTTCGCGGACGGGAACTTCGCGTCCCATCTGTGGATGGAGAAGCCGAGCCCGATGGACAGCCCGACGTTCCAGACGGGCTTCTTCGAGGAAGGCCGGTTCTTCCCCAAGATGGAAGGCCGGAACGTCTTCGTCAACGCCTGCCAGCGCATGCCCGAAGCCGTCCGCGCGGGCCTCGAGGCGAACGGCCTCCGCGTCGAGGACATCGACGCCCTCATCCCCCACCAGGCCAACGACCGCATCTCGCTCATGGTCGCCAAGGGCCTGAAGATCCCGGGCGAGAAGGTCATCCGGAACATCGACCGCATCGGCAACACGACGGCGGCGTCCATCCCGATCGCGCTCGACGAGGCCGTCAAGGCCGGCCGGATCCGGACGGGCCACCTCGTCGTCCTGACCGCGTTCGGATCCGGATATACGTGGGCCTCGGCCCTCATCCGTTGGTGAAATCGATCCCCGTTCAGATATAAAGAGGGTCATAAAAAGGGTTTGTCAGGGAAGGAAGTTGTATGTTAGGATTTCGAAGATCTTCCTGAGGAGGAACGCATGAAGAAGACAGCCGTCACGCTCATCGCGCTGGCCGTCCTCGCCTGCGGGGCGGGGGCCCTCCTGGCCCAGGCCCCCGAGGACGCCAAGTTCAAGAAGTTCCAGGACACGTTCTGGGACGCCTATTTCAAGTTCTATCCGACGGCCGGGTCCGTCCAGGGCTTCGCGAAATACAACGACAAGCTCGAGGACCCGAGCGAGTCGAGCCTCGACAAGTTCCACGAGATCCTCGACGGGCTCAACCAGGAGCTCGTGACCAAGATCGACAAGACGAAGCTCTCGGCGGACAATCAGATCGAGCACGAGATGCTCCTGGACTTCCTGGACCTGGAGTTCCTCAAGCTCCAGACCCTCCTCCCTTGGGACTACAATCCGCTCCTGTACAACGACCTCTTCATCCAGTCGATGCGCAGCCTGCTCGTCAAGAACGGCCCTTCGGGAGCCGCCTCCGCCGCGGCCCGGGCCAAGCTCATCCCGGGGCTGGTGAAAAGGGCCAAGGACAACCTCAAGACCCCGCCCCAGGACTACACCCAGGCGGCCATCGCCCAAATGCCCGCCATCCTCGACTTCTACCGGATCGAGGTCCCCAAGCTCTCCGGCGGCGCCCCGGCGCTCCAGACCGAGCTCGTCAAGGCCGTCGCCGCCCTCGAAGATTTTCAGAGATTCCTCAAGGGCGAGCTGACGACCCGTTCGACGGGGAACTTCCGCATGGGAGAGGCCCATCTCCGGACCCTCCGGAGGACGACCCAGGGCAACCTGCCCATCATCGAGGAGGTCGTCCAGCGGTCCCTCGCGGACTTCAACAACATCCGCCGCGAGATGCTGCTCGCCTGCATCTCCCTCTACAAGCTCATGTATCCCAACGTCGATACCGAGCAGCTGGGCCGGACGAAGGGCGAGGAAGCGACGCGGAACATCATCATCCAGGGCGTGCTCGACAAGATCAAGAGCGACCACGTCGGCCGCGACGAGTACGTCGGCCGCATCAACGCGGCCGCGGCCAACATCAAGGGCTTCATCCAGCAGCAGGGCCTCTTGAACCTGCCCGAAGAGAACCTGGCCATCGAGCCCACGCCGGCCTATTGCGCCGACGGCAACTGGACGCGCCTGATGACGCCCGGCGCCTTCGAAGCCGGCGGGCCCTACACGCTCTTCGTCCACCCCATCCCCGCGGAATGGTCGGCCGAGGACGCCACGTCGTTCATGGAGGAGCACAACAACTACTATATCGACTTCATGGTCATCCAGAGGATCTTCCCGGGCTCGTTCGTGCCCGCCTATTTCACCCGGAAGGACCCCTCGGTCATCAAGCGGATGGCCCCCAATCAGGCCATCCTCAAGGGATGGTCGGTCTTCCTCGAGGACATGTTCATGGAGAGCGGCTACGGCAACTACGACCTGCGGATGCGGATCAACCAGCTCAAGCTCCTCCTCAAGACCGTCATCGATTTCCAAATGGACATCAACGTCCATGAAGGCACCTGGACCAAGGAGAGGGTCGTCGAGTACATGACGGTCCGGGGTTTCATGACCAAGGCCGAGGCCGAGCGCCGCTGGCGCCAGATCGTCCTTAGCCCGGGCGAAGGCTCCCAGGCCTACATCGGCTACCAGGAGATCCTCGACATGGAGAAGGACGCCCGGAAGCTCAAGGGCGACGCCTTCAACGTCAAGGAGTTCACCCAGAAGCTCCTGGGCTACGGCGCGATCCCGCTCCGCACGCTCAAGATCAAGATGGCCCAGTAGACCCAGAGGGGGACATGTACCGTCGCGGTACGTGTCCCCCTTTCTCTTTTCGGGCAAGCATGCGCCTCGTCGATTCCCACGCCCACCTGGACATGGCCGAGTTCGACGCCGACCGGCCCGACGTCGTCCGGCGGGCGTTCGCCGCAGGCGTCGTCGCCATCCTCTGCCCGGCCGATCTGACCCGCCCCGGGAGCCTTCCGGCGATCGCCGGGCTGGCCGCCGAATTCCCGACCGTCCTCGCCGCGGCCGGGGTCCATGCCCACCAGGCCAAAGAGCTCGTCCCGGACCACCTGGACCGGCTCGAGGCTCTGGCCGCGGGCGGCGTCATCCGGGCCGTCGGGGAGATCGGCCTCGACTACCACTACGACTTCTCTCCGGCGGACGTCCAGCGCGAGGCCCTGCGGGCCCAGCTCGGGCTCGCGTCGCGGGCCGGCCTGCCCGTCATCATCCACAGCCGGCTCTCGGGCCCCGACATCGTCGCCGCCGTCGATGGGGAGAGGTTCGGACAGGGCGGCATCCTCCACTGCTTCACGGAGGATTGGGCGACGGCCCGGGCCATGCTCGACCGCGGCTTCCACATCTCCTTCTCCGGCATCCTGACCTTCCCCAAGGCCGGGGACCTCCGCGAGGTCGCCTCCAAGGTCCCCTTGGACCGCCTCCTCATCGAGACAGATTCCCCCTACCTCGCCCCCGTCCCCTACCGGGGCCCGGGCCGGCGCAACGAGCCCGCCTTCGTCGTCGAGACGGCCCGCGTCCTGGCGGGGCTCAAGGGCCTCCCGCTCGACAGCCTGGCCGAGGCGACGACGCGGAATTTCGCCGGGCTCTTCCCGTTTGAAAAAGGGGCGGGCGAGTGCTAGAATCGGCCCACCCATGACCTCTCCGACGCCGCTCCTCGACCGCTGGTCGTCCGTCCCCCGGGGGAGGGACCTCGCCTCCCTCTTCAAGGACATCCGGGCCGACCTCGGCCGGGTCGAGGACCGGCTCGAATCCTGGTCCCGCTCGGCCAATCCCCTGACCGCCGAGATCAGCCGCTACGTCCTTCGCAAAAAGGGGAAGCGCCTCCGGCCGGCCCTCGTCCTCCTGACCTCCCGGCTGTTCAGCCCGGGCAGCGAGGAGTCGGTGTTCCTGGCCTCGCTGGTCGAGCTCCTCCATACGGCCAGCCTCATCCACGACGACATCATCGACAACGCCGGCCTCCGGCGGGGGATGACCTCCGTCCACGCCAAGTGGGGGCCGAACATCACGGTCCTCCTGGGCGATTACCTGTACATCAAGTCCATCGGGCTGTCCCTGCAGTCCCGCCACGACCGGGTCATCCGGCTCCTGGCCGACGTCTCGGCCCGGATGATCGAGGGCGAGCTCGACGAGTGCGCCCTGGCCGGCGACCTCGGCATCACCGAGGAGCAATACCGAAGCATCGTCGAGAACAAGACGGCCGTCCTCCTGGGCGCGTGCTGCCGCATCGGGGCCATCCTGGGCCTAGCCTCGCCCGAGGAGGAAGAGGCCGTCGCCTCGTACGGGATGAACCTGGGCCTGACTTTCCAGATCGTCGACGACCTTCTCGACCTCGCCGGCGACGAGGCCGTCCTGGGCAAGCCCGTCCTCTCCGACCTCGCCGAGGGCCGCATCACCCTGCCCCTCATCCGGTCCCTCCAGACCGGCGGCCGGAACGGGCGGAAGCTGATCAAGTCCCTCGTCGGCCGCAAGGACATCTCGGCCGCCGAGCGGCGCGGGCTCCTCGACACCCTGGCCGCCGGGGACGCCTTCGATTACGCCCGCTCGCGGGCCGGGGAATACGCGGAGAGGTCCCTCGAGTTCCTCGGTCCGTTCCCCGAATCGCCGACCCGGGAGGTCCTCTGCCGGCTGGCCGTCTTCAGCCTCACCCGGAAGAAGTAGATGACCGAGATCGAAGTCAAGATCCGGATCGGGGACGCCAAGGCCGCGCGGGAGAGGATCCTCGCGCTCGGCGCCGTCGTTTCC
>MEYC01000034.1:1066-1377 GCA_001775715.1 Candidatus Aminicenantes bacterium RBG_16_66_30 | reverse complement strand
TTCGCCTCGGGCGCCCTGAGGGACGGCGGCCGGGCGCTCCGCCTGCGGACCTCGGGGAAGCGGGCGACCCTGACCTTCAAGGGGGAGCGGCGGAAGTCGCGGTCCTTCAAGGTCCGCGAGGAGTTCGAGACCCAGGTCCGCGACCCGGGCCAGGCCCGCAAGATCCTGCGGGCCCTGGGCCTCCGCGAGACCTTCGCCTACGAGAAGCGCCGGACCGTCTTCCGCAAGGCCCGGCTGACGATCGCGCTCGACGAGACGGCGGCCGGGAACTTCATCGAGCTCGAGGGCGAGAGGCACGAGATCGTCCGCTT
>MEYC01000034.1:0-998 GCA_001775715.1 Candidatus Aminicenantes bacterium RBG_16_66_30 | reverse complement strand
AGGGAACGGGCGGAACGGCCTGAGCCTCCGGAGGCCCGGGCTCACTCGTCCTTGTCGTCCTTGGCGGCGTCGTCGTCTTCGACTTCCTCTTCGCCCGCTTCGTCCTCTACGATCCCTCCGCCGAGTTCGACGTCCGCGTCCCCCTCGGCGGTGTCCTTGGCGGCGAGGAGATCCGAATCTCCGGCCTCCTCGGCGAGTCCGGCGCCGACGAAGACACGCTCCTCGCGCTCCGGGATCTCGTCCATCCGGGCGGGGATGATCTCATAATCGATGAGGCCCGCTCGGACCTCGGCCTGGGCGATCCGGATGAGGCTCTTGGACTTGCCCTGGATCTTGGGCTTGGCGCCCCTGAGGAGCTGCTTGGCCCGCTTGGCGGCCAGGATGATGAAGCGATATTTGCTGTCGATATTCCCGAATGCGTCCAAAGTGTATGGGCTCCTACGGAAAGTTAGGCGGATAAGCCGCTTAAGGATAGCAGAAAGCCCGCGAAAACGCAAGGCCTCCGATTTGTTTTGACAGGGGGGGCGACCTATGGTATCTAGTTTTGACTCCATTTCCAGAGGAGGTCCCATGACTCAAGGAATCTCCACCAGCGGCTGGTTTTTCCTCGTCTTCGGCTGGGGGTTCATCCTGACCCTGACGATCTACTGCTTCTCCCGCGTTCTCTTCGGCAAGAAGCCGGAGGTCGTCGTCGAGGCCGGCGGACGCGAGCAGTGGGGCTCGCGCATCGGCCTGATCCTGGCCGTGGCCGGCAACGCCATCGGCCTGGGGAACTTCCTCCGCTTCCCGGTCAAGGCGGCGGCCAACGGCGGCGGGGCCTTCATGATCCCCTACTTCGTCGCCTTCCTCCTCCTCGGCATCCCGATGATGTGGGTCGAGTGGACGATCGGCCGCATGGGCGGCACCCACGGGCACGGCACGACGCCGGGCATGTTCCACGTCATGTGGAAAAAGGCGCCGTCGAAGTACCTCGGCGCGCTGGGCATAGTCATCCCCTT
>MEYC01000033.1 GCA_001775715.1 Candidatus Aminicenantes bacterium RBG_16_66_30 | reverse complement strand
CCAGCATGGCCGGGGCGGGCAGGAGCAGGGCGTGGCTGTCCAGGACGGATGAGATCCCCAGGGCGGGGCGATTGTGCCCGGCCCAGATGTTAAAGGTCCTGGTCTTGAGACGGAAATAGGCGTTGTAGAGCTGGGGCTCGAGCTTGCTCTCGCCCTCTTGGTCGTAGGCCAGCCGGGCCTGGACGGCCAGAACGCCGATATCCCTGGTCCGCCCGCTGAAGCGCCGGACGAGGTCGAAGCCGAGGCTCGGCTTCTGCATGACATCGTCGGGCATGAGCGAGAAGAGCTCGAAGTCCTTCAGGGCGGTCGCATACGCGCCGATGGCCTGGAGCTCGAGATAAAAGAGGGTCCCCTGGGCGCGAAGGACGCCCGAGGCGAGAGCCGCGAAGAGGAGGGCCGCGGCGATCAGCTTTTTCGGCATGTCCAGGCGTTCGTGCCGGGCGGCGCGATAACGTCGCCCCCGGACCGAAAGAACGGGCCGTCCGGCCCGCCTGCGTCACACATCGAACGTGAGCCGGCCGCGGAAGATGACGATGCCGCCGCGGGAGAAGGTCAGCCGGACCTCCCAGCCGCCCGGCATGACGACGTTGACCGGCAGCAGATAATCCCCGGCCTTGTTCGTTTTGAAAGCAACCTCGCCTGAATCATGGGCGCCGCGCATCTCCGGCATGTCAAACCGGCCGGCGATCGTGAGGTCGGAAACGCGATGTCCGTCCTTGTCGTAGAGCTTGACGATGAGGATGGCGGTCCCCATCTTGGGGGCCTTGTCGAACTCCCAGGTGAAGTAGTTGACCTCGCCGATCCAGCATTTCTTGCCCGATTTGGGCAGGTCCTGGAAGACGGGCTCGCCCGCTTGGCCGACCGGGACGAGGCCCGGGGAATTGCAGCAAGATCCGGTTGGCTGGGCGGCCGCGAACGCCGCCGCGGCCAGAAGGATCAGCAACGCGGCCGCAGCCGCTCTTGTCGTTCTCATGAGGATATCCTCCATTCTTGCAAAGGACGTTGTCCCTATCAATTATATAGGAATTCGGACCGCGCTTCCAGCCTGCCTGACGGCCCCTTGGCATGGCCTGGCACACATCGTGCATAATAGGGGGCGAGGTCCGCCCGAATGAGCATGCGATCCGCCCGACGATCCGCGGTCTGCCGGCCTGCGATCCTCCTGGCGACCCTCGTCCTGGCCTCCTGCGCCGCGGGGCCGATGAGAATGGCCGGCCGACCCGGACCGGCCCGGCCCTCGGAGAGGCCCGGCACGTGGGGGACCACGATCGCCCTCTATGAAGCGCCCCTCTACGGCCCGGAGAGGCCGCTGGCCCGGATCATCGCCGAGCGGCGTCTTCCGCTCCGGGACGGCAAGCTGCGGAACGCCAGGATCCTCGTGAACAAGGCCCAAAGGCGGCTCGAGCTTTGGGCCGGGCGGGACATGATCAAGGCGTACCGCATTCAGCTCGGCTGGCGCGCCCACGGCCCCAAAGAGCGCCTCGGGGACCAGAGGACCCCGGAGGGGACGTATTTCATCTGCGACCACAGGCCCTCGGCGTATCATCTCGGGCTCTGGCTGGCCTATCCGAACTCGGCCGACGCCCGCCGCGGACTTGGAACGGGGCTCATCGGGCCGGCCGAATACGAGACCATCCTGGAGAAGCTCGCGGCGGGGGTCTGCCCCCCTCAGGACACGAAGCTCGGCGGAGCCATCATCCTTCACGGCCAGCTGCCCGAGCTGACGGCCAGTCTCGCCCGGAAGCATCGGGCCGATCCTTCGACGCTTCGGCCCGGATGGCGTCCCGGGGACGCGGACCCGACGGCCATGCGGGAGTTTCAGGATTGGACGGACGGGTGCGCGGCCCTGTTCAATCCGGACATCCGGGAGCTCTATGAATTCATCGCCGACGGCACCGAGGTCATCATCGTCGCCAACGCCGCCGTGACCAAACCCAAGCTCTGAGCCCGGCGAGATCCGCTCCTTCGCTCAACTCTTCCCGTAGACCGGAATGACGGCGCCGCTCGTGACCGCCGAGGCGTCGGAGACGAGGAAGAGGAGGACCTCGGCGATGTCCGCGGCGTCTGTCCACTTGGAAAAATCGGCGTCGGGGATCGCCGCCCGGTTCTCCGGGGTGTCGATCGTCCCGGGCGCGATGCAATGGGCCGTGATCCCCGATCTGCGGAACTCCTCGGCGATCGTCTCGGTCAGAAGGACGACGCCGGCCTTGGAGACGGCATAGGCCCCGGCCTTCGCCCGGCCCTTCTTTTCGACCGCCGGCCTCGCGGCGACATTGATGATCCGGCCGGATCCCGCCTTCATCATGGCCGGGAGGACGGCCCGCGAACACAGAAAGGCCGACTTGAGGTTCGTCCGCATCAGGAAATCCCAATCGTCCTCGGCCGTCCCGGCGATGTCCGGGCCGCCCCGGAAGGCCCCGACGAGGTTCAGCAGCGCGTCGACGCGGCCGTACCGCGCGAGGACGCCGTCGACCATCGTCCGGACCTCCGGCTCCGAGGTCACGTCGGCCTTGAAGCCGGAGAGGGATCCCTCCGCCTCCCCGACGAAGTCGAGGAGGCGCCTGAATCCCGCGTCGTCCCTATAGACCGCGGCCACGACCGCCCCCGATCCGATAAAGCGTTTGACGACGGCCTGGCCCAGGCCGCCCGTGGCTCCCGTGACGAGGACGGTCTTGCCCTTAAGGGATTCGTCCCGCGCCATAGGTCATCGTCCTACGGAGAAAGACCGTTTTTTCTTGAATGCGTGCCCACCCAACTTGGGCCTGACCTCGACGCAGCCCGCGCTGGACGTGCAAGCTTTGGCCCGGAGCCGGTTTGACGTGGCCGGGGTTCTCGTCTGGCGTTTTTTCCCCTTTGGGGTCGTTTTCATCTCCCTCTCCTCCTTCGCGAAATTCCCTCTTTCTATCATACTCCTTCAACGAGAAAGGAATGCAAGCCTTGTGCCAAAAGCGGGCGGACACCGAAGCAAAAGAAGGCCGTAAAAGAATCCTCTAGCGGTTCAGGCCCAGGAGGTAGAGAACGCCCATGATCACGGGCTGGTGGGCGATATAGATCAAAAGGGAGTGGCGGCCGGCGAAGTTGACGAACGTCCGCGGCATGCGCCAAGGCAGGAGGCTGCGCCGGGAGACGTACGCGGTTTTGCCCAGCGCGGCCCCGACGAGGAAGACCCCGAACCAGGGGATGAGGGGGAAATAATCGAACGCGGAGAAAGTCGGGCTGGGAATCCCGAACGGCAGGAGCCAGTCGAACCGCACCGCCAGGGCCCTCTTCAGGACGGGCAGCGCCGCGGCCAGGCCGATGACGAGCCCGCCCCAGGCGGCGCAGGCGGCCGCCCCGGCCTTTTCGAACGCCGCGCCGTAGATCAGCATCGAGACCGCGAGGCACTGAAGGATGCCGAAGTAGACGGCCGAAGCCGGGTCGAAGATATACGTGGCCACGCTGACCGCGAGCGAGACGGCCAGAAGGCGCAGGCCCCGGCGGATGTTGCTCCGGCTCAGCGTGCCGCTCGTCCCCGAGAGGAGGACGAAGAGGATGGCGAAGAAGTTCTGCGCGATCTTCCAGGCCGTGGTCGACAGGTCGGTGGACCAGCCCAGGAACCTTTCGATCCCCACGAACTCGCCCAGGTCGAAGAGCAGATGGTAGCAGACCATCAGGATGATGGCCAGGCCGCGCAGGAAGTCGATCTCCCAAATGCGCGGCGGTCGCGCGGCCGGCGGTCCCGCCGCGGCTGTCCCGGCACTGATCTCTATCATCGGCTCCTCGCAGTCATCTCGGTGGGAGGGAGAATATCCCCGGGCCCGAAACCCTGTCAAGCGGGACGAGAAAGACTTGATTCGAGGCGCCGGCCGAAGCTATCATGCCTCCGAGCAGCGACATTGAGGAGAGAACCCATGATCCGATCGTCATCGTGTCTCGGTCTTCTGGCGATGGCCCTGGCTTGGGCCGTCCCCCTTATGGCGGCCTCGGCCCCCGCTCCGGCCCGGCCGAGGCTCAAGGTGGCCGTCGTCAGGAACGACTCGGACGGCCCCAAATACATGGCCGAGGGGGGCCTCCGCCCTCTCCTCGAGAAGCTCGGCTGCGAAGTCGTCGGCCCGGAGACGATCGCCCTCACGAAGGATGAGAGGGCCGAGTATGGCGCCTGGAACCGGGACGCTCTGGAGAGCCGTCATATCGGCGCGCTCGTCGCGAAGAACGCGCAGGGAGAGGGCCTCGTCTTGGGCCTGCTCACGAATTGCACCGATCTTCTCGGGATGCTGGCCGGGCTCCAGCGCTTGGGCCCGGCGCTCGACCGGTCAGGCTCCGCCGGCAACGGAAAGCGGCGGGAGGGGCTTGCGGGCCTCAAGCCGCTGCGCGTCGGGCTCGTCTACTTTGACGCCCACGCCGATTTCAACACGCCGGAGACGACTTTGAGCGGCATGCTGGGGGGCATGGATGTCGCCGTCGCCGCCGGGATGTGCCTGACCCGCCTGCGGCTCAAGACCGGCCTCGATCCGGCCCTGCCGACGAAATACATCGTTTTCGGCGGGCTGCGCGACGTCGACCCGCTCGAGCGCGAGCTTCTCGACCGCTCCGAATGCCAGTACCTGAGCGTCGAGGACATCCGGGCCGCGTCCTCCGCGGTCGACGAGCAGGTCCGCCGGCTCGGCCGGCTGACCGACGTGATCTACGTCCACGTGGACATGGACGTCCTCGACCCGGCCGAGGTCGCCGGCCATCCCTTGACGGCGCCGGAAGGGCCGACCAGCGTCGAGCTGGCCAAGGCGATCCGGAGGATCTTCGCGCATCCCAAGGCGGCGGCCCTCGGCCTCGCCTCGATCCCTTTCGGCGACCGGGACAGGGATGGACAGTCGCTCAAGGCCGCCTACCGGCTGATCGAGGCGTCGGTCGTCGGGACCCGATCGAGGTAAGGATGTCCAGACGCAATCCTTGTCGTTGAGGTCGATGACGGGCTACGGCCGCTTGTCATGCACAGGCGGCGCGACGGAACCCGCATAGAACACTTCGCATGGCCCGCTATCGAATAATTTCAGCGCGCTCTTGACCAGGTTCGTCAGGGGACGCGTGAGGGACCTCAGAATGTTGATGTTGCCGATCTCCGGGCGGCTGAACGATCCATGGACCTTTTGGGTGAGGACCGCGCAGCCGTTTTCATCGAGGACCGCCACGACCGCATCTTCAAAGCTGTTGTCGATGAAATTCAGCCGGCCCGTCATGGCGATCCGGCGTTCTTTCGTGGCCATGGCGACATCGACCGCCTCGGCGACGCCGTTTCCGACCTTCCAAACCGAGACGAGCTTGGCGATGATCCCGTCTCCCCCTTGGGATTCCTGGTAGAGATCGGCAAAACGGTATCCTCTTGTGAGGACCGGGCCCAAGGGGCCCGCGAGGAAGAACGCCCCGACGTCCACGAGGTTGAACCTACGGCTTTTTTGGAGCGACGAGATCAAGTCGTCGATATCCAGGCCGTGCAGGGCGATGTTCTCGCCGCTCAGGGAAGCCTGGCCGCGAAGGGTCCGTTTCACTTCAAGCGCGGTCTTCCCCGTCGCGACGAGATCCGCGGAAAGGACGGCCAACCCTTCCAGGCTCTTCGCGTTCGGGGACGCTTGAAGCAGGTCCTGGATCTTGAGCCGGGTCACGGCGAAGATGATCCTGAAATGAGGCTCGGCCCCCGTGAAATCCGCGTGGAGCGTGCCGCTCCCCGTCCCGCCGAGGACGTCCTTGCCGGCATGACTGACATCGACAACGCCCCTTCTGCCCACGGCTTTCATCGCGACATCGGTCAGCGCGAAATTCCCGGACTTGATCGCGCGACACCGGATATCGCCGGTGAGCGAGAGGTTGCTCAACGGGTCTCCGCCCGGAATCCCCCCGGCCGATAGGTCTCGGACCGAGATATCGACACCTTCCCCTTCGGTTTTCGTGCCGGCTCGAAGGTCGTTATAAAGGAGGCTTCCCTCGGAGATAGCGAGCTTTTTAAAGGCTACACGCTTTCCCGACGGCTTGCCTTTCCGCATTTTGATATTGAGCGCTCCGTCCTTCTGCCGGACAATGGAGACGACGGGTTCGGCGAGCTCCATCCGGCTGATCCTGATCCTGCCCGTTAGGAGGGGCAGGAGCTTGAGCCCGACCTTCACGCGCGCCACCGTCGCCACATCGGCCCCGCCGTTCTGGACGGCGACGTCCGCGAGCGAAACGCTGAAGACCGGAAAAAGGGAGACGCTCGCCCCGCCCCGGACACGGACATCCATTTGAAGAAACCTCGAAGCGATCGCCTCGGCCCGGGATTTGAGAGCTTTGGCGCCGAAAAGAAGGACGAGGATGATCAGGACGACGAGGGCCAGGCCGACCCCCCGAGCGATCCACAGCAATTTTCGCTTGCGGTTCTTCATGTTTCATCTCTCCTGACGAGCGATCGGAATCTCCACCCTGGACAAGGTCCTTCATCCGGGACGACGGCTCCCCGATATCCTCGGCCTTCGGCAGGGCTCATGGGCCGGCGGAGGACGCCCCCAGGAGATAAGATCACTCGAGAGGAAAGCCCCTCGCCAGATCTTCGGCAGGAGGAGGGCCGCCGAGAACGCCCGGTTACAGGACCAGGATCAGGAGGATGACCCCGACCATGACGGCGATGATGATGATGATATCTCTCGTGGCGAGAGCGCCACCTCCGGCATCCGACGCCGTGATCACGTCCTGGGCGCCGATGACGAGCTGACTCGTCGTCCCTTTCTGCTGATCCGCGGGCTTCTGAACGGCGGCGGCGGCCATGGTCGAGAGCAGAACGACCATCAGCAGGACACTTGCGATCTTAACCTGTCTTCTCATTCGACTTCTCCTTCTTTTGATTGTATTCAAGCCGGGCTTTCTCGATGTAGATGGCCCTGACTTGTAGATAATGTGTTCGTATAAACCCCTCCTTGGGGGCAAGCTGGAGGGCCTGACCGAGGGACTGGAGAGCCGGAAGCATCTTCCCTTGATTGGCGTAGGCCAGACCCAGGACGTTATGGGCGTAAGCGCTCTTCGCGTCCAGGTTGAGGGCTTCAAGGGCATAGGCCTCGGCCTCGTCGAGCCGGCCTTGTCGCAGGCTGACCATGCCCAGGCTGTACAGGGGATAGGGATCTCGGCCGAGCGATTCCCTGACCTTTTCCCACTGCTCTCTCGACCTCGAAAAATCCGACCGCCGGTAAAAGGCCGTGGCCAAGTTGATGGAGGTCAGCGGGTCGTTTTGCAGGGTGGGAAAAGGGAACGGGCTTTGACCGGGGACAACGGCCATCATCCACCGGGACTGGTTCCGCCCCTTTCCGAGCTCCCAGACCTTCATGAACGCCTTGGTCCTCATGGCCCTCCGGCCTCCGAAAAGGGGGTCGTGAAAGATGATCTGGTTCTCGTCATCATCGAACCCGATGACCACCCGGTAGTGTCCTTTAGCGACCTGCTTGATGGTCTTGGTCAGGACGATCACGGGGATGTCTTTTGCGACCAAATCCTTCAGGATCTGCAGGTTACCCTGGAACGAGTAGCTCTCGAATCCCTTGGTTCGCGGAAACAGGACCAGCTCGGAGTTATAGGTCGCCTGGCTTCCGGAATCAAAGATCTCATCCGCGATCTTTCGCTGGCTGAAGGATCGCGTTTCATCCCATGAGTTGAGCACCATGGCTAGACAGGCCGGGCCGCAATAATTTCTCTGCAGCCATTTTTCGAAGGGGACGGTCTGGATCAAATGCCCCTTTTCAGGTTGGCTCTTTTTGTATTTAAAGACTTGAGCAGGAAGGAGTCCGGAAGTCATCAGCCCTAAGCCTGCGAGGATTCCGTATATCCGTCTTGCAGTCCGGCCCTTCAGCCACATCATTGGGACGTTCCTCCTGCTTCTCTTTTGCCTCTCGCCGTCCTTTTCTTGGCCCTCTTGGGATGGCACCTGGACCGGTGAGCGGCTACCCTATCCTAAATATGCCGTTTTCATGCCAGGATCTTTCTGCACTCGCGGAATGCCAGGAAATCGGTTTCCCCTCTGGAAAAGGGCGGGACTTCAGGCGATCGGCGAATGAAGGCCTCCGAAGAGATCCCCCGGGCGGCTTCCGTGCCCGAGGAAATGGCCGGTAAAACAGCACTTGTCCTGTTAGATAGGATAGGGACTGCCCCAAGATCCCGCCGTTATCTCCTCTTGATCAGTCGGTAAACGATGAGGATCAGGATGGCTCCAAGAACCGCACCGATGAACCCGGCCGGCTGGCCTTGGTGATACCAGCCGAGGCGTTGTCCAATGTAGGTCGCCGCGAAGGACCCGCCAATACCGAGAAGAATGGTGATGATGAATCCGCCCGGATCCCTTCCCGGCGCGGCGATTTGACAGGCCTTTATTCCTGTTCTATATAAAGGGGCCTGGAAGGAGATCCTCATGTCCCCCCTGCAGTACTTGACCGAAGAATGGCGGGCCGAGGCGGAACGGCGGCTAAAGTCGGAGCTGACGCCCGAGCGGATGAACCACATCACCTCGTCCATGTCCAACGTCTACCTCGACTGCCCGGGCGGCGGGTCGAAGCATCTGCTCTTCCGCTTCGACGCCGGCGCCCTGACCGAGCTCGCGCTGGGGACCGGCGAGCCCCCGGAGGCCGAGTTCCTCATCACCGGCGCCTACGACGTCTTCGCCCAGATCTCGCGGGCCGAGCTGGGGGCCCAAAAGGCCCTCATGACGGGGAAGCTCAAGCTCAAGGGCAACATGATCAAGGCCCTGAAGCTGGCGGCCATCGCCGACCGGCTGAACAAGGTCCTGGCCGGCATCCCCGCCGTCTACTGAGGAAGGAACGATGAAGCCCCTCGATCCCGCCAGTCCGTACTTCATCGATTTTCCCGGCCGCGTCCGGGCCCTGCAGGCGGAGATGGCCCGGGCCGGGATCGACGTCTATCTCGGCTCCCGGCTCCGGACGCTGTCCTGGCTCCTCGATACGTTCTGTCCTTGGAGGAGCTTCGTCGTCGTCCCGTCCGAGGGCCCGCCGGCCGCCTTCACTTTCGTCATCGACGCCGCGCGCGTCGCCGACGAGACCTGGCTCCCCGAGGACCGGGTCTTCGGGTTCGCCCCGATGGGCGGCCAAGACCAGATCGAGCTCATCGCCGATTTCATCAAGGACCTCGTCAGGGGCCGGAAGGGCCGCGTCGGCATCGAGAGCGGCATGTCGAACTACCTGCCGGAAGGCAACCTGACCCATTACGAGTTCGAGCGCTTCCACGACGCCCTCGCGGGGTCCGTCATCTTTAACGCCCACGACCTCGTCGACCGGCTCTCGCTTGTCAAGGACGCGGGGACGATCGCCCGCTTCCGCGAGGCCTCGCGGATCGTCGATGTCGGGCACCAAGCCGTCTTCGACGCCCTGCGCGGCGGCGGCTGGAAGGGCCGCACCGAGACGGAGATCGCCGGCCTGGCCGCCTTGGCCATGCGGAAGGCCGGGAGCGAGTGGGAGTGGTCGTTCACCGGAGGCAACGAGATCGCCTCGGGCTACCGGACGGGCTTCACCGGCGGCGCCTGCACGCCGGCGTCGCGCCGCGAGCTCCGGGCCGGCGAGCCGCTCATGGTCGACATCCACGCCATGTTCATGCTCGGCCTCGGGGACCATTCCCACAATTACCTCATCGCGCCGGCGAGCGACCGGCAGCTCTGGCATGCCCGCAACTTCACCGACATCGTCGACCTGACCCTCCGGACCTACCGGGCAGGCCTCAGCCCCTCCGAGCTGGCCGAGAAGATGATCGGCTTCGCCGAGAGCCGCGGCTTCGCCGATTATATGGTCCCGGGATTCGAGCACGGCATCGGCCTGATGGGCGACGAATGGCGGATCGGAATGAACGACGGGCCCTTCCCCTACTGGACGAACCCGGACCACCGCTACCGGGAGAGCGAGCTGCTGATCTGCGCCATGCAGTACGCCTGCCCCGAGGAGAACATCGGGTTCCGTTACGAGAATCCCATCGTCATCCGCGCCGGCGGGTGCGAGCACCTGTCCAAGTTCCCGCTGTCGGTCGACGTCGTCTCGTGATGAATGTCCTCATCCTCGACGGCGGACCGCGCGACACCCGCGGCGCGGCCTGCCGGAAGATCGCGGCGGCGGCCGCCGGCGAAGCCCGCCTCAAAGGTCATGCCGTCACGGCCTTCGAGCTCGACGCGCTCGCCATCAAGCCCTGCCAGGGCTGCTTCGCCTGCTGGCTGAAGCATCCCGGGACCTGCGCCATCAAGGACGATCAGGAGCCGGTCCTGCGGGCCATGGCGGCGTCCGAGCTCCAGGTCTGGATCACGCCGGTCACGTTCGGAGGGTATTCCCCGGCCCTCAAAAAGGCGCTCGACCGCTTCATCCCCAACAGCCTCCCCTTCTTCACCACAAGGCGGGGGGAGGCCCATCATCCGCAGCGCTACCAGAAACGGCGCGGTCTGATCGTCCTCGGGACCCTGCCGGCGGCGGACCCCGAGGCCGAAGGGATATTCCGTCACCTCGTCGGGAGGAACGCCCTCAACCTGGACAGCGTCCTGACGGAATCGCACGTCTTTCACGACGGCGAGGAGGACGGGATCGCCGGACGCATGAAAGGCCTGCTCCAAGCGGCCGAGGCGGCGATATGAAAGCCCTGCTCATCGTCGGCAGCCCGAAAGGGAAAGCCGGCACCTCTTACAACCTGGGGAGCCGCCTCCTGGGCCGGCTCGAGGCGGGCGGGACGGAGGTCGTGGAGACGACCGTCGCGGCGGCCCTCCGGTCCTCGGAAGAGCGGCATCGGCTGTACAAGGCCGTTGACGAGTCCGACATCATCATCGTCTCCTTCCCCCTCTACGTCGACCAGCTGCCCGCCCCGCTCATCCAGACGCTCGAGCTCCTGGCCGACCGGAAGCGGGGGGCCCAAGGCGCCACGCCGTGGGCGGGGCCCCTCGCCCAGAGGCTGGTCGCCATCGTACAATGCGGATTCCCCGAAACGCATCAAACCCGGCCGGCGGTCGCCATCATGCGGCAGTTCGCCCGGGAGACGGGATTCCAATGGGCGGGAGCTCTGGCCTTCGGCATGGGCGGGGCGGTCGGCGGGCGGTCCCTGGAAAAAGCCGGCGGCATGCTCCGCAACGTCGTCAAGGCCCTCGATACGGCCGCCGCATCGCTCCTCTCGGGAGACCCCGTCCCCGCAGAGGCCGAGGCTCTCATAGCCAAACCGCTGATGCCGCGGCGTCTCTATCGCCTGGCCGCGAATTGGGGCTTCCGGAGCCTGCTCCGGAAGCACGGCGCCCAAAAGAGGATCTACGACCGCCCTTATCTTTGAGAGCTCCGGACCGCCCGGATCGTGCCGTCTTTGTTGAACTCCAGGATCTTGTTCCCCCAGCGCATGGTCGGCTTGACGGCCAGCCCGAAGGCCAGGGCCACGATGACATGGCTGAAGATCGGGAGAAGCGCCCAGAGCCAGAGCGGCATGTCCCGGCGTTCGCGATAGGGGGCTTTCGCCAGCAGGCCGCCGAGCGGGATCAGGGACACCGAAGCCAGCGCGGCCGCGGCTTGCCAGGAAAAACCGCCCGTCGCCAGCGCGAACCCGCCCCAGCCCGCGGCTCCCAGGGAGCCGAGACAAAGCGCCGCTTCCACGAGGAACAGGAGCAGCCACACGGGCCGGTAATGGAGCCGGGCGGTCTGGCCCTGACGGATCAGCCAGCGCAGGAGGCTCCGGACCGACGCGAAGGTCTCATAACTGGGGCTTACGGCGGTCGGGACGAAGACCGGCTTCTGCCGACGCTCGTTCATCGCGTTGCACAGCACCAGGTCGTCGTCCTCGGTGCCCCGCCACAGCCGGGCGATATCCCACTCGAGGAAGGCCCGCCGGCGCAAGGAAAAACACCCTCCCCATACATAGGTGACGGGCCGAAAGGCGAGCAACATCGTGGCGAAGCCCAAGGCCACCGTATACGTGAGGGCCACGAAGCTCGACCGGTCCGGGACGATCCGGCGGCCCGAGCAGGTCACATTCACGGAAGGATCGAGGTAGGGGCGCACCATCTCCCGGACGAAATCCGGGGCCGGCCGAAGGTCGGAATCGCAGATGAGGTGGACCTCGCTCGCTGTGTCGGCGGCGATGGCGGCCAGCTCCGCTTGGTTCTTACCGCACGTGAGCTCGTCGACGCCGGCGACGAGATGGGTGCCCCGGCCCGTTTCCCGGATCGCGGCCTCGATCGCGGCGACGGCCGGATCGTCGGCGGTGTCGGTCACGAACCTCACCGTGAGCGCTGGGTAGTCCTGGGCGGCGATCGCGCGGAGGTTATCCGGCAGGTGCTCGTTCGTCCCCTTGCAGGGAACGACGAGGTTGACCGGGAAAGCGGGCTCTCCCGGGATCCGCCGGCGCCAGCGCGGGTAGGTGAAGCGGACGTATACCCATGAATTCAGGGGAAGGAGAATGTTGGCCAGGAGGCTCAGGAAGAGGAACGCGACGATGATGGGATCGACCAAGGCTTAGCTCCCCGGGTTCCTTATCCAGGACGATCTTCGCGTCTTTCCGCGGGAAGGGGCAGCCATGGCCGCGGCGGCACGGACATCTCCCGCCAGCCGGAGCGCCCTGCGCGATCGTCCAGGAAAGGCGCGGAACGGTCTTCGTCGCCGTCGAACGGAACGCCCGCATTCCTCAGCCAATGGCTGATGTGCATATCGGACCGTTCATCGCGGATGTGGCCCTGGCTCCAGGTGACGC
>MEYC01000032.1 GCA_001775715.1 Candidatus Aminicenantes bacterium RBG_16_66_30 | reverse complement strand
GGATCCATTCCTCGATCCGGAAGATCTGGGCGCCGCCGTCGGCCGTCGAGCAGACGACCCGCCCGAGCCCGCAGTTGATCAGCATCTTCTTGCAGATGTAGCAGGGGAAGGCGCTGATCGGGGCGATTCCGCCCGGCGCGCTGCCGTAGATGTACATGTCGCCGCCGAGCAGGCTGACCCCGGCCCGGGCGGCGTTGATGATGGCGTTCTGCTCCGCGTGGACGCTCCGGCAGAGCTCGTAGCGCTGCCCGTGGGGGATGCCCAGCCTGTCCCGCAGGCAGAAGCCGTGCTCGAGGCTGTCCCGGGTCTTGCGCGGCGCGCCGACATAGCCCGTCGAGATGATCTGGTCGTCCCGGACGATGATGGCCCCGATGGACCTCCGGAAGCACGTGCTCCGGTTCGAGACCTCCTTGGCGATGCCCAGGTAATATTGGTCCTTGGACGTTCTAGGCGGCGTCATGCGACCTCCTCGAGCTTGCGGCGGAATTCCGGGATGGTCCCGTCGTTGATGACGATCCGGTCGGCCGCGGCCATGCAGGCCTCGATCTGCTGGGCCGACGCCCCGCCGGCGCGCTCTTCCTCTTCCTTTTTCCGGAAGGCCTCGAGGTCCCCGGCCGATTCGTCCCGGCCGCGGACGCCTACCCGGGCGAACCGCGTCTCGGGGGGGGCGTCGATGGCCAGGAGGACGAAGCCCTCCTGCCGGCGCAGGAAGGCGATCTCCTGGACGTTGCGGATGCTGTCGATGACGGCCCGCTCTCCGCCCCCGACCTTGGCCATCGTCCGTCGGGCCAGAACGTCGGGGCCGAAGCGCTCGCGAAGCTCGTTCCCGGCCCGGATCATGTTGTCGCGGCTCGGGGCCTCGCCCCGCTCGCGGAGCTCGTCCCGGATGACGTCCGACAGCGAGAAATAGGCGTATCCCTTTGTCGCAAAATACGCCGCGGCCTCGCCCTTGCCGGCCCCGTTGGTCCCCGTCAGTCCGATGAGCCGCGGCGGCGTCTTCACTTCTTCAGGATCCTGGGCAGGGCGAGGAGATAATTCAGGAGAGGGGCCGTCTCAACGATGCGCCGCCACTCCTTGCGGAGCCCCAGGGCGGCCCGGAACCGCGCCCGCCGGCTCCGGCCATGGAAGAGCGCGACGGCCTTTTCCATGATCCCCGCGAGGCTCCGGTCGTACGGGAACCACCATGTCTGCGCCTTCTTGCGGAAAAAGTCCATGCCGACGTACTTGATATTGACGAGCTCGTGCAGGCCGAAGGGGCCGTGGGACCGCCCCATGCCGGTCTGCTTGATGCCGCCCCAGATGGCCCGGGGCTCGACGAACGAGTACATGTGGTCGTTGACCGTGACCGAGCCTGCCTCCAGCCGGTCGGCAAACCAGGCGGCCCGCTTCCGGTCGCGGGTCCAGACCGAGGCCGTCAGCCCGTAGTCGCTGTCGTTGGCCAGGGCGACGGCCTCGTCGTCGTTGCCGAAGGGCATGATGGGGAGCGTCGGCCCGAAGGTCTCCTCGGTCATGCACCGCATCGTGTGGTCGACCCCGGTGAGAACGGTCGGCTCGATGAAATGGCCGGCCAGGCCCGCGACGCGCCCGCCCCCGACCGGGACCGAGGCGCCTTTCTCCCGAGCGTCGGCGATGTGCTCTTCGACGACCTTGAGCTGGCCGGCCGTGGCCATCGGGCCCATGTCGACGCCTTCGTCGAGGGGGTTGCCGACCCGGACCCCTTTCGCCAGCTCGACGACCCGGGCCGTGAACGCGTCGGCGATCTCTTTCGCGACGTAGACCCGCTCGATCGAGCCGCAGCTCTGGCCGCAATTCATGAAAGCCGTCCAGACCGCCCCCCGGGCGGCCCGCTCGAGGTCGGCGTCCTCGAGGACGATCATCGGGTCCTTGCCGCCGAGCTCGAGGGACAGGTTGGTCAGGTTCCGGCTGCAGAGCTCGACGACCCGCTTGCCGACGCCGACGCTCCCGGTGAACATGACCGTCTGGACGTCGCGGTCGACGATCATGGCCTCGGCCTCGGGCACGCGGCAGACGACGACATTGAGGACGCCCGGCGGCAGGCCGGCCTCGACGAAGATCTCGCCGATGAACAGGGCGATGAGCGGCGTCGTCGTCGACGGCCGCAAGACGACCGTGTTGCCGCCGGTCAGGGCGCTGAGGATGTCGCAGACGGGGATGAGAAAGGGGAAGTTCCAGGGCGAGATGATGAGCGTCGGGCCGAGGGGGTGGAAATGGAACGACCCCGATTTGTTGAAGAACAGGGGGGTGTGATGCCCGGCCCGCCCGGGCCGGAGCAGGCGGCCCTGGTTCCGGCCGTAGTAGTTGAGGGATTGGAGGGCCCCGAAGACCTCGACGGACAGGGACTCGGGATAGGGCGAGCCCTTCTCCATGGCGATGAGCCGGGCGGCCTCGGACGCCCGCCGGGCCAGGATGTTCTCGGCCCGCTTGAGGATGGCCCTCTTCTCCCGGGGGTCGAGCCAGCGCCAAGCTGGAAAGGCGTCCTTGGCCGCGAGGATGGCCGTGCGGCAGAGCTCGGGCGTGGCCAGGCTGACCTCGCCCACGGGCTCCAGGGTGGCCGGGTTCTCGGAGACGAGCTTGCGGTCCGTCTCGATGCGCGCGTTGCCGATGATCAGGCGTCCGTCCATGGGCGGTCCCTCCCCGTTAGCCGGCCGTCTCGGTCCCCGCCCGCCGGGCCTTGGCCTTGCCCCGCCCAACGACCAGGGCGATGAGGATCCCGAGACCGTAGAGGGCCAGCATCGGCACGGCCACGATGCTCTGGGTGACGGGATCGGGCGTCGGGGTGATGACCGCGGCGACGATGAAGACGACGAGCACGGCGTACTTGAAATTCCGGATCATCCAGCCGGCCGTGACCAGCTCCATCTTGGCCAGGAAGAAGATGAGCGTGGGCAGCTCGAAGACGAGGGCGATGCCGAGGAGCACCTTCATCGCGAAGCCGAGGTACTGGTCGGGGGTGAGGACGGGTTGGAAGTCCTTGGCGACGGTCAGGAAGAAGCGGCACGCCCAGGGGAATACGGCGAAATAGGCGAAGGCGGCGCCGAGCGAGAAGAAGAGCGTCGTCATCAGGACGAACGGAATGACGTACTTCTTCTCCTTCTGGAAGAGGCCGGGGGCGACGAAATACCAGATCTGGAGGAATATGAACGGCGCCGTGAAGAACAGCGAAGCCAGGAAGGCGATCTTCAGGTACATCATGAACGGCGCGGTCAGGGTCAGGAACGAGAACTTCGTTCCGGGCGGCAGATACTGCATGACCGGGCGGGAGAGGATCTCGAAGAACTTCTCCCGGAAAATCCAGCAGGGGAAAAAGCCCGCGATGAGGGCGATCGCGGAATAGAAGAGCCGCTTCCGGAGATCCTCCAGATGCTCGAGGAAGGTCATCTCGTCAGGTGACTTTCGGCCCTTCCCCAGTCTCATGGTCCTTGATATCCTTCGTGATCTCTTCGGGGACGCGCTTGACCTCGGCCGCGACCTGATCGACGCTCGACCGGAGATCGTCGACCCCGGACCGGATGTCCTTGCGGATGTCCTTGAGCTCGGACGCCTCGATCTCCTCCTCGATGCGGCCCTTGATCTCGTCGGACGTCCTCTTGAACTCCCGGAGGGCCTTGCCGACCGACCGCCCGATCTCGGGGAGCTTCTTGGGGCCGAAGACGAGCAGGGCGACAACGAAGATGAGGATGAGCTCCGCGGGTCCGATGCTGCCAAACATGTCCGTCTCGAGCCGGTATTATAGCACGGCCATGCCTGGGGCCAAAGCTCCCAAGGGGACATGTTCCGGAGGTACGTGTCCCCGCAAGAGGGACAGTCCCCTCCGGGGACAGTCCCGGCGGCTTTACTTGGGGGGCGGGCGGTGATAAAATTGAGGACACGTGAAGTCTATGAAAAAACGGCTCGTTCCGCTCGTTCTGACGGCTCTCGCCCTTCTGCAGGTCCCCTCCCACGACCAGGACCTCTGGACGGCCTCCCTGTTGAAGGCCCGGTCGATCGCCGGCATCCTCGAGCAGAGCTATTACAAGACGCTTGACGAGGAGGCCCTGGCCATCGCCTCGATCAAGGGCACTCTCGATACCCTCGACCCCCACTCCTATTTCCTGGATCCCTCGAGCTTCTCGCGGATGCGCGAGGACTACACGGGCAAGTACTACGGCACGGGCATGCAGATCCAGAAGCAGGGCGAGAATATCGTCGTCATCTCGCCGATCGAAGGCGGGCCGGCCCATCGCCTGGGCATCCTCCCCGGCGACATCATCTCTCACATCGACGGCGAGTCGACGGTGCCGCTCTCGAGCTACGACGCCATGCAGAAGCTCCGCGGGACCGAGAAGGGCACGAAAGTCACCATCACCTTCGTCCGCGAGGGGGAAAAGCCGTTCGATCTCACCATCGCCCGCGAAGAGATCCCGCTCCTGAGCGTTCCGTACGCCTTCCTCCTCGAGGACGGCATCGGCTATGTCTATGTCCGGAATTTCGGCGAGGAAACCCCGCGCGAGCTCGAGGAGGCCCTGATCAAGCTCAGCGCGCAGGGGATGAAGAACCTCGTCCTCGACCTCCGCCTGAACGCGGGCGGCGCCCTCTCGCCGTCCGTCGAGATCTCCGACCTCTTCCTACCCAAAGGATCGCTCATCGTCTCCATGAAGGGCCGGAACCGGGCGTACGACCGCGAGTTCCCGGCCTACCTGAACGACCAGTACGAGAAGCTGCCCCTCGTCATCCTCATCGACCAGAGCACGGCCAGCGCCTCCGAGATCGTCAGCGGCGCGGTCATGGACCACGACCGCGGGCTCATCGTCGGCGAGGACTCCTGGGGCAAGGGATTGGTCCAGACGGTCTTCCCGCTGGCCCCGAACATGGCCGTGGCCCTGACCGTGGCCAAGTACCTGACGCCGAGCGGGCGGTCCATCCAGCGCGACTACACCCAGCTCGACGACTACTTCTTGAGCAAGCGGGCGCCCGACGAGAGCCGCGAGGTCCGCTACACCGACGGCGGCCGCAAGGTTCTCGGCCAGGGCGGCATCACCCCCGATTACGCCGTCCATTCCCTCCTCAAGCCGTTCACTCGCCGGCTCCTCATGAGCGGGGCCTTCTTCGCCTACGCCCGGCGGTTCGTCCAGCACCAGACCGACCTCGGCCGGAAGTTCGTCTTCCCCCAGGACCCCCCGGACGCCGGGGCCGCCGCGGCCGGACGCGTCCAGGTCGGCGCGTCGTTCATCGTAAACGACGAGGTCGTGGCCGATTTCCGCAAGTACCTCGGGACGCGCAAGGTCGAGGTCGACGAGAAGACGTTCCGGGAGGCCGAGCCGGAGATCCGCGCCGAGCTCGAGCGCGAGATCGCCGGGGCCATCTGGGGCGTGGACGCCGGCATCCGCGTCTCGCGGCGGAACGACCCCGTCGTCCGGAAGGCGATCGAGGTCATGCCCGAAGCGTCGAGGCTCCTCGAGAAATGAAGATCGCCCTCGCCTCGGATCATGCCGGCTACGCGCTCAAGGCCGGCGTCGCGGCCTACCTCCGCGACCGCGGCGTCCCGTTCGAGGACTTCGGCTGCGGGCCGGGAGAGACCGTCGACTACGTCGATTACGGGGCCAAAGCCGCCCGGGCCGTCGTCGCCGGGGCTTGCGACCGGGCCATCCTCGTCTGCGGCACGGGCCTGGGCATGGCCGTCGTGGCCAACAAGTTCAAGGGCATCCGGGCAACCCCCTGCGCGAGCGAATACGCGGCCGAGGTGAGCCGCAGCCACAACGACTCGAACTGCCTGGGCCTCGGGGGACGGACCCACAGCCTGGAGGCCGCCCTGGCCATCGTCCGGGTCTGGCTGGAGACGGACTTCGAGGGCGGCCGCCACGCCCGCCGGGTCCAGAAGATCCGCGACATCGAAGACCAGAATTTCAAATAAGGAAGGGTCCCATGCCCACTTTCGCCGAGAAAGTCCGGGGCCTGGCCGCCCGGACCGAGAGGAACAGCGCCTGGCGCCAGCGCGACTGCTTCAACCTCATCCCCTCGGAGTCGACCCCGTCGCTTCTCGTCAAGATGTGCGAGATCGCCGACCCGGCCGGCCGCTACGCCGAGCACCGGACGATGAAGGGGTACGAGGTCTATTTCTACCAGGGCACGGATTTCATCCGCGACGTCGAAGTCGAGGCCCAGAGGGAGCTCGAAGCCTATTTCGGGTGCTCCGATGTCGAGCTCCGTCCGATCAGCGGCCAGATGGCCAACGAGGTCGTCTTCAAGGGCCTGGTCAAGTTCCTCAACCGCGGCCGGGCCGAGGGCCAGCTGTCCCGCCGCCTGCGCCTCGTCTTCAACAATGAGCTCATCTACGGCGGCCACCTCAGCGCCCAGCCCATGGGCGCGCTCTTCAACTACGTCGAGGAGGACCCCGCGACCGGCAAAGAGCGGGTCGTCAACCTGCCCGTCCTCAAGGACAATCCCTACAAGCCCGACACGGCCCGGCTGGCCGCGCTCCTCGAAGCCCATAAGCCCGAGCTCATCGTCTTCGGAAAGAGCATGTTCCTCTATAAGGAACCCGTCCGCTTCGTGGCCGACATCGTCAAGGACTGGAAAAACCGGCCCGTCCTGATGTTCGACATGGCCCATGTCCTCGGACTCTACGGGGCCTTCCAGGCCCCCTTCGACGAGGGTGCGGATTTGGTCACCGGGAGCACCCACAAGACTTTCTTCGGCACCCAGCGCGGACTCGTGGCCGGAAATTTCCCCAAGGGATCGCCCTTGCGGCCGCTCTGGACCGAGATCAAAGGGCGGGCCTTCCCCGGGTCGACGAGCAACCACCACCTCGGCACCCTCCTCGGCCTGCTCATGGCCTCCTACGAAATGACCGCGTTCAAGGAGCCGTTCCAAAAACAGGTCCGGGCCAACGCCAGAGCCCTGGCCAAAGCCCTTCACGCCCAGGGCATTCCGGTCGAAGGGGACGCCGCCGACGGCTACACGGAGACGCACCAGGTCATCATCCGGGTCAAAGCCTTCGGTCCGGGCATGGATATCGCCAAGCGCCTCGAAGACAACAACATCCTGACCAATTACCAGGCCCTGCCCGACGACGCGACGTTCCTCGAGTCGAGCGGCATCCGCCTGGGCGTCCAGGAGATGACCCGCTTCGGGATGGTGGAGAAGGACTTCGACCGGCTGGCCGGCCTGATGAGTGATGTCATCATCCGCGATCAAGCGGCCGGCGCCGAAGTGGCCCGCTACCGCAAGGGTTTTCTGACCATGGGCTTCACGCTGCCGCCGGCCGAAGCCCTGCCGATCGCGGCCCGGATCCTGGCCGCTGCCGTCCCGGACCCCAGCTACGCGGCCCTGTTCGCGGACAACCTCCGCCGGGCCGCGGGAGCCTGACATGAAGATCCTGATCGTCGGTTCCGGCGGCCGCGAGCACGCCCTGGCCTGGAAGATCGCCCAGAGCCCCCGCGCCGAAAAGGTTTACTGCGCGCCGGGGAACGGCGGGACGAGGCTCGTCGCCGAGAACATCCCCCTGGCGGAGACGGATATCGCCGGGCTGGCCGATTTCGCCGAGCGGGAGAGGATCGGCTTGACGGTCGTCGGCCCCGAGGTCCCGCTGACGATGGGCCTCGTCGACGAGTTCGAGAAGCGGCGGCTGGCGGTCTTCGGTCCCTCGAAGAAGGCGGCCGAGATCGAGGCCAGCAAGGTCTTCGCCAAGGAGTTCATGGAGCGTCACCGCATCCCCACCGGCCGGTTCAAGGTCGCCGACAGCTTCGACCAGGCCAAGAAGATCCTGGCCTCGGGCGAGTTCGGCTATCCCGTGGTCGTCAAAGCCGACGGCCTCGCGGCGGGCAAGGGTGTCGTCGTCTGCCCGACGCCGAAGAAGGCGGAGGACACGGCCGGCGAGATGCTCGTCCAGAAGAAGTTCGGCGCGGCCGGCCGCAGGATCGTCATCGAGGAGTTCCTCCGCGGCCGGGAGGTCTCGTTTATCGTCGTCTCCGATGGCCTTCGGGTCCAGCCGCTCGTGACGGCCATGGACCACAAGGCTGCCTACGACGGGGACAAGGGACCGAACACGGGCGGCATGGGGGCCATTTCGCCGTCGCCGCTCATGACCGAGAAGCTCTTCAACGAGGTCCTCGCGACCGTGATCACGCCGGCCGTCACGAGGCTCCTCGAGGAGGGGCGTAAGTTCAAGGGCGTCCTCTACGCGGGCCTGATGATCACCGAGGCCGGCCCCCGCGTCCTCGAGTTCAACGGCCGCTTCGGCGATCCGGAGACCCAGCCCCAGATGCTCCGTCTCGAGAGCGACCTCGTCGAGCTCCTGATGGCGGCCGTCGAGGAGGACGTCCTCAGGCATGAGGTCCGCTGGTCGCCCAAGCCATCGGGCTGCGTCGTCGTGGCCTCGGGCGGCTACCCCGTCCACTACGAGAAGGGCAAGGCGATCACCGGCCTGGCCGAAGCCCAGGCCGTCCCCGGCGTCACGGTCTTTCACGCCGGGACCAAGTTCGTGAACGACGCTTATCTGACGACGGGCGGCCGCGTCCTCGGCGTCTGCGCCTCGGAGAACGACCTGGCCGGGACGATGGGCAAGATCTACGAGGCCTGCGGCCGGGTCTATTTCGAGGCCATGCATTACCGCCGGGACATCGGCGCGGTGAAGGAGGAGCGGGGATGAAGGTCATGGTATTGCTGGGCAGCGAATCGGACTTCGGCACGATCGAGGCCGGCCTCGGCGTGCTCAAGGACTTCGGCGTCCCCTTCGGGATCGAGGTGACCTCGGCCCACCGCTCGCCGGAGCGGACGCTGGCCTTGGTGAGGACCTCGGAAGCGGCCGGCGTCGAGGTCTTCATCGCCGTGGCCGGGAAGGCCGCCCACCTGGCCGGCGTCGTCGCCGCGCACACGGTCAGGCCCGTCATCGGGGTCCCGGTCGAGAGCGAGGCTCTGGCCGGCCTGGACGCGCTCCTCTCGACCGCCCAGATGCCCAAGGGCATCCCCGTGGCCACCATGGCCATCGGCAAGCCCGGCGGCACCAACGCGGCCCTCTTCGCCGTCGAGGTCCTGGCCCTCAAGGACGACGGGCTCCGGAAGAAGCTGGACGCCCACCGGGCCAAGATGGCCGCCCAGGTCGAGGCCGCCTCCGTCACGCTCAAAGAGAAGCTCTAGACCGCGGCGATGCCTTCCGTTTCCGTCCGGACCTTCGGCTGCCGCGTCAATCAGGCCGAGGCCTTCGCCTGGGCCGACGCCCTCCGCGCGCGGGGCCTGGAGCTTGAGCCGGACTGCGGCCGGAGCGACCTCGTCCTGATCAACTCGTGCACTCTGACCGGACGGGCCGACCGCGACGTCCGCAAGTTCATCCGGTCCATCGGCCGCGAGAGCCCGGGGACGGGCGTCGTCGTCGCCGGGTGCTACGCCGAGCGGGCGCCCGGGGAGCTCGCGGGACTGCCGAACGTCGTCGCCGTCTTGCCGGCGAGCGCCAAGGGCCGGGTCGCCGACACGGTGACCGGGATCGCGGCGGCCCGGCGGTTCCGGGGCGGGGACAGGACGGCGCGGACCGGGCCGGGAACTCGGACCTCGCCCGACTCCGCCGATGACGCGCCGTTCCGGGCCCGGGCCACGCTCAAGGTCCAGGACGGTTGCGACAATCGCTGCGCCTTCTGCGTCGTCCCGGGCGTGCGCGGGAGAAGCTCGAGCGTCCCGCCCGAGGAGGTCGCGGCCGCCGTCGGCCGCCTATCGGAGCGGGGTTTCCGGGAGATCGTCCTGGCCGGGATCCATCTCGCGTCCTACGGGCGTGACCTGGAGCCGAAGCGGTCGCTGGTCGATCTTCTTCGAAGCGTCGGGGAGGCGGGAGGGGCGGCGCGGCTGCGCCTGAGCTCACTGGACCCGAACCTCGTCGATGACGCCCTTATCGGCCATCTCGCCGGGGACGGCAGGATCTGCCGGCACTTCCATTTCTCCCTCCAGCACGTTTCCGGGCGCGTCCTCCGGTCGATGGGCCGCCCGGGAGACGCCGGCTCGCAGGGCCGGATCCTGGCGGAGTTCGGGCGCCTCGCGCCCGACGCCGCCCTCGGCGCGGACGTCATCGTCGGGTTCCCCGGGGAGACGGACCGCGAATTCGACGAGCTGAGGGGATTCCTGGACGCGTCGCCGCTGACTTATCTTCACGTCTTCCCGTATTCGCCGCGGCCGGGGACGCCGTCGTGGCCACGGCCCCGGATCGCCGACGGCGTCGTCACGGCCCGGGCCTGGGCCTTGCGGCGGCTCTCGTCCATGAAGGACCTCCGCTTCCGCCGGAGGTTCCTGGGACGCGAGCTCGAGGCCGTCGTCATCGGGCGGTCGAGGCGGGGGACCGGGGTCCTGACGGACAACGGCATCCCGGTCGACGTCCCCTTCGCTCCGGCGTCCCGCCGGGACCTCGTCCGGGTCAGGATCGGCCGCGTCCTGCCGCTCCGGACGGAAGGCGAGGTCGTCGGATGAGGAAGATCCATCTCCTGCCGGACGACGTCGCCCGGAAGATCGCTGCCGGCGAGGTCATCGAGAGGCCGGTCTCGGTCGTCAAGGAGCTCGTCGAGAACTCCCTCGACGCCGGGGCGACGGCGGTGCGGATCGAGCTCGCCGACGGCGGCAAGGCCCTGGTCAAGGTCCAGGACGACGGCACCGGCATGGACCGCGAGGACGCCGCCCTCTGCTTCCGCCGCCATTCGACGAGCAAGATCGCCCGCGAGGAGGACCTCGAGCGGATCGCGACGCTCGGCTTCCGGGGCGAGGCCTTGGCCAGCATCGCCGCCGTCTCCCGCCTCGTCCTGCGGACCTTCGACGGCACCGCCGACCGGGGCACCATGATCGAGCGCGAAGGCGAGCGCCTCGTCGCCGTCACGGACATCGCCTTTCCGCGCGGCACGAGCGTCGAGGTCCGGGATCTGTTCTTCAACCTGCCGGCGCGAAGGAAATTCCTGCGGTCAGCCTCGTCCGAGTTCGGGCCGGTCGCCAAGTACGTGACCCAGGCCGCCCTGGGCGCGTCCGGCGTCCGCTTCACCCTCGTCCACGGCGGCCGCGAGACGATCGCCTGCCCGCCGGTGGCGACCCTCCGGGAACGGGTCTTTCAGCTCTTCGGCAAGAAGATGATCGACGGCCTGATGGATGTCGCCGCGGAGGAGGGCGGCGCGCGCCTCGAGGGCCTGGCCTCGCTGCCTCTCGGGGGGCGCTCCGACAAGAGCGTCCAGCACTTCTTCGTCAACGGCCGGCCCGTCAAAGACAGGATCCTCATGGCCGCCCTGAGCCAGGCCTACACCGGGGTCCTCGAGCGCGGCCGCTCACCGGAGGCCTTCCTATTCCTGCGGCTGCCCTACGACGAGATCGACGTCAACGTCCATCCGGCCAAGGCGGAAGTCCGGTTCCGGGACACCCAAAGGATCTTCCGGCTCGTCCTCAGGGCCGTAGCGGAGGGGGCCGCGAGGGGACAGGTTATAAAGGAGGTCGTCCCCGCTGGGCCGGCTGGGACGCCCCGCGTCGCGGAGGGGGAGGCCGGCTACCAGGCTCCTGGGCTCGGCTTCGATGTCGGGGACATGTCCCGCGGGTACGTGTCCCCGTCTTCGACACCGGCGGCCCGACCGGCCGCGCCGGCGCGCCAGGGCCCCGCCGTCCTCGGGCAGTACGCGAACATGTACATCGTCGCGGCCGACGAGGGCGGCCTTCTCGTCATCGACCAGCACAACGCCCACGAGCGCGTCCTTTTCGACAAGTTCCGGGAGATCGATCGCCTGAGGGCCTGGCCCCAGAAGACGCTTCTCATCCCTCCGATCCTCGAGCTCTCGCCCTCGGCGGCCGCGGCGCTCGAAGCCAACGCCGCCCTGTTCGAGGAGCTCGGCTTCCGTCTCGAGCCCATGGGCGGGCGCTCCTACGCCCTCAAGGAGTATCCGGAGCTCTTCAAGGCGGAGGCGGCCGGGGCCGTCTTCCTGAGCATGCTCGAGGAAGCCGGCGACAAGCCGGCCGAAGAGCGCCGCGACCACATGCTGGCGACGATGGCCTGC
>MEYC01000031.1 GCA_001775715.1 Candidatus Aminicenantes bacterium RBG_16_66_30 | reverse complement strand
TTGCCCTTGGTCCCGGTGACGCCGACGACCTTCATCCCGTCGGAGGGATGGCCGTAGAAGTTGGCAGCGGCTAGGGCCAGCGCTTCGCGGGCGTCGGCGACCTGGACCCAAGCGAGGCCGCTTGCCGGCGGCTTGGGCCAAGCCGACAGGACGGCCGCGGCTCCGCTCGCTTCGGCCTCGGCGACGAAATCCATGCCGTTCTGGGCCGCGCCGCGCAGGGCGGCGAAGAGGAAGCCGGATCTCACGGACTTGGAGTTATAAGCGATCCCGGCGATCTCCTCCGTCCCCGGATCGCCGCCGGCAAGAATGGGGATGCCCCGGAGGACGTCCATGAGCTTCATGGCGTCCTCCCCGAGGCCATCCCCGCGGTCAGGACGGTGGAGGGGAGGGCACGCTCCGGCGGGACGCGCAGGTAGCGGAGGACCTGCTTGGCGATGTCGCGGAAAACCGGGGCGCAGGCCTGACCGCCGTAGTAGAACTCCTTGGGCTGGTCCAGGACGACGATCATGGTGAGGCGGGGGTTCTCGACCGGCGTGAAGCCGACGAACGAAGCCGTATAATTCCGCGTATAGGCCCCGACGGCGTTATCCCATTTTCTTGCCGTCCCCGTCTTGCCGGCGATGCGGTAGCCGTCGAGCCGGCCGCCGTTGGCTGTCCCCTCTTCGACGACGCCCTCGAAAACTCGCCGGACGAGCGCGGCCGCCGTCTTTTCGCTGATGACGCGGACGGGCTCTCCGGCGTCCGCCGAGCCGCCCCGGACGATCCGGGGCCGGGCGAGCAGGCCGCCGGTGGCATAGACGTTCATGGCCAGGAGCATCTGGAGCGGAGTGACCCGGACCTCATAGCCGATGGCGACATGAGGAAGCGAATTCTGTTTGTTCCAATCCGCGGCCGGCCAAACCCTGCCCGAAACCTCGCCCGGCAGGTCTATGCCCGTTTTCGTTCCGATGCCGAAGGCCTGGATCGTCTCGCAGAACTCAGGGATACTGACGCGTTGGGCGAATTGGACCGTTCCGACGTTGGAGGAATGGATGATCACCTGCGGGAAGCTGAGGATGCCCACCCTGTCATGGTCGGTGATGGTCGTCCCGCCGACCCGGATGAAACCGGCGCTGCAGTCGAAGACCTCGGAGAAGCCGACCCGGCCGCGTTCCAGGGCCGCGGCGGCGGTGATGATCTTGAAGATCGAGCCGGGCTCGTAGCTCGCGCCGATGGCCCGGTTCAGCTCGGCCCCGTCGGCGCCGGGGTAGCGGTTGACGTCGTAAGCGGGGTAGTTGGCCAACGCCAGGATATCGCCCGTCCAGGGGTCCATGATGACGATGACGCCCCAGGCCGCCTCGTGCTCGGCGATGGCCTTGGCCAGCTCTTTCTCGGCGAAGTATTGGATCGTCGCGTCGATCGTCAGGACGATGTCCCGGCCGGGGACGGGCGACTTGATGACGTGGTTCTCGTAGCCGCGCCCGCCGTTGACCTTGAAGCTGATCTGCCGGCCCTCGACGCCCTTGAGGAGGTCGTCGTAGCGGGCCTCGACCCCGTTCCGGCTGTTCTCGGCCCGGTTGATCCCGCCGAGGACGTGGGCGGCGAGCGGTCCGTGCGGATAGTGCCGCCGCGTCGCCGGCTCGGACCCGACGCCGGGAAACTTCAGGGCCATGACCCTGGCCGCGTCCTCTTCGGAATACTTGCTCTTGTTGACGTAGGAGAAGCCGGCCTTGGCCTGGAGACGGCCCAGGATCGTCGCCGTCTCCTTCTCTGTCAGGCCGAGCTCCTTCTGGAGGCGGCGGACCTTTCTCTGCGTCTCGGCCGGCGTCTCCTTGGCGACCGGGCGGATGAAGATGCGCGCGGCCGGGAGACTGCACGCCAGTATCTCGCCGTTGCGATCGAGGATGTTGCCTCGCCGGGGCTCCATGGTGATCAGGTCGCGGGTCTGATCGAGCACCGCCGCTTTGGCCCGGGCGTGGCCGAAGACCTGGACCTGAACGAGCCGGAGGGCGACGACGACGGCCCAGCCGGCGAGGACGAAGCTCAGGACGAGGGTCCGCCGGCGGATGTCGCTCTCGTAGAAGGTCCTCATCGTCGGCGCGCTACCGGGACGTGCCCGGCCTTTCGTAGACGACCGCGGCGTCCTCGGGATCGACGAGTCCGAGCTTTTCCCGGGCGATCCTCTCGACCCGGCCGGGATCGAGGAGGGAGGCCTTGCGCAGCTTGAGCGCCTCGATGTCCTTCTCGAGCTCGCGGATGCGGTCGTCGAGCTTGGCGATGTCGAGACCGAGCTTGACGGATTCGGTCTGATACCAGACGTAGAACGTGAGGACGGCGGCCGAGGCGGCGAAGAACGCCGCCCCGAGGGCGATGCCCTTCAAGTTCCACTTGCGGCGGACCATCAGATCCTCTCCGCTGCCCGCAGCTTGGCCGAGCGGGCCCGGGAGTTTGACTCCAGCTCCTCCTCCGCGGCCATGACCGGCTTCTTCGTCAGGATCGTGACCAGGGGAGCGCCCTCGCCGGGGCGGGCCAGGGCGAGGAAGGCGCGCTTGACGATGCGGTCCTCGAGCGAGTGGAAGGAGATGGCGACGAAGCGCGTCCCCGGTCGGGTCCGCCGGACGGTCGCGTCGATGAACTCGGGGAGCCCCTCGAGCTCCCGGTTGACCTCGATGCGGAGGGCCTGGAAGGCCTTGGCGGCCGGGTGGATCCGGCCCTTCTGCGGGCGCCACTGGTAGATCCGCTCGACGAGGACCCTCAGGTCGGAGGTCGTTTCGAGGCGGCCGAGCTTGCGCAGGTGGGCGATCTCCCGGGCCAGCCGCCGGGTCTGGCCGAGCTCGCCGTACCGGGCGAAGACCTCGGCCAGCTTCGGCTCGGCGTAAGTGTGGAGGATCTTCGCGGCCGTCGTCTTCATCCGCGTGTCCATGCGCATGTCGAGCGGCCCGTCGTGGGTGAAGCTGAAGCCGCGCTCCGGCGAGTCGAGCTGGAAGGACGATATCCCGAGGTCGATGAGGATGCCGCGCACCCGGTCATAGGGGATGTCGAGGTCGGCGAGCTCCCGGAAGTCGGCGTGGTAGAGGGTGACCCTCTTGGCGTAGGGGCGGAGCCTCGTCCGGGCGATCTCGAGGGACATGGCGTCGCGGTCGAGGCCGATGAGCCGGGCCCGGGGATTGCGCTCCAGGATGGCCAGGGCGTGCCCGGCCAGGCCGAGGGTGCCGTCGATATAAGTCCCGGCGCGTCCCGCGTCAATGAATTCGAGGACCTGCGTGGGGAGGACCGGGAGGTGTCCCTTCTCCGTCATTCCGGCTTTCCTCGAGGGATGAGGCGGGCGATGCTCTCGAAGTCCTCGTCCGAGAGCGGTTTCTCCTCGAGAGTTCCGTCGAGAACGTCCTTGTTCCAGACCTCCAGGTGGTTGGACAGGCCGACGACCTCGACCTCGTCCTGGAGCTTGGCCTTCTCCCGGAGGGGCTGACTGATGAGGACCCGTCCCTTGGAGTCGAGCTCGTGCCGCGAGCCGTTCCGGTTGACGCGGAGCATGAACTTCCGGACGTCGGGCCGGAGATGGACGGCGCCCTCGGCCGTGAGGTCGGTCATGGCCAGCCAAACCGATAGCGGATAGATCTTGATCGAGTCGTCGGAGAGGGACGTGACGAAGAGATCCTTGCCGTAGACCTGCTCGATCGCTTCGCGGAATTTTTCGGGGATCTTGATCCTGCCGCTGGCGTCGAGCCGAGCAGTATAGCTGCCGATCAAAACGTTGGCCATTATTGTTTGTCCCGATTCATCCCGTTTCGTCCCAAATATATGAGGAAAAATGCCCGTTGTCAAGGGAAAAAAGCCCAATGAACACGAAAAAAAAGGGCCCCAATGAGCGGGCCGGGATCAGTCGGGGAATACCAGCGGTTGCGGCGGGGGAGAGGGACGGCTCTAGGCCGGCTTTTCGGGCCCTTCGTCATCGTCGGGGGCGGGCTTCGCCGCGATGAGCTCGCGGGCCTTTTCGAGGTCCGTTTCTTGGACGAGGATCTTGAACTCGGCCAGCCCGTCGACCGTGAAGGGATAGACGAACGGCGCCGTCCGGCCGCGGACGATGGAGATGATGCCGTGGCTTTCGAGGAGGCTCTTGATCAAGTCCGCTTCGAACGGGCCGTAGACGCGTGCGGCTTCGGCGAGGCCGGCATCGTCCTTCGGGGCGCGGCGGTCGTTGTTCTCAGACATGGGATCAACCTCTTTCGGGCCATCGGCAGGATCGACCTTTCGCGGCCATTGTAATCGTTTTCCATCCGGAAAGCCAAGAGGGACTGTCCCCGGAGGGGACTGTCCCTCTTGGATGAGGGTAGTCCCTTTTTGGGGACGGTTTGCGGGACCGGGGCGAGCCCGCTCAGGAGAGCTGCTTGGCACGAAAAATGCTAATATAATGGATGTCAATCCTCTTGAGACAGGAGCTGGCCATGAAAAACGGGGGGATCCGGAAGATGCTTTTGGGGGCAGCCCTCTTGGCCGCGGCCGGCGGGGTCTGGTCAGCCGACCACTACAAGGTGGTCAACGGCCCGAAGAACTTCTATTACGGCCATGTCAGCTACGTCGAGCCCGGACCCGAAGGCGCGGCCCCGACCATCCGGCGCCAGGATAGGGCGGAGCCTGAAGAAGCCCTCCTCAACATGCCCATCGGCCCCGGGGATACGGTCAGGACCACGGCGGAGCGCCGCGTCGAGATCCAGTTCGATACGGGGACCATCGTCAGGCTCGATTTCGCGACCGAGTTCCGCGTCGAGACCATCCTGGCCCGGAGCCTGAGCAAGCTCGACGAGCTCTCGGTCATGGCCCTTGACAGGGGCCGGATCTACGTCATGTACCGGGAATACGACAAGAAAGAGCTGTTCCAGGTCCTGACGCCGAACGCCGCCGTCCGGATGAAGCACAACTCGGTGGCGACCGTCGCCGTGGCCGGCGACGGGGCGACCGAGGCCCAGGTGAAGTACGGCCGGGCCCACGTCCTCTTCGGCCCGGACGAACGGTCGCTCGACGACCGGACGGTCAACAAAGGCGAGCGTCTGATCGTCCTCAAGGATCATCAGTCCGAGCTGGCCCCGGCCATCGACGGCACGGCCTTCGAGCTCTGGAACAACGAGGTCAACGCCCACTTCGCGGATCTTCACAGAGGCCTGAGCGACCTGCCCAAGCCCCTGCAGAAGCTTCCTCCGGCGATCTACTTTTTCGCCCAGTCCTATGGCAACACTTACGGCGAGTGGCTCTGGGACGACATGTACGGCTACTGCTGGCGCCCTTACATCGACAACGGCGCGTATCCGTGGGGCTGGCAGCCCTATTTCTACGGGCAATGGGCCCGGTACGGCGGACAGATGTTCTGGGTCCCTGGCGAGCCCTGGGGCTGGATCCCCTATCATCTCGGGGTCTGGCACTGGAGCAAGAAGATCGGCTGGGTCTGGCTGCCCGGATCGATGTTCGCCCCGGCCTGGGCCACGTGGGATTTCTATTTCGGCTACGCCTGCTGGCGGCCGTGGGGCCTCTACGATTGGATGTACGGCCATTATGATCCCTTCGGCTGGTCCGGCTTTTCCTATGACGGCGGCAGCTGGGCCTACGCGCCCTACAGGAAGGTCGGGGGAGGGGCGATCCCTCCGACGGTCACCCGCAAGGATCAGCTCAAGCGGCCGGAGGATTCGCCCTATCCTGTGCCCGGCGAGCTCAGGCGGGTCCTCGCGAATATGACCGCGGCTTACAGACGAGGCGATGCCCGCGTCCGGGAGGATGCGGCCGCGCTGCCGCGGCACCTCGTCTTCGTCGACAGACGCGATCTGGCCGCCCGGGCGATCGAGAAAAAGGCCCTCACCTGGGACCAGGTCCCCAAGGCCGGCCCGCCCGCGGACGGTTCGAACGGCCAGATCACGCGTCGGGTCGATCCCCAGCGCCAGGCCGTCCGGATCTTCGGCGGCGTCGACGGGACCCCCTCGATCCCTCGGAGGATCCCGGCTCCGCCGGCGACCGGGACCGAGCGCGGCGGCATCAGGTCCTTCCCGGCCGGCCCGTCCGTCCCGTCCGGCGCGCCGGCCCCGCGAAGCGCGGCCTCGGCTTACCGATTCCGGGATTGGAACCCCGACCTGCGGGTCGCCCGCGAGCTCGGCGCCCATATCGAATATTCGGGCGCGCGGAACGAGATCCGCTGTCCCGAGCTGATGTTCTCCTCGCGGGATAGGGACGCTCCCGACGGCCGTGTCCCGCACCTGACCTCGCGGGGCATCGCCTATGGGCCGGCCACGTCGGTCGGCGGCGACCGGTCCGACCGGCCCTACTCTTCTTCGGGCTCAGGTTCGTCCGGATCTTCCGGCTCGACGGGATCGTCCGGCTCGTCCGCTTCGGGCGGATCGTCGGCCGCTTCCTCCCGCGGCGGAGAGTCCAAGGCCGGAGGGGAATCCAAGGGTGGCGAAGGCGGCAGGATCAAAAACTGAAGCCGGGAGCGACGGTCACCGTCCGGACGATCTCGGGGAGCCTCAACGCGACGCGGAGCCGCTCGACCTCTTTCCCGTAGACCTCGAGGAATTCCTGGCGCAACGGAGCGGCCGGCTTGAACTTGTGGCCGAGCGGATTGACCGGGCTTCCGTGGAAATAGATCCGATAGTCCAGGTGAGGTCCCGTCGAATCGCCCGAGCTGCCGACGTATCCCACGATATCCCCGCCCTTGAGGACGGCGCCCCGCCGCACCCCCCGGCCGAAACCGCTCAGGTGGAGATAGGCCGTTTCGTAGGCGTTCTTGTGGCGTATCTTGACCATGTTGCCGGCGGCTCCGTCCCGGCCCGCGGAGGTCACCTCGCCGTCGGCCGTGGCCTGGACCGGCGTCCCGATGGGCGCGGCGTAGTCGACGCCGTAGTGCGGCCGGTAGATCTTGTAGATCGGGTGGAGCCGGCTCGACGAAAATCGCGAGGTGATCCGGGGTGTCATGAACTTGATCGGTGAGCGGAGGAAGTCCTTCCGCCGCGAGCCGCCGGTCTCGTCGAAGTAGTCCGACGCCTTGGTGTCCGGGTAGACGAACCGGAAGGCCCGGTAGACGCGTCCCTCGTTGATGAACTCGGCGGCCAGGATGTCCCGGTAGCCGGCGAAGCGGCCGTCGAGGTAGCGCTTCTCGACGAAGACGCGGAACGAGTCGCCCTTGCGCAGGTCCGTGTTGAAGTCGATGTCCCAGCCGAAACAGCGCTCGACGATGTCGATGGCCAAGCTGTCCTGCTCGCCGGACTTGTTCAGGGCCCCGATGAGGCTGTCCTCGATCGTGCCGCAGACGAGGGCGGGCTTGAACTCGACCGGGACGTATCTCATCTCCGCCCGGATCCCTCCGGCCTCGTTCTGGACGACGAGATAGCTCGTCTCGTCGATGTCGTATTCGAGCCTCTGCCACGGCCCGCCGGGGAGCGAGGCGAGGCGGAGCTCCTGGCCCGCCCGGATCCGGCCCAGGTCGTAGACGGGCTTGACCGCCTCCCGGAGGTTGTGGATCTCCAGGCCGTCGAAGCCGCGCCGCGCGAGGATATCGGCCAGGTTCGACCGCGCGGGGATGCGGATCCTCTCCTCGACGATGGCCGGGGGCGGCGGGGAGACCATTGCCGCGGCCGGGGGCTCGACAATGACGGGCTCCACGGGCGAGGGCGGGAAGAGCCAACGGACGACGAAGACGATCCCGACGATAACGGCCGCGAGGACGCCGAGGGCGGCCGCGACGCGGGGCTTGTTGAGCCGGCCGGGAGGCCGCGCCCCCGTCCTTCGTCCGACGGTCAGCTTGAAGCGGTCCATCCTCTCCGTGGCCCTAGGACGGGATGACCTTCGGCTCCGCTTTCTTCCGGGGGTGCTTCTTGAGGACCCGGAACAGGGCGACCGTCGGCCCGGAGAGGACGTTCAGGCCGAAGAAGAGGAGCAGGAAGTAGCGGGGATAGAAAAGCACCCCGAAGAGGGAGACCGAGACGATGAGGGCCGTGCGGATGTCGATCCGGTGTCCGATGAAGGCCTTGATGAAGTTCCGGTAGGGGATCGTGCTGACCATGCACAGGGAGACGATGAGGGTCAGGACGGCCACGAGGAAGCCGGAGCCGCGCGTCGCCAGCGGAATGGGATGGAAGTTGACGATCGAAGCCATGGCGATGGCCGCGGAAGGGACGGTCAGGCCCTGGTAGTGCTTCCGGTCCGAGGGGACCTTGCTGCGGACGTTGTAGCGGGCCAGGCGGAGGACGCCTGCCGTCAGGAAGACGAAGCTGAAGAAGACGGCCGGCGGCCCGGCCATCGCCATGCCCCAGTAATAGAGGAGCACGGACGTGGCCAGCCCGAACGAGACGGCGTCGGCCAGCGAGTCGAGCTCGATGCCGAAGTCGGACGGCGTGTGGGTCGCCCGGGCGACCAGGCCGTCGAGGCCGTCCATGAGAGCGGCGATGATGATGAGCACCGCGGCGGGCCGGTAGCGTCCCTGAAAGGTCAGGAGGACGCTCATGAACCCGAAGAACAGATTGGTCAGGGAGAAGAGGCTCGGCAGGACGTTGACGCCGTAATGCGGCTTCTTCACTTTCATGGCTGGACCTCGCCGATGACGGTCAGGCCGGCCTTCACCTTATCGTGGAGCCGGACCTGGATCGCGACGCGGGCCGGGACGGTGATCTCGACCCTCGACCCGAAGTACATCAGCCCGACCTTCTGGCCCCGCTCGACCGCTTCGCCGGCCTTGACGAAGGCCTTGATGCGGCGGGCGGCGACGCCGACGATCATCTTTATGACCAGGTCGGTCCGGCCGCCTTTGAGGACGAGGGTCTGGGACTCGTTGTGCTCGCCGGCTTCGGGCTTGTAGGCGGGCAGGAACTTGCCCGGGCGGTAGTCCGCGCGGGCGACCGTCCCCGCGACAGGCGCGCGGACGAGATGAACGTCATAGAGGGAAAGGAAGATCGTGATCCGCCGCGCCGGACCGTCGAGGTCGGGATGGGACGGGACGTCTTCGAAGCCGAGGACCTCGCCGTCGGCGGGGGAGACGAGAAGGCCGTCGCCCGGCGGCGGGACGCGGTCCGGGTCGCGGAAGAAGAAGGCGAAGGCGCCGGCGAGGAGAAGGAGGACGAAGGCCAGGACGCCGAGGCCGAGGATCCCGAAAAGCGCGGCCAGCGCCGTCGAGGCCAGGATGAACTTGAGTCCTTCTCTGGCGACTCTCATTCCCGCTCTCAGCGATCGGCCCAGGCGTACGCGGCCAGGAAGGCCAGCTTGGCCGCGTCGGCCATGATGTCGGGGTTGATCCGGTAGATCGTGTCCCCGGTCTGATGATAGGCGAGGTGGGGACCGTTCGAGCCGAGGGTGGCGGCCGTGATCCCCTTGAGGAAGAACGGCGCGTGGTCCGAGCCGCGGACGCCGACGCCGCGGATGATCCCCAGGCCGCGGACGATCCTGACGGACTTGTCGGCCTCCTCGATGGCCTTGCGGAAGCCGTCCGGCTCGGCGGCGACGGCGCCCCAGAGCCCGTCGCCCTCCCCGGTCATGTCGAAGTTGAACATGCCCACGATCCTGTCGAAGGGGCCGGGGACGTGGTCGACGAACCAGGTCGAGCCCTGCAGCCCCTGCTCCTCGCCGCCGAACAGGGCGATGACGATCGACCGGCGGGGCTTGCGCGGCGCGGCGGCGAAAGCCTTGCCGGCCTCCATGCAGGTCGCGCTGCCGCTGGCGTTGTCGTCGGCGCCCGGGAAGAGGAGGCCCATGTGGGCGCCGGTATGGTCGAAGTGGCCCCCGATGACGACGCACTCCCGGCGGAGCTTGGGGTCGGAGCCCTCGATGAAGCCGACGACATTGTAGCCGACGGCCTGGGGGAAGTGCCGCGACGCGACGGCCAGGCGGATCCTGGCCGCGAGCGGGAAGGAGATGGGCCGCTTATAGGTTGTCAGGGCCTTCTTCAGGTCGGCCGTCGTCGAGCCGGCCTCCTTGAGGATCGCGTCCATGACCTTCTCGCTGATCATGGCCGGGGTGAAGCCCTCGAGCCAGTCGCCGTTGGGATTGGAGGCGATGTCGGCGTAAATATAGATGATGCCGAGGGCGCCCTTGTCGCGGGCGGTCTTCATGCGGGTCCGGTGCTCGTCGTGGACCTGGAACCTCCGATCGTCGGAGGGCGTGCCGCGGAAGCAGACGACGAACTTGCCCTGGACGTCGAGGCCGGCGTAATCGTCGTAGCCGAGGTCCGGGGCCGAGATGCCCCAGCCCGCGAACACGGTCTCGGCCGTGCGGTCGCCGCTGTCGGAGAAGAGAAGGGGCAGGAAGTCCTTCTCGGGCGTGAGCTTCATCTCCTTGAAGGCCGGGGCCTTGCCGGCCTCGGGCTTGCCCTCGGGCAGGAGGACGGACATCTCGGCCTTGTCGACGACGGTGTAGGGCGAGGGATAGGGCTGGAGGTAGCGATCCTTGCCCGAGATGGGCTTGAGCCCCCAGGCTTCGAGCTTGCGGGCGGCCCACTCGGCGGCGGCGGTGTAGCCGGGGTGGCCCGTCAGGCGGCCGGCATACTCGGGCGACGCGAGGGTCTTGACGATGTCATAGGCCTCCGCCGGGCTGATGACCTTGAGCCCGGCCTGGAGGTTCTTGTCGACGGTCTGGGCGGGCGCGGCCGCCGCTATGGCGAGGACGAGCGCGAGGGCTGCGAATGGGCGGATCCTGACCATGGGCCCGGCGATCTCCTTTCGGGGCGAATCTCCACCGCCGATGATAGACCCATCGGCCTCAAAAGTAAACCGCAGGGGACATGTACCTCAGGTACGTGTCCCCGTTCTTACGGCGTCCCCATTCTTCCAGGGACTGTCCCCGAACGGGGACTGTCCCTCTTATTTCCTAAGGGATCTCCGCCTCGCGATCTCCTTTTTGACGGCCGGGTGAAGGAGAAAGACGTAGTAGATGGCGAGGAGGGCCAGGATCAGGAAGAAGCGGGGGACGTTGCCGCGAACGAGCGAGATGACCGCATAGACCAGGGCGGCGAGGAGGCCGCCGAGGTGGATGAAGGCGAAGAGCGTGTTGAACAACGCCTACTTGACGACCTTGGCCGAGAGAATCGTGATCGGCTCGAGCGGCACGTTCTGGTGGCCGCCCTTATTGCCGGTCTGGACCGTGGCGATGGCGTCGACGACGTCCATGCCGGCGACGACCTTGCCGAAGGAGCAATACTTCATCTCGTCCAGCCGGGAATTGTCGACGAGGTTGATGTAGAACTGGCTCGAGGCGCTGTCGAGCTCGCTGGTCCGGGCCATGGCCACCGTGCCGCGGGCGTTCGTCAGCCCGTTTCCGGATTCGTTCTTGATGGAGGCTTTGCCCTTCTTCTGGTTCATGTCGGCCGTCAGGCCTCCGGTTTGGATCATGAAGCCGGGGATGACGCGGTGGAAGATGAGACCGTCGTAGAACTTGTCCTCGACGTAGCCGAGGATGTTCTTGACGGTGATGGGCGCCTTGGCCGGATCGAGCTCGATGGTGATGTCGCCCTGGGTCGTCTTAAAAAGGACCTTGGGATTGGCCGCCGGGCCCTTGCCGCAGCTCACGGTCAAGAACGGCAGCATGATGAGGGCCAGGGCCGTCCAAGCGTAAAAAACGACGGACAATTTGGCCATGGATGTCTCCTTTATTGAAGGACCGTCGCCGAGAGGATGGTGATCG
>MEYC01000030.1 GCA_001775715.1 Candidatus Aminicenantes bacterium RBG_16_66_30 | reverse complement strand
GGGATTTGTTTATAGTTGGGCCAACTCGAGGACTCGAACCGGCATGAACCATATCGCGATCCAGCTCCGGGACATCTTCTTCACCAAGAAGACCGGCCGGCTGATCTACCGGCGCAAGGATATCCTAAAGTATTTCTTCTTCGAGAAGGGCGTCATCCTCCAGGTCAAGACGAACCAGCCCGATGAAAGGCTGGGCGAGATCCTCTACAAGCTCGAGCGCATTCCCAAGGACGCCCACGCCCGGCTCGACGAGTACATCGAGCCCAACAAGAACCTCGGCGAGGTCCTCCGGACCCGGGGCGTCATCTCCGAGGACGACCTGGCCGAGGCCCTGTCCCACCAGATCCGCGAATCGGTCCTCAACGTCTTCCCCCACTTCGACGCCGACTTCGACTTCCAGCTGCACGAGGGGTTCTCCGGCGCGGCCGTCGAATCCCGGGTCAGCGTCCCGCTGCTCATCGAATACGGCATCCGCCGCATGCAGCACAGCCCTCTCCTCCAGGCCTTCCTGGCCAACCAGACGCCGGTCCTGGGCGTGAAGACCTACGCCTACCTCCTGACCGCCGACGAGAAGGACATCCTCGAGAAGGTCAACGGGACGGACGCCGCCGAGATCATCCTGCGGACCCTGACCATCCCCGCCGACCAGTTCTGGAAGAGCTTGTACCTCTTCTACTGCCTCGGCGTCATCGATCTTCCGGGCCTGAACAAGGAAGCTCTCCATCCGGACGTGAAGTCCCGCCTCCAGCCGCCGTCCGCGTCGCGCACCGACGTGCCCCGGGAGATCGCCGACGTCCTCGCTTTCCGCGACACCCTGCCGGCGATGACCCTCTACCAGATCCTCGATATCCCGAAGACGTCCAAGGACGAGGATATCAAGAAGGCCTACTTTCAGATGGCCAGGAAGTTCCACCCCGACCGGTTCGAGCGCAAGCTCGCGGCCGAGTTCAAAGCCCAGATCGACGAGGTCTTCGACGGCATCACCAACGCCTACCGGGTCCTGAGCAACAAGGAATCCCGGCGGATCTACGACGCCAAGTCCGGCCAGGCGGCGACCCAGGAAGACGTCCAGGACACCTTCCGCAAGGCCGACACCAAATTCCGCCAAGGCAAGACCCTGCACGGCCAGGGGCGCTACAACGAGGCCATCGCCTACCTCGAGGAGGCCGTCCGCATCCGCCGGGACAAGGGCGACTACTACCTCCTCCTGGCCATGTGCGAGTCGAAGATCAAGCCCTACGTCCAAAAGGCGGAGCAGGATTTCCTCAAGGCCATCCAGCTCGAGCCGTGGAACCCCGAAGGCTACGTCGGACTCGGCCTGCTCTACAAGGCCGAGGGACTGCAGACCAAGGCCATCAAGCAGCTGGAGAAGGCCCTCGAGGCCGAGCCCGACCACGCCTCGGCCCGCGAGGCCATCGAGGAGTTGACGGGCGGCAAGAAGAGACCGGCGAAAGGTCTTTTCGGGACCGGCCTCTTCGGCTCGAAGAAAACGAAATAGCTACGGCTTCTTGCCGACGAGCTTCAGGAAATCCCCCTCTTCGATGATCCGGACCCCGAGCTTGCGGGCCCGGTCGAGCTTCGAGCCCGGCGTGTCGCCGACGACGAGGCCCGTCGTCTTGCGGGTCACCGAAGAGCCGATCTCGGCCCCGAGTCCCTCGAGGAGCTCCCGGGCCTCGTCCCGGGTCATGGCGGTGAGCGTCCCGGTGATGACGAAGACCTGGCCGGCTAGAGGCTTCGGCCCGGCCGCCGCCTCGGCGGCCCGGTCGTCGATGCCCGCCTCCCGGAGCCGCCGGATGAGCTCGCGGTTCTCCGGCTGGGCGAAGAAGAAGAGAATGCTCTCCGCGACCTTGGGTCCGACGTCCTCTGTCTCGACGAGGTCGTCCCGTCCGGCGGCTTCGAGGGCTCCTAGGGACCGGTAGCGGGCGGCCAGGGTCTGGGCCAGCCTCTCTCCGACGTGGCGGATGCCGAGGGCGTAGAGAAGGCGGGCGAGCCCGCGCGACTTCGACGCGGCGATCTCGTCGAGGAGGTTCCGCGCGCTCTTCGGGCCGAACCGCTCGAGCTCGACGAGGTCCTCGAAGCGGAGGCCATAGAGATCGGGGAGGGAGCGGACGAGCCCCCGGGCAAGAAGCTGGTCGACGATGGCCTCGCCCAGGCCGTCGATGTCCATGGCCCGGCGCGAGGCGAAATGGAGGACGGACTCGCGGACCCTGGCCGGACACGAGGCGTTGACGCAGCGCGAGATGACCTCGCCCTCGGGCCGGAAGACCTTCGAGCCGCACACCGGGCAGCGCTTCGGCCAGGCGAAGGCCTTGGCGCCGCGCGGCCGCCGCTCTTTCATGACCGAGACGACCTGGGGGATGACGTCCCCGCTCCGCTCGAGGAGGATGTGGTCCCCGACCCGGACGTCCTTGCGCCGGAGCTCCTCTTCGTTGTGGAGGGTCGAGCGGCTGATCGTCGTCCCCGAGAGCTTGACCGGCTCGAGGATGGCGACGGGCGTCAGGGCGCCGGTCCGGCCGACCTGGATGACGATGTCGTTGACGCGGGTCGTCGCCTGCCGGGCCGGGAACTTGTAGGAGATGGCCCAGCGCGGCGACTTGGCCGTCGTCCCCAGCTCGCGGCGCTCGTCCGCTCCGTCGACCTTGACGACGATGCCGTCGGCGTCGAACTCGAGGGCGTCCCGCTTGGCGTTCCATTCGCGGTAGTAGGCCAGGACGTCGTCGAGCGTCCGGCAGAAGCGCGAGTGCGGCTCGGTCGGGAAGCCGAGCTCCCGGAGCTTCCGTAGGGCGCCCCACTGGCTCGGCTCCTCCTTCCCGTCGACGGCGAGATAGTACAGGAAGACGCTGAGGCCGCGGGACGCCACGATCCGGGGATCGAGGAGCCGGACGGAGCCTGCGGCCGCGTTGCGGGGGTTGGCGAAGAGCGCCTCGCCGGCCTCCTCGCGCTCGCGGTTGATCTCCCGGAACGAGGTGAAGGGCAGGTAGATCTCGCCGCGGACCTCGACCTCGCCGCCGGCCTCGATCGCGAGGGGCAGGGCCCGGATGGTCTTGACGTTGCCGCTGACGTCGTCGCCGCGGACGCCGTCGCCCCGGGTGACGGCCCGGGCGAACTTGCCGCCCCGGTAGAGGATGGAGATGCCGAGGCCGTCGATCTTGAGCTCGGCCGCGTAGGAGATGGGCCGGTCCGGGAGGAGCTTGCGGACGCGGTCCTCGAACGCGCGGATCTCCTCCTCGGCGTAGCCGTTGTCGATGCTGAGCATGGGCGTCCGGTGGACGACCGAAGGGAATCCCTCGGCCGGCCTCTCGCCCACCCGCTGGGTCGGCGACTCGGGGGTCACCAGGTCGGGGAAGCGGTCCTCGAGCTCGCGGAGCTCGGCGACGAGACGGTCGAACTCGGCGTCCGAGATCTGAGGGTCGTTGTCGACATAGTATTTCCGCTCGTGGCAGACGATCTTCCGGCGCAGCGATTCGACTCGGGCGCGGTCCCTCGGGCCGGACTGAGAGGGGGGCACGTGTTCCCTCCTAATATCGGTGACCCTCGCCGCGGGCCCTGGCGGGCGCGGGGGCGGCGGGCGTCGCGAGCCGCTCCGGCGGCCGGATTACTTACCGAGCCGCTGCCGGACCTGGGCGACGCGGGCGTTGAACTTGTCGAGGACGCCCTTCTGCCCGGCCTGGATCTTTTCGATGGCCTGCTTCTCGGCCTCGATGTTCGCTTCGAGCTGCTTGAGGATGCGCTTGTCGGCATCGGACAGGTCATCCTCGCTCTTGCCCTCGATCTTGGAGTTGTAGGTCTTGGTGAACTCCTCGATGGCCTTGCTGTGCTCCTCGATCTTCCCGTAGCTCGAGGCGAGCTCCTTGTCCTGTCCGACGAAGAGGTTCTGGGCCTGGCCGAGGAAGTTCTTCTGCTGGGCCGCGTTGAGGAGGGCGGCCTCGATGTTCGCGTCGATGGCTTCGGCCGTCTTGGACGGATCGGTCTTGACCTGGCTGTTCAGGATGATGGCGATGTTCTGGGCGAGGGACGCGGTCCTTTTCTTGGCGTAGCCTTCTCTGTAGATGGCCAGGGCCTCGACGGTCTTGTTCTGTTTGTAGAGGGTCTGGCCGAGCAGGGCCGCGCTCTCGGGGCCTTTGTCCGCGGCGTAGAACTGGCGGAAGACCTGCTCCGCTTCGGCGTACTTGCCCCCCTTGTAGAGGGTGTTGGCGAGGCCGTTGAGCTGCTTGGAGATGCTCGGGTCCTTGAGGATGCCGTAGGCCGTGATGTAGTTCTCGGCGGCCGCGCCGAAGTCCCCGGACTTCTCGGCGAACTGGCCGATCATCACATAACCGCCGGCCTGGAGCTGGGCGGCCGTCTTAGCATCGCTATAGGACTTGCCGAAATCGATGAGCTTCCGGGCCCCGGCGTCGCCCTTGGCGGCCTGCCCGGCGCTATAGTAGAGCTGGGGAATGGCGATGATGAGCTGGAGCTTCGTCGCGCTGTCGATGCCGGCCATGCCGAGGGCCTTCTCGCCGTACTCGGCCGCCTTCGCGGCATTCTTGGAGGCGCAAGGCGTCAAACAGTAGTAGGCGTAGGCCCAATGCTCGTTGGTCGTGCCCTGGCCGGCGTATTTCGCCAGGTAGGCCTCGAGGGCCTGGACCTTCTGGCACTTATCGGAGATCTGCATGGCCTTGAGATATTCCTCGTCGGGGCTCTGGGCGACGGCCAGCCCGGCGCAGAGGAGACCCAAGGTCATGACCGCGATGAATGTCCTTTTCATGCCTAACCTCTCTCCAAAATTTCATGAATCATATTCCGCATCCCGCTTTTTGTCAACATTAGCGCGTCACACTCCAGATATAAGCAAAAAATATGCCATGATTGAGGTATAATACCGGCCATGGACCGGAAAACCCTCGTCCGGGCGGCTTTCCTCGAGAAGATCGGATCGGCCCCCTCGGAAAACGTCCCCCTTTCGGCCATGTCCAGTTTCGGCATCGGCGGGCCCGCCGACCTCTTCTTCGAGGCCCGGACAGAGGACGAGCTCGAAAAGGCCGTCTCCCTGGCGGCCGCCGAGAAATACCCTTTCTATGTCATCGGAGGAGGCAACAATCTCCTTTTCGACGACGCCGGCTACAGGGGGCTCATCCTCCGGAACCGCCTCGAGGGCGTCGTCCGTGAAGGCCACCGCCTGCGCGTTCTTTCCGGAACGGGCCTTCCCTGCGTCCTCCGGGAGGCCCTCGCGGCCGGTCTCTCCGGCCTCGAGTTCCTGGCCGGGATCCCGGGGACCGTCGGGGGGGCCGTTTACGGCAACGCCGGCGCCTACGGCTGGAGCATCGGCGACGTCCTTGAATCGGCCGACCTGTTCTTCCCGTCCGGAGAGCGCCGGGCGGCCCCCCGGGAGTCCCTCGGCTTCGGCTACAGGGATTCGGCCCTCAAGAGAGGGGGCGGAATCGTCCTCTCGACCGTCCTGATGTGCTCCCCCGGGGACAGCCGCGAATCCGAGGCCAGGATCCGGGATACCCTCGAGAAAAGGCGGGCCAAGCACCCGCCCCTGGGGACGGCCTGCGCCGGGAGCTATTTCAAGAACTCCTGCTCCGCGAGCGGCGCGCGGATCGCCGCCGGGAAGCTCCTCGAGGAGGCCGGGGCCCGGGGCCGGTCCGTCGGCGACGCCGCCGTCTCCGATGTCCACTGCAATTTCATCGTCAACATGGGGAACGCCAGGGCCCAGGACGTCCTTCGCCTGGGCGAAGAGCTCAAAGACCTGGTCTTCAGGGCTTTCGGCATCCGGCTCGAAGAAGAGGTCGTTCATCTCCGAGCAGACGCCTCAATGCTTTGACCTTAGCTTCCGGCAGGCCGCTCCGTTGGGCCAGCCGGAGGACCCGCCTCCCCATGACCCGGTAAACCTCGCTCGCGGCCGGGTCCCCGCTGAGGGCCTCCAGGTGCTTCCCGACCGTGGCCGCGTCCCCCCGGACGACCGGCCCGGTCAGGGCCTTTTCCAGCCCAAGGTTTTTTACGTTTTGTAAAGTTCCTTGCACCAGGGGGAGGAGGATCCTGAAAGCATCCTTTTCCTCGATCCCGGCCGTCCGGAGAAGCCCGCACGCCGTCCACTCCAGGGCGACGAAAGCGTTCGAGGCCAAGGCGCAGGCGGCGTGGTAGATCGGCTTGTTCTTTTCCGAGAGCGGGAGGACGTGGCCGCCGAGACCGCGGACGATCGATCCGGCTGTCGCCACGGCTTCGGCCTCCCCCTCGACCCCCCAAGTGATCCCTTTGAACGCCGAGGCCGGGTTGTCCTTGCGGGAAAAGGCCTGAGCCGGATGGAGCGAGGCCGTTCGGGCGCCCCGCCGGCGGAGGGGCTCGAGGACGCGGGCGGGAAGGATCCCGCTGGTGTGGAGGACGGTCCGGCCGGCCCAGGACAGGCCGGACCCGGCCAGAGCGGCGGCGACCCGGCCGACCGCGCCGTCGGGCACGGCGACGATGACGACGTCCCCGGGGCGCGATGCCGGGCCGAAGGCGGTCGCCGCGCGGCCCGCCCCGATGAGACGCCGCCCCTCCCGGGCGGCCCGCGCGTCCGTGTCGACGATGAGCGCGATCCTCCAGCCGCGGCGGACGAGGGCCGCGCCGAGGGCCGTCCCCAGCCGTCCCGCCCCTACGATCGAGAACAGTTCAGGTTTCATGGCTTGGACTTGAAGACCTCGTCCCAGAGCTTGACCTCGAGGGACGAGGGGATCTCGGTCCTTTTCTCGAGCTCGCGCATCTTCTTTCCTTCCTTGATCGTCGCCTTGAGTTCGCGGGCGAAGGCGTCCGAGGTCACGGCCTCGAGGCCGCGCTTCTTGGCCATCTCGCGGATGGCCCGGTCCGAGCTGACGACGAAGAAGCGGCGCCGGTCGGCCTGACGCTCGATCATGTCGCGGATGACGTCGTCGGCGCTCCCGCCCGCGCCGGGATAATGGATGGTGAACTTGGGATTGACCGGGACGTCGGTCGGCGTCGGCTCGGGATTGCCGTCGAAGACGAGGTGGATCCGGGCCCGGGTGACGCGCTGGAAGGCCAGGAGCCGCACGACGAGGCCGTCGCGTCCGCCCTTCTCCCGGAGCTCGTGGGGGGCGATGCGGCCGAGGAGGTTATTGCCGTCGATGAGATAGGCCATGCCGCGCCGCCGGGCGTCCCCTCGTCACCCCGGCGGCCAGTGCAGGGGCCGTCCGCCGAGGACATGGAAATGGATGTGGAAAACCTCTTGGCCGGAGTCCCGGCCCGTGTTGAGGACGACCCGGTAGCCGGTCTCGCCGACGCCCTTCTCGCGGGCGAGGGCCCGGGCCCGCAGGAGGATCTCGCCGAGAAGCGCCTCGGAGCCTTCCGGGGCGTCGTCGAGCGAAGCGAAATGGTCCTTGGGGATGATCAGGACGTGGACGGGCGCCCGGGGCCGGATATCCTCGAAGGCCAGGAGGCGCTCGTTCTCGAAGACGATCCGGGCCGGAATCTCCTTGCGGACGATCCGGCAGAAGAGGCAGCCGTCGGCGCCCGTCGGGCTCATGACCGGACCCGCTCGATCGAGGCCCCGAGGCCGCGGAGCTTCTCTTCGATCCGCTCGTAGCCGCGGTCGAGGTGCTCGATCTCCGTCACCGTCGTCTCGCCGGACGCGACGAGCCCCGCGAGGACGAGGGCCGCCGAAGCCCGGAGGTCGGTGGCCGCGACCTCCGCGCCGGAGAGCGGCGTCCGGCCCTTGACGATGGCCTTGTCGCCCTGGACCTCGATCGAGGCGCCCAGCCGGATGAGCTCGTTGACGTGGGAGAAGCGCCGGTCGAAGATCGTCTCGGTGATGATGGACGTCCCCGCGGCCTGGGTCAGCAGGACCATGAACTGGGCCTGCATGTCCGTGGGGAAGCCCGGGTAGGGCGAGGTCGTGATGTCCTGGGCCCGGACCTCGGCGCTGCCGACGACGCGGAGGGCCTCTTCACCCTCGGGTTCGACCGCGGCCCCCGACGCCCGGAGCTTGTCGACGACGCTCCCCACGTGCTCCGGCACGACGCCGCGGACGACGATATCGCCGGCCGTCAAAGCTCCGGCCGCGAGGAACGTCCCCGTCTCGATCCGGTCGGGGATGATGGCGTGGTCCGCGCCGCCGAGCTCCTTGACGCCGCGGACGCGGGCCGTGTCCTCGTCCGGCCAGTCGATCTTCGCCCCCATCTTGTTGAGGAGGACGGTCAGGTCCGCGACCTCGGGCTCCCGGGCGCAGTTCCTGAGGACGGTCTCGCCCTTGGCCAGGGCGGCGGCCATGAGCAGGTTCTCCGTGCCCGTGACGGTCTTCTTCTCGAAGGTGATCTCGGCGCCCTTGAGACGGTCGGCCTCGGCCCGGATGTAGCCGTGCTCGAGGGCGATCGTCGCCCCGAGCTTCTGCAGCCCGGCGATGTGGAGGTCGATCGGCCGCGAGCCGATGGCGCAGCCGCCCGGCAGGGCGACGACGGCCTTGCCGAAGCGGGCCAGGAGCGGGCCGAGGACGAGGATCGATGCGCGCATGGCCCGGACGAGCTCGTAGGAGGCCTCGTCGGAGCGGATCCGCGGGACGCGGAGCGATATCGTGTCGGCCTCGATCTTGTACGAGCCGCCGAGCTCGGCGATGAGGGTCAGGATCGTCTCGACGTCCTTGACGCGGGGGATGTTGGAGAGCCGGACCTCTTCGCTCGTCAGCAGGCCGGCGGCGATGGCCGGGAGAACGGCGTTCTTGGCCCCGCTCATGCGGACCTCGCCCCGGAGGCGCAGGTCGCTTCCGCCGCGGATGACGAGCTTTTCCATCGGGCCGATTGTAAAGGAAGCCCCCGGGGAATTCAACTTGAGCCAGGCTGGGGACATGTACTCTTTGTACGTGTCCCCGGGCGGTCCTAGAGCGCCCTTCCGTCCTTCGCCCATCCCCACGCTTCATAATAGGCGTCGAGGACGGAGCCGTAGAAACCCTCGTCGACGGCCCGGCCGGCGTGGGCGCCGCGGCTGAGGGGGACCTTGAGCTTGGCCGGGACGAAGCTGTCGTAGGCCCGGTCGCGGCCCTGGAGGTTGTTCATCCGGCGCTCGAGCGCGTAGATCCTCCGGCCGCAGGCCTTCAGGGATTCGGGAGTGTAAGCGATCCCGGTCACCGCCCGGTATAAAGAAAGGAACGGCTCGGCGGTGATGTCGCCGGTGAAGAAGTCGCACAGGCCCAGGGAATCGACCAGGGCCTTGCCCGCCTGCCCCTCGGCGACGTAGGCCGCCAGGTCCCGGGCGTCTTTGAGCCCGCCCTCTTCGGCCTGGATCGTCCAGGCGTAGGTGTGATCGCCGCGGCCGCGGTTCGAGGTCCCGTAGGCGGTGAACATGCCGGGGAAGGCCTTGGGATTGATGCCCGCGTAGCCCAGGCCGCCGAAGGCCGTCGTCAGGCAGTAGGCGATGTCGGCCAGGGCCGCTTGCGGCGCGCCCGCGGCGACCTCGGCGATGACGCGGTCGCTGTGGCGGCCGAGAAGCCGGCCGAGATCGGTCGAGGCGAAGGCGATCTCCTTGAGCGTCCGGGCCATGCCGGCGGCGTCGCCGAAGCGCGGAGCGTCCCCGTGCTTGGCCAGGAAGCCTTTCTCGGCGAGCTCCATGGCCCCGGCCATGACGCTGCCGAAGGTCATCGTGTCGACGCCGAGCTCGTTGCACAGGGCGTTCAGGTGGAAGATGGCGTCGCGGTCCAGGATGCAGCAGTTGATCCAGAGGGCGATCGTCTCGAACTCCGGGCGCACTCCCTCGCCCGCGTAGGGGCCCGCTTCGACCTTGGCCGCGCGCGTGCAGAAGATATGCCGGCACTTGTTGCAGACGACGGGCTTGCCCGAGATGGCCAGGAAGGCGTCGGTCGAGACTTTCGCGTAGTCGGCCGGGTCGAAGGCGCCCTCGTCGAAATTGTGCCAGGGCAGATAGCCGCCCTTGGCCCCGAGGTAGCGTCCGTTGAAGGCCCGGTCGAGCCACCAGGTCGTGCCGGTCGTCGGCCGGAAGGAGGCCGTCCGGGCGGGGTCGTCGACGCTGGCCTTGATCAGGGCATCGAGCTCACGGCCGAGGGACTTGAAGGTCTCCGCGTCGTCGAAGGCGACGGGGGCCTGGCCGAAGGCGGTGATGGCGACGAGGTTCTTGGAGCCGAAGACGGCGCCCGCGCCGCCCCGGCCGAAATTGCGGTGGCGGTCGGCCGTGAGGCAGGCGAAGTCGACGAGGTTCCAGCCGGCCGGTCCGGCCGTGAGCGTCGAGCCGCCCTTGACCCGGGCGGCCAGGAGGTCCGTGATGATCGACGCGGCCCGGGGCACGCGGCGCCCGGCCGTCGTCTCGAAGAGATCGTCCTCGGCGTCGACGATGCGGAGGCGGCCTTCGACGGCCTCGAGACGGACCGGGCGGTCGGCCCGGCCGTCGATTATGACCTGGTCGAAGCCGGCCCGCTTGAGCATGTTGGGGAAGAGGCCCCCCGCGCTCGAGTGGGTGAGCAGGCCGTAGACGGGCCTGTGGCCGGGGACCCAGGCGGCCGGCTCGGGCGAGCGGGCCATGGTCCCGACAAAGGAGCAGGAGCCCCGTCCGGCCGTCGGGACGGGCGCGTCGTTCAGGGCGGCCGAGCCGATGACGATCCGGTTCGCCGGCGCGAGCGGGTCCTTGAGCGGCCCGGTCCGCGCGAGATGGTCGGCCATGAGGCGCGCCTGGAGGCCGCGGCCGCCGACGTAGTCCCGGCAATAGCCGGCGTCGGCCGGCTCGACGCGGACCGTCCGGTCCGCGAGATCGACCCAGGCCCAGAGCCCGCGGAATCCGGTCATTCGTTTCGGCTCGGTCATCTCGACCTCTCGATCAGGGTTCTTCCGGCGTCCTCAGAGGGCCCGCAGGGCCTGCGCGAGGTCGCCGATGACGTCGTCCGGATGCTCGGCCCCGACGCAGAGCCGGATGAGCTGGGGAGGCACGTCGGCCATGCGCCGGGCCTCCTCGCCCTGCTGCTGATGGGTCGAGATGGCCGGGATGGTCGCGACGCTCTTGATCCGGCCGAGGTCGGTCGCCCGGTAGATCATCTTGAACCGGTCGAAGACCTTGCGGGCGTTCTCCGGGGGGCCGTCGACGCGGAAGCTCATGAGGTGGCCGTAGCGGTTGATCTCGCGGCCCGTCCCGTCGTCCGAGTCGACGAGCGTCATGTACTTTTTAGCCACGCCATGGAGATGGTAGCTGGGCAGGCCGAGATAGTCGACCTGATAGACCTTGGGATGCTTCTGGAGGTATTCGGCCACGATCTGGCAATTTGAGCTGACGAGGTCCATCTTGGAACGCAGGGTGCGGAGGTCGTTCAGGGCGAAAATGGCGTTGACCGGCGATGAGGCCGGCCCGTTGTCCCGGTAGGGCAGGAACTTGACATACTCGGCGAAGCTCTCCTTGAACAGGGGATGGTCGTTCTTGACCTTGGTGGTGATGGGCTTGCGGCTGATGAGGGCCCCGCCGACGGCCAGCCCTCCGGACGTGATCGATTTCGTCAGGGAATGGACGACGATGTCGGCGCCGTAAGCGATCGGCCGCATCAGGGCCGGCGTCGCGCAGGTCGCGTCGACGATGAGAGGAATGCCCCAGGAATGGGCCAGGTCGACCAGGGCCTTGATATCGGTGAACGACTGCTGGGGATTGGAAGGCATCTCCATGTATACGAACCGGGTATCCTCGTCGATCTTGGCCTTCCACTCCTCGATGTCCCACGGATGATGGATCCAGCGGCACTCGGTGCCGCGCTCCTTCATCTTGCGGACCGAGAAGTGCTGGAACGTCCCGCCGTAGACCTGGACGCAGGAGACGAAGTTCATCCGCTCGGGCCCGTCCTTCTGCTTGACCAGGAACGGATCGACGGCGGCGGCGATGGCCGACATGCCCGAGGCCGTGACCAGGCACGACGTATCGTGGCCCGTCCGGTAGCCCTCGAGCAGGGCCAGGGCCCATTCGAGGTAGTAGGTCGTCGGGTTGGCGATCCGCGTGTAGCACCAGGTCGGGATGAGGTAGGCCAGGGCCGCTTCGAGCTCGTCCGCGTCGGCGTAGGCCTGGGAGGCGGAGAGAAAGAGGGGTTCGATGACGGCCCCCTGGTTCCGGTTGAGCGATTCCTCGACGGTGTAGAGGCCGTGGACGGCGATCGTGTCGAACTTCATGGCCTTCATACGGGCCAGGGCGGCGTCCCGCTCGGCCAGAAGCTTTTGGGCGCAATCGACGTACTTCTGGACGCCGGGCGAAAGTTTGAGAGCGGAGCTCATGGGTCCTCCAGTGGGATTTGAGGGATAGACAGCGGCCCTGACGGACGGGGAATCGCTGCTAAGGCAAACGGCATGACACAGTCGGAACTGCGGCCCTAGCATATAAAGAAGAGGGGGCCTCCGTCAAGGCCGTCGGCTTCTAGAGCCGCCTTCTACTTGACAGACAGCCTTCATAGTCTGACAATGCGTAATAGAGGATGGGGCACTAAAGCCCTGAAAATGTATGCATAATAGGGGGAAACATGAAAAAGTCTGTGTTCGCAGTCTTCTCGATCTTCTCTCTTTGCGCCGTCATCCTTATCGTTAGCTCTGGATCCAACGCGACGGGCACGCTGCACCCCAACGCTGATTCTCAGGATTTTGTGCCCCATGAACTCCTGGTTAAATTCAACGAAGATACGGTCGGGGACATCATACAAAGTAGATGGCTTATCCTGAATATCATTAGTCAGGTTCAGGGAAGGATTAAAACTTATTTGCGCGAGGAGAA
>MEYC01000029.1:11996-12181 GCA_001775715.1 Candidatus Aminicenantes bacterium RBG_16_66_30 | reverse complement strand
GCGTATTATATGAGGCGCGGGCGCAAGCCACGCAGCTGGTCATGGACAAGGACGACGATTGGACCTGGAAGGAAGACAAATGAAAGAAACGGGGATCCCGTACCATGCGATCGACTGGTCTCTGGTCCCGAGGACCGAACACAAGGGGGAAACAGGAACGTCGTTCTGGCGGACTCAGCAGTATG
>MEYC01000029.1:0-11959 GCA_001775715.1 Candidatus Aminicenantes bacterium RBG_16_66_30 | reverse complement strand
TTACCTGGCCGATCACTGGTGCCAAAAGGGTCACGTCGTCCACTGCCTCGAGGGGGAATTCGTCAGCGAAGAGGAGAGCGGGGAGAAGACCGTCATGACCAAAGGGATGACCTACGTCGTCTCCGACGGCCTGAGCTCTCATCGCTCCCGTACGGAGCATGGGGCGACGCTCCTGATCGTCGATGGGGATTTCCTGAAGCCGGCGTTGTGATAGAATCCGGGGCATGACGTCCCGCGAGCGTGTCCTGGCCGTTTTCGCCGGCGAGGTCCCCGATCGCGTCCCCGCGTGGCTCGGCGCGTCGCCGGAGTGGAAGGCGCTGGCGAAGGCCCGCGCGGGCCTCCGGACCGATGAGGATCTCTCTCTCTTCGTCGGCGACGATTTCCGGCGCGTCCACGCGAAGTACGCCGGTCCGCCCCAGTTCAGCCCCGACCGCGCATTCGTCCATCCCCAGGCCACGTCGCGGACGCCCTTTGGCGTCGAGCGCGTCGGCTACGGATACGGCCAGCCGATCGATCACCCCCTGGCCGGGGCCCGGACGGTCGCCGATATCGAGCGCTATCCTTGGCCCGACCCGGCCTGGATGGACGTCTCGCGCATCCGCGACGAGGCCCTGGCCTGGGGCGGGCGCTACGCCGTCCTCGGCGGCGATTGGTCGCCGTTCTATCACGACGCCATCGATCTCCTGGGCATGGAAGCCTTCATGGTCGCGATGGTCGAGGAGCCGGCCGTCGTCGACGTCCTCCTCCGCCATCTCGTCGACTACTACTTCCAAACGAGCGTGCGCATCTTCGAGGCCTCGGCCGAAGCGATCGATATCTTCTTCATCGGCAACGACTTCGGGACCCAGAACGGGCCCGTCGTCGGCGAGGCGCTCTTTCGCCGCTTTTTCCTGCCCCATCTCGCCCGCCTGGCCGCCCTCGGTCACGATTTCGGCCTCAAGGTCCAGCTCCACTGCTGCGGCGGCTTCTTCCCGCTCATCCCGGCCCTGATCGAAGCCGGCGTCGACGCCCTCCAGGCTCTCCAGCCCGATGCCCGAGGCATGGCCCCGGCCAAGCTCAAGGCGGCTTTCGGGGGCCGTGTCGTCTTCAACGGCTCGATCGACACGCATCACTGGCTCATCGAGGGGACGCCGGAGCTCGTGCGGGAGAAGACGCGCGAGACCCTCTCGGTCATGATGCCGGGCGGAGGATACATCGCTTCGCCGAGCCACGATTATCTGCTGCCGGAAACGCAGGTCGATAACGTTTTCGCGCTGTATGAGACGGTCCGGGAATTCGGGAAATATTGACGATCTAATAGACGCAGGCCCGGGCCGCTTCGGCGTAGACCCGGATGTTCTCCGGCGGCGTCTCGAAGAAGTGGTCGCAGCAGGACAGGATGTAGCCGCCGTCGCCGCCGACCTTCTCGAAGAGCTCGCGGACCTTGGCCCGGATCGTTTCCGGCGAGCCCTCGGTCAGGACGTTGAATTGGTCCAGCCCGCCGATGAGGGCCAGGCGCCGGCCGATCTTGGCTTTGAACTCCCAAGGCTCCTGGTTGCCGCCGATCGAGGTCGGGGCCAGGGTCTCCGACGCGTCGCAGCCGTTCCCGACGATGAGCTCTTCGATGCCCCTGGTCCCGCCGCAGGTGTGATAAACGATCTTGAAACCGATGGCGTGCAGGGCCTCGTGCATCTGCCGGTCGTAGGGCAGACAGAACTCCTGGTGGAGGGCCGGCGAGATGAGCGTCGACGACGCTGCCCCGCCGCCGGTCTCGATGAGATCGAAGCGGGCGCCCTTCATCGACTCGATGAAGCGCAGCTTCTTCTCGAGGAGGACGCGGAGGAGATCGTGGACCCAACCGGGGTCGTCGAACGTCCGCAGGATGAGCTGCTGGATATCGAACAGGCAGGCGGCGTGCTGCCAGCACCCGGCCTGGTCGCCCCAGACGAAGCCCCGCAGGATGCCCCGGTCGCCGACCTTGTCGTAGGCCCGGCCGACGGGGGCCGGATCGAGCTTCGGCACGGGCATGTACTTCTCGATGAGGCGGATGTCGTCGTCGTGCTTGATGAGGTATTCCGTGACCCAGGTCGTCATCCGGTTGCCCTCGGTCCGGTAGGTGAGGGTCCCGCCCGGCGTCGTGATCGTGTGGCTCGAGATCCGGTGGTCGGGATCGGCGTCGAGGACCTCGATCTCATCCCGCCACTCGGACGTCGAGAACTTGGTGAAGTCGGCGTCCGTGAGCCAGAACTGGCCCATGTCCTGGAAATACTGGATCGAGGCGTCGAGGCCGAACATCGCGAACGCTTCGAGGTCGCTCGCGCCGGCGAGGAACGTGTCGAGATGGAATTTCTGCCACTGGTGGACGGTTGTGGGCAGGCGGTCGGGCTTCTCCCGGGCCAGGGCGCGGAGCATGCGCTCTTTGGAGGTCACGGCCGGATTATATTTGATTTTTGCCCCCCGTTCCATTAAAAGGGAGGGACGAAGGAGGCCCCCATGACGCTCGCGCCGTCCCCTTATGTCCGTAGGTCCATCCTTTCCCTGATCTTGACCGCCGCCGTCGCGGTGTCCGTCGGCTGTCCCGCCAAAGCGCCCGAACCGGCCGCGGCCGATAAACCGGCCGTCCCGCTCCTCGCCGAGGACGCCGTCCGCCTGTCCAACGACCCCGGCAAGACCGAGGTCTTCCGCGACGCCGGCCTCGGCCTCTTCATCCACTGGGGGCCGAACTCCCAGGTCGGGACCGAGATCTCCTGGCCTCTCTACAACGCCTCGGAAGACTACATCCGGAAATATTACGCCCTCGCGGAGACGTTCGACCCGACCGGCTTCGATCCCGCGGAATGGGCCCGCCTGGCGAAGCTTGCCGGCATGGCGTACGTCGTTTTCACGGCCAAGCACCACGACGGCTTCTGCAACTTCGACACCGATTACAGCGACTTCAAGATCACCCGGACGCCCTACGGACGGGACATCGCGGCCATGGTCGCCGAGGCCTTCCGCAAGGAGGGGATCCTCGTCGGCTTCTACTACTCGCCGGGCGATTTCCGCTACCAGTGGGTGACGGGCCGGCGCACCGGCCACATCTACGAGCCCGGCTTCGACAGCGCGGCCCCGTTCGGCCCGATGCAGAAGAGCTTCGTCGACTATGAGCGCGGCCAGATCGAGGAGCTCCTGACGCGCTACGGCGACGTGTTCATGCTCTGGTTCGACGGCAAGTGCGAGCCGCTCAAGAAGCACGCCTGGCGCGTCCGTCAGGACGTCTTCATCAGCCGCGGCGAGATCCCGACCCCGGAGCAGGAGATCCCCGGCCAGGCCGACGACCGGGCCTGGGAGAGCTGCCTGACCACGAGCTATCAATGGTCGTACCTTCCCGGCGCCGTCGTCCGGCCGTCGTCCGAGATCATCGAGAACCTCGTCCACATCCGGGCCCGCGGCGGCAACCTGCTCCTCAACGTCGGGCCCCGGCCCGACGGGCGGATCGCCCCGGCCGACGAGGACGTCCTTCGCGACCTCGGCCTGTGGATGATGCTCTACGGCGAGTCGGTCCGGGGCGTCCGGCCCTGGACCGTCACGAACGAGGGCGACGTCTGGTTCACCCAAAAACGGGCCGAGGGGACGGTCTACGCCCTGGCCCGCCTGGACGAGCGCAACTCCCGGACGCTCCTCCTCAAGTCCGTCGCGGCGACGCCCGGGACGAAGGTCACGCTCCTCGGCCAGGAGGGCGACCTTCCTTGGGAACAGACGCCGGCCGGCCTAAAGATCGCCGTGATCCGGAAGCAGACGATCCGTCTGGTCAAGGCCAAGCCGGCCAAGGACCAGCCCGAGTCGACCGACATCCAGAGGTTGACCTGGGGGCTGGAGGCGCCCGTGGCCGTCAAGATCACCGGAGTCAAGGCTCCGGCCGGGCCGGCGAAATGAGGCGGCCATGAGCGCGCGAACGATCATCCGCTCCGCCGCCATCGTCGTGATCGCCGCGGCCGCGCTCGTCCTCATCCGCGAGGTCGCTGCGAACGCCGGACGCGTCGAGCGCTACGGCATGGTCATCGGGGTCAAGCCGGACAAGATCGAATACTACAAGAAGCTCCATGCCGCGGCCTGGCCGGGCGTCCTGGCCAAGATCAGGGAATGCAACATCCGGAACTATTCGATCTACCTGCGCGAGATCGAGAAGGGCCAATACCTCCTCTTCTCCTATTTCGAATACACAGGCGACGACTTCGCCGCCGACATGGCCAAGATGGCCGCCGACCCGGAGACGCGGCGGTGGTGGGCGGAGACCGACCCCTGTCAATCTCCCATCCCGACCCGCGGCGCGAAGGAGTTCTGGAGCCGGATGGAAGAAGTCTTCCACCTGGATTGAGGAGGAGGGATGAACGGCGCCTCGTCTCTGTCCATGTCCCGGCTGGATATTGCCGTCGTGGTGGCGTATCTCGCGGGCATCGTCGGCCTCGGCCTTTGGGCCTGGAAGCGCCGCCGGACGAAGCAGGCCTCGAGCGCCCAGTACTTCCTGGCCGGGGGGACGCTTCGCTGGCCGGTCATCGGCCTAGCCCTGTTCTCGACCAACATCTCGACCATCCATCTCGTCAGCCTGGCCCAGGAGGGCTACGTCAACGGGCTCGCCTACGGGAACTTCGAGTGGATGGCCGCCTTTCTCCTCATCGTCCTGGCCCTGTTCTTCGCGCCGTTCTACATCCGGGCCAGGGTGGCCACTCTGCCGGATTTCCTGGAGAAGCGCTATTCCCGGGCCAGCCGCGACTGGCTGGCCGCCCTGTCCATCATCTCGGCCGTCTTCATCCACATCGGCTTCTCGCTCTACACGGGGGCGGTCGTTCTCCGCGGCCTCTTCGGGATCGACATCATGACGAGCATCCTCGTCACCGCGCTCCTCACGGGGCTATACACGGTCGTCGGCGGCCTCCTGGCCGTCGTCGTCACGGAATCGGTCCAGACCGTCGTCCTCATCCTCGGCTCGGCCTGCGTCCTCGGCTTCGGGCTGTCCCGGATCGGCGGCTGGGAGGGGCTCGTCGCCGCGGTCGAACCCGTCAAGCTGACCGTCCTGCGGACGGCCGCCGAGACGCCGAGCCTGCCCTGGTACGCGGTCTTCCTCGGCTATCCGATCATCGGCCTCTGGTATTGGTGCGCCGACCAGACCATCGTCCAGCGCGTCCTGGGCGCCAAGGACGAGAGGCATGCCCGGCTGGGCCCGCTGTTCGCGGGATTCATCAAGATCCTGCCCGTTTTCCTGTTCGTCCTGCCCGGGCTCATCGCCTATGGCCTGGTCCGGCAGGGAGCCTTGCCGGCGCCGGAGAGCTCGGCCGACGTCTATTCCCTGCTCGTCAACAACATCCTTCCCGCCGGGCTCAAGGGGATCGTCGCCGCGGCGCTCCTCGCGGCCCTGATGAGCACGGTCTCCGGGGCCCTCAACTCCATCGCCACCCTCTTCACGCTCGATATCTACCGGCGCTGGCGCCCCCAGGCTACGGAGAAGCGCTTGACCCTCGTCGGCCGGGTCGTCACGTTCGCCGGCATGGCCGTGGCCATCCTCTGGTCGCCGATGATCAGCCATTTCCAGAGCCTGTTCCAGGGCATTACCGCCGTCATCTGCTACATCGCCCCGCCGATCACCGCGGTCTTCATCTGGGGCGTCCTCTGGAAGAGGGCTTCGGCGGCCGCGGCCCGGGCGACCCTCATGGCCGGCTCGGCCCTCGGCCTCGTCGTCTTCTTCCTCGACTGGTTCAAGGCGACGACGGGCTGGAGGGTCCCCCCGATGATGGCGACCTTCTATCTCTTCCTCATCTGCTCGGCGGTGCTCGTCGTCGTCTCGCTGCTCCGGCCGCACGCCCACACGGAGGAGAGCGAGAAGCTCGTCTGGAAGCGCCCAGGTGACGCGCTCAAGGGGGCCTGGGGACCGGGGTGGCTGGACTTCCGGCTGGTGGCCCTGGCCCTGTTCCTGGCGATGGTCGGGCTCTACGCCGTCTTCGGCTAGCCTGACCTATTCATAAAAACGCCCTGTTTTTTTCCATCTCACTTTTTATAGGGCGTTTTTACCTCCGGCGAACCGAACCGGCCCCATCTGCTTCGTTCTCGGGGTTCGCAGTACTAAAGAGTACAGCTTCACCCCTCGGGCCTCGCATCTGAGGGCCGCCTCGATTCGTGAATAAGTCAGGCTAAATGTTCCCGAACCGGGGGTTGACGACGTTGCTGTAGATCGATCCGAAGCGGTAGTTCAGCCCGATCTCGAAGCTGAGATCATAGCCGGTGGCCAGGCGCTTGAGCTCGAGCAGGATCTCCTCGGGCGTGTAGTCCCGGCCGGGAAGCGAGAGCTGGTCGCGGATGCGGCTGTACTGGCCGCCGACATTGAAGGAAAAACCCTTGAACAGGTTGACGTAGACGCCGAAGTCGGCCCGGAGGTTGTTGTACTTCAGGTCGGGGATGAACGTCGATCCCTGGAGCGAGGCGCCGATGGAGCCCCAGGGTTCCTTGAGCTCGAAGACGACCTGGAAGGTCTGGCTGAAGAGGCTCTCCTTCTCCTTGGCGAACACGGTGATCTCGTAGTAATCCCGGTTGGAGTAGCCCAGGCGGTACTGGAGCCGGAGCTCCCGGCGCGTCGCGTCCGCGTAAGGGAAGATATTGAATTCGACGGCCGGGCCCATGGCCAAATAAAGCCGGGCGTTGTCATAGGTCGAGGAGTAGAGGCTGACCCCGCCGCCCCAGGACCAGTGGCCGTCGATCGCCTTGTACAGGCCCATCGAGGCGTTCTTGCGCTTGCTGTCGCTGATGATCGTCGGCTCGTCGGGGATCTCGTAGCGGCGATGGTTGTAGTTGATGCCGCCGTAGAGGCGGAACTTGGTCCTCTCCGTCGTCCGGTTGGCCGAAACGTTGATCTGGTAGCTGTAGCGCTCGGCCTGGTCCTCGAAATCCCCGCTGCCGCGGACGCCCAGGCCGAAGACCCAGTAGTGCCAGGGATCGGACGCCGGCGTCGGGCGGTATCCCTGCTTCTGGGAATAGGTGATGGAGATGAATTCGGCGAGCGGCGTGTCGTAGACGTAGGGGATGAACCCCTGCTTGAGGACGTTGACGAGGCCCTTGCGGAACTGGTCCTCCGTGTCTGTGGGCTTCGAGTAGTACCTCAGCGTCGCGTCCTTGCCCTCGTGCCGTCTCAGGCCGAGGAAGGCCAGCGTGTATTCGTTGCCGCCGCTTCCCGTCTGCTGGCGTGTGACGATGACCTGGACGTCGGCGCTCTGGCGGTCGAGGACGTAGTTGACGAAGGTGATCTCGGTCTTGATGTATTCGAAGTCGCACGTCCTCCGGTCGCAGTCGAGATAGACGTTCGGAGCGACGCTCCGGAGCTCATCCTGGGGAACGACCTGCTTCCTACCGTTCTGCGCCGCCGCCGGGCCGGGCGCCAGGAGACATCCCGCGACGAGCAAGGTCACGACGATGCGGGCCGCGGGGCCCTTCATGGCGTTCCCGCCTGTCCGGGCTTTTTCGTCCGGAAGAAGACCTGGGACCAGGGGATGATGTTGATCTCCGAGCCCCGGGCGTAATGCTCGCCGTCGAGGTAGCGCTTATACAGCCAGGATGGGATGATGTAGAGCCTGACGATCGTGTCCGGGGGGAGGCTGGACGCGGGGACGGCGATCGAAGCGCCGGCCTCGTTCGTCCGGCGGAGGAACTCCTTTCCGGTCTTGAAATCGTAGCCGATGACGTCGACCGGCGCGGCGAACCGTTCGAACCGCCAGAGGACCGCGAGGTCCTTCCCGGTCTCGATGACGGCCGGCCTCGGCTCCGTCAGGATGAGCCAGTCGGGGAGGGGATGCGTCTCTTTGAGGGCCGGCCGGCCCGTGACCGCGATCTCCACGCCGACCTCACGAGGGAGGGCGTCCTTGTCGACGACGATCCTTTTCTCGAAGTGGTCTTCGTGGAACTCGAGCCTCTCGCCGAAAGAGGTGATGACGGCGTCGTTCACGGCCGGGCCTTCCTGGGAGCCGCGGCGGAGCTCGACGTAGACGCGCACCTCGTAGAGGTCGTTGTCATTGCCGTAATCGTACCGCGACAGGCTGGCCGTCGGATAAGCGGAGATGCGGACGAAGAAAGGTTCGGGGGGCTTGGGCCCCTCCCGGACCGGCGGCTCCTGCGTGGCCGCGAGGACGGCCGCCGCGAGGAACAGCAGGCCGGCGAGGATCGGGCGTCTCGGGCGCATGGTCGGCTCCTTTTTTTCGGAGGCATTATACCTGACTTATTCATAAAATCGCCCCTTTTTTCTCCGTTGCGTTCTTTATAGGGCGTTTTTACCCTCCGGGCGAACCGATGTCGGCCGCGATCCCGTCTTGCCTCGGGGCTCGGTCTGTGCCATAATGCCGCGGGGGAAGTTGACGTCGCGTTCAAGGGAGGTACCACGATGGGAAACACGAGGACCGTCTGGGAAGGGGATATCGCGCCGGATTTCACCCTGAAGGACCACCACAACCGTGATTTCAAGCTGTCCGAATTCACCGGGAAGCGCGTCCTGCTGTCGTTCCATCCTCTGGCCTGGACGCCCGTCTGCGCCGAGCAGATGAAGGCCCTCGAGAGCCGCAAGGCCATCTTCGACAGCCTGCGGACCGTGGCCGTCGGCATCAGCGTCGATTCCTTCCCGAGCAAGCACGCCTGGGCCAAGGAGCTGGGGATCAAGGAGACGCGGCTCCTCTGCGACTTCTGGCCCCACGGGGCCGTGGCCCACGCGCTCGGGATCTTCCGTGAAGAGGACGGCTTTTCCAACCGGGCCAATATCGTCGTCGATGAGGGCGGCCGGATCGTCCTCATCAGGGATTACGACATCCCTCAGCTCCCCGACTGCGACGAGATCATCGCCTTCCTCGGAAAGTGAGCGCGGACAGCCGGATCATCGTCACGGGGGGCTCGGGCTTCATCGGCCGGGCCCTCGTCGGAGAGCTCGCGGCGAGCGGATACGAGGTCGTTGCGCTGACCCGCGACCCCGAAGCGGTCCGGGCCCGGCTGCCCCGGGGCGTCACTCCGGCGAAATGGAACGGCCGCACGGCCGCGGATTGGGGCGGGCTCGCGGACGGGGCCGGGGCCATCGTCAACCTGGCCGGCGACAACCTGGCCGAGGGCCGTTGGACGAAAGCCAAGAAAGCGCGCATCCGGGCCAGCCGCGTCGACGCCGGGACGGCGGTCGTCGAAGCCGTCCGGGCGGCCGTGATCAAGCCCCGGGTCCTCGTTCAGGCGTCGGCCATCGGGTTCTACGGCCCCGCCGGCGACGAGGACCTGGATGAAAGCTCCCCGTCCGGCGCGGGCTTCCTCGCCGGCGTCGTCAGGGAGTGGGAGGATTCCACCAAGGCCGTCGGGTCCTTCGGCGTTCGCCGGGCGGTCATCCGGTCCGGCCTGGTTTTGGGAAAGGGGGGCGGCGTGTGGACTCGCCTGGTCCTGCCGTTCCGCTTCTTCATCGGGGGGCCGCTCGGCGGCGGGCGCCAGGCCTTCTCATGGATCTCGCTCGAGGACGAGGTCCGGGCGATCCGCCATCTCATCGAGCATGAGGATCTCTCCGGGGCCTTCAACCTCACCGCCCCCGGCCCTCTCCGCCAGAAGGAATTCTGCCGCGTCCTCGGCCGGGCGCTCAAGAGGCCCTGCTGGCTCCCCGTCCCGGCCCTGCTGCTAAGGCTCCTGTTCGGGGAGAAGGCGGAGGAAACGCTCCTCGCCGGGCAGCGCGTCATTCCCCGCCGGCTGATGGCCTCGGGCTTCTCGTTCCTTCACCCGGACGCGGTCTCGGCCGTCGCCGCGATCCTCAGAGGAGGACCTCGCGGGGGATCTCTCGCAGGTTGAAGTTCGAGGCCATGCTCCGGCAGTAGGCGCCGGCGCAGAGGACGCCCAGGAGGTCGCCGCTCCCGGGAAGGGGCATCATCCGCTCGCGGCCGAAGACGTCCCCCGTCTCGCAGATGTTCCCGGCGACGGTGATCCGGGCCTTGACCGGTCCGTCGACGCGGCTCGCGTTGACGATCTCATGGTGGGCCTGGAGGTAGATGGCCGGACGCGGCACGGTGTTGTAGGTCCCGCCGTCGACGCAGGCGAAGATGTTGCCGTAGCTCTCCTTGACGTACTCCACGCTCAGGAGCAGGACTCCGGCGTCGCCGACGAGGTATTTGCCCGGCTCGATGGCCAGGGCCTTGACCCCGAGCCCGGCCTTGGCCACCGTCCGGGCGATGTAGGCGATGTGGTCCTCGACGGGGAAGACCGCCCGGCTCTTGAGGTATCGGGGGCCGAACCCGCCGCCGAAATCCAGGAACTCGAGAGGGAAGCCGGCCTTCTCGATCTCGCGGGCCTTGCGGACCATCCGGTCGACGGCGGCCCGGACCATGGGAAAATCCTCCCGGACCCAGCCCGAGCCGAGGTGTTGGTGGAGGCCGACGGGACGGAAGCCCAGCTTCCGGGCCCGGGCGAAAACGCCGAGGACCTTCTTGCCCTCGACGCCGAACTTGATGGGCGTCCCGTCGGACGACCGCTTGCCGGCCGTGATGACCCGGGCGTTGAAGCCCCGGCCGATGCCCGGATTCCAGCGCACCGAGACGCGGATCACCCGCGATGGGAAGTCGCGCTTGACCTCGCTCATGAGGTCGAGCTGTTCGGCGGCGTCGATGTTGACGGTCAGCCTGTCGACGGCGAAGACCGACCGGAGGTCCGCCCGGCTGACGCTCGTGCCCGTGAATATGATGCGCTCCGCCGGGAAGCCCGCTTTGAGGGCCGTCTCGACCTCGCAGGGGGAAACGGCGTCGATCCAGGCGCCCCGCCGCTGGAGCAGGCGGAGGATCCCCCGGTGGGAATTGGCCTTCATCGCGTAGCAGATCCGGGACGGGAGCGGGGAATGGCGGGCCAGGGCGTCCTCGAGGCGGGCATACCGTTCGAGGATCCGGTCCTTTCCATAGATGTAGAGCGGCGTGCCGTAGCGCTCGGCCAGCGCGGCGGCGTCCCGGCCGGCGACGAGGAGCTTGTTCCCGCGGACGGCGACGAAATCCGTTTCCCACCAGTTCATGGGGTCCCTCCCTTGCCGTTCTTGTCATCGCCCCCGTCCCCGGCGAAAAGGTCCAGCTGGCCGGCCTTGATGGCCCGGACGATCTCCCGCAGGACCGGATACTTCTCGAGCATGAGCTCGGGGACGTCGACCTTCTCGCCCGTGATCATGTTCCGGATCTGGAGGGCGTTGGCCAGGGCCTGCCCCCGGTAATGGTTATTGGTGATGATGTAGATCTTGCCGCTCTTCCGGCCCAGCTCCTTGATGCGCGCGATCCAGTCCTCGAGCTCGCCCTTGGCGTAGAGATAATCATACCGGTCGTCGCGCCCGGCGTCCTCGCGGAACCAGTTCCTGTAGTTGCGGCCGTGGAGGCGGACGTAGGAGAACGCGGGCGTCGTGCTGACGGCCGAAGGGCCGATCGAATCGCCGATCACGGGCTGGTCGATGTTGCAGAAGGCGGCCCCGTGTTCCCTGAGGGTGTCGAAGAACGCCGCATCCTCCCAGCTCGCGTGGCGGACCTCGACCGCCAGGGGATACCCGGCGAAGAGATCGAAGAGGCGCCGGAGGTACTCCATGTTCTCCGGCGAGTTCCAGAAGGACCAGGGGAACTGGATAAGAAGAGCGGCCAGGCGCCCCTGCAGGCGGACGAGATCGGCGGCCTGCCTGACGTCGTCCACGTCCTTCCGCGTGAATCCCTCCCGGGCGTGGGTGAAGGCCTGGAAGAGCTTCAGGGACAGCAGGAAACCCGGGCGGCGCTCGATCCTCTTGAGCCACGAGCGGACCATGGCCGGGGCCGGGGGCCTGTAGAAGGTGCTGTTGACCTCGACGATGTTGACGAAATCGGCCAGGTAGGAGAGGGCGTGGAAGTCGCGGGCTTTCGGGACCGGATAGACGACGCCGTCCCAGTCCTCGTAGCTCCAGCCCGCCGGGCCCACGTAATACTCGGCCATGCTCAGATTATTCTACGCCCGGCGCGGA
>MEYC01000028.1 GCA_001775715.1 Candidatus Aminicenantes bacterium RBG_16_66_30 | reverse complement strand
GATCAAGTCCGTGGCCGAGCCGTTCATCCGCCGGCGGGTCATCCGGCACATGGAGAAGGGGCGGATCATCATCTTCTCGGCCGGCATCGGCTGTCCCTACTTCACGACGGACACGGCCGCCGCCCAGCGGGCCCTCGAGATCGGGGCCGAGATCATCCTCAAGGCGACCAAGGTCGACGGCGTCTACTCGTCCGATCCGGTGACCGACAAGAGCGCCAAGCGGTTCAAGACGATCCGCTATATCGACGTCCTCAAGAAGAGCCTCAAGGTCATGGACGCCACGGCCATCTCGCTCTGCAAGGACAACGACATGCCCATCCTCGTGTTCGCCCTGGGCTCGGGCGGCAATATCAAGCGCGCCGTCCTCGGCGAGCCGATCGGCACCCGCGTCTATTAAGAAGGAGTCAAACCTAAACTGAGATCAGGGACATGTACCGCCCCGGTACGTGTCCCTATTTGATCGAGAGGGGACACGTACGCAGAGTACATGTCCCCTCTCGCTGCAAGTTTAGGTTTGACCCCTTCTGTTTGACTTCGCCGGAGGCGCCAGCCCGGGCAGAGCCTGGCCGGGTCGCCTTGACACGTCCGGGCGAGCTGTTCTACTATCTCCTCAGCCCGGACCCGGGTCCGTAAACTCCGGATAATCTCGAAGTTGGAGAGGACGCGATGGTCAAAGACGTGCTCAGCGACGTGGCCAAGAAGATGAAGACCTCATCCGAGCATTTCCGCAAGGACGTGGGCATGCTCCGGACCGGACGGGCCAACATCGGCATCTTCGAAGAGATCAAGGTCAACTACTACGGCGTGCCGACGCCGGTGAACCAGGTGGCCACCATCAAGGTCCCCGAGCCGACGCTCGTCGTCGTCCAACCCTACGACCCGTCGATGCTGGAGCCGCTCGACAAGGCCATCCGGAGCTCGGACTTCGGCTTCAATCCCCTCAATGACGGCAAGCTCCTCCGCGTTCCCATCCCGCCCCTCGACGAAGAGCGGCGCCGCGAGATCGCCAAGAAGATCGGCAAGATGCTCGAGGAAGAGAAAACCGCCCTGCGCAATATGCGCCGCGAGGCCAAGGAGTTCATCGAGGAGCTCGAGAAGGAGAAGGAGATCACCGAGGACGACAAGTTCTCGGGCCTCGAGCAGCTCCAGAAGCTCCTCGACGACACGGTCGGGAAGCTCGAGGAGCTGGCCGCGGCGAAAGAGAAAGAAATTCTGGAGCGCTGAGCGCTCCTCCGACTCGGGGACACGTACCTGCGGTACATGTCCCCATTTTCGTCAGCAGGCCGGCTTTTTCTGGAACCAGTTCTCCCGCGAGCCGAACTTCGTCCGGATGGCGATCCCCCAGCCCAGGGCGTTCATGACGAACCCGAAGAGGAAGCCGAGGACGGGGACGAACGTGGCCAGGCTGAAGACGAAGAGGCCGAGGAGGACCGCCCCCATCACCGCGATCCTCTTCGAGCCGAGGGCCCGGAGCAGGCCTTCGCCGAGGAAATAGAAGACGGCCAGCCGGCCGAACGCCTTGATGATGAAGCCGGCGACGCCGAGCGCCAGGGCGATCGGGATGCCGATGAGGATGAAGCTCAGCAGGGCGGCCATGATGACGAGCATGGTGAAGACGATGATGGCCACGATCCCCGTCCCCAGGGCCGGCCAGAAGGACTTGCGGATCTCGCCGGCGGCGAAGGCGATCGGCTTCGGGAAGATGGCCGCTCCCATCACGGCGGCGATGAGCCAGAGGAAGATGATGACCAGCTTGATGACGACGATGATGGGGATGAGCGAGAACGAGAAGAGGCCCTGGAAGAGGCCGTCTCCTTCCCCGAAGAGCTTATCCCCGAGCTCGCGCGTCTGGAAATAGATCGTGTCGCCGCCGATCGTGCATCCGGGCTCCTTCTCCAGGGTCCCGCCCAGGGCGGCCAGGTCCTCTCCGATCACCGCCGTGGACTTGACCAGGATCCGGGAGCCGATGCCGACGACGGACTGGCCGGCCTCGCCGCTGATCGTGATCGTGCCGCCGATGACCATGACATCCTCGCGGACCTTGCCCTCGATGAGGACGTGACCGCCGAGGCTGAAGATCTTGTCCTGGGTCTCGCCGGGGGCGACGTGGATGTCCTTCCGGGAGGAGACCTCGGCCTGCGCCGCGGCCGGAGCGGCCTGGGGCGCCAAGGTGACGAGGGCGCCGAGAACGAGGAGGGCCAGCGCCAGGCTTTTTTTTGTCATGATTTTTCTCCCAGGGAGAGGAGTCTTCTCGCGCCGAAGAGCACGAGCAGGAACACGGCGCACCCCAGGCCGAGGGCCAGGGCCACGCCCTGGGGACCGAGGGACCGCGAGAAGGCGCCGATCGCCGAGAACAGCATTTCTGCGGCGTCGGAGGCGACCTCCATGAGGACCGCCGCGATCTTGAACGCCTTGGCGGCGAGAGGGAGGACCGTGGCGGCGACCGAGCCGAAGAGCCGGTTCGTCGCGACCAGGACGTCGGAGAAGCTCGCGCCGCTGAGGAGATTGAAGCCGAGGAGGCCGATGATGAGCGAAGCCGTCGCCGCGAGAAGGGGCGCCAGCCAGCCCGTCTGGGCCACCTCGGGCTCGGGCAGGCTGTCCATGACCGACCGGGCGAAGTCCGGAGGGACCTCGAACGGCGGGAGGCTCGTGAAGGCCTCGTGGAGGAGGCGCCTCTCGGCCAGGGCCTCGCGGCAGGCCGCGCAGGACTCGATATGCTCTTCGATAGCCCGGGCCTTGTACGGGCCGAGCTCGCCCTCGAGGTAGAGGTAAAGGTCCTCGGGGCGAGGGCAGCTCATCACGGCGCCTCCATCCTTTTTCGGAGCATTTCCTTGGCCTGGAAGACCCGGTTCTTGACCGTGCCGACGGGCAGGCTCTTGATGTCGGCGATCTCCTCGTAGGAGAATTCGTTGACATGCCGGAGGACGAACAGCTCCCGCAGGGCCTCGGGGACGGATTCGAGGGCCCTCTCGATCTTCTGGCGGATCTCGGCCAGCTCGAACTTGCGGACGACCGACGGGCCCGGGTCGGCGACCTGGGGCAGGAGCGCTCCGTCCTCGTCGTCGATGGGCTGGTCGAGCGAGACCGTCGGCAGCTTCTTCTTTCTCCAGTGGTCGATGAGGTGGTTCGAGGCGATCGTGAACAGCCATGTGCTGAATTTGTAGGCCGGACGGTAGGATTTGAGCGAGCAGTAGACCTTGAGGAAGACTTCTTGGGCGAAATCGAGGGCGGCTTCGCGCTCCCCGGTCATGCGGCCGAGGTAGCTCGTGAGCGGCTGCTCGTATTTGCGGACGATCATTTCGAACGCCTTGCGGTCTCCTTTGAGGGCGCGGGCTACGAGGTGGCTGTCGTCAGTCATCGAGAGAGCATCCTGCCCTCGGGTGTTCATACGGACCCCGGCCCTAAAGGTTCAGCCCCAGGCGTCGGATGGGCTCGACGTCGTCGATGACCTCGGTCCCGGGGGGGACCTTGAGGGTGAAGGCCCCGGCGGGCAGGCGGACGCCGGTCCGGACCCGGCTGAAGGTGAATTCGCGCTTGCTCCCGGCCCACTCGAGGAAAATGGCCCGGCGCAGGAGCCAGGTCGTCTCGTCGATCTCGAGCAGGATGTGGGAATAGTCCCCCTCTTCATGGGGGGTCAGCTTGACCTGGCGGACCCGGGCGGCGTCGGTAGGGAAGGGGTTCGCCTCGATGGCGTAGGCGTCACGGAAGGACATCAGGCCGAGGAGGATGCCGAAGATGTCGGACCGCAGGGTCTCCTCGGCGACGCGGCTCCGGGTGAGCTGCTTGTCCTCAGGGAGGTACATCTCGATGATGCCCTCCTTGTAGAGGAAGACCTTGTCCTGGGGCGATGTGTATTCCCAGCGCATCCGGCCGGGCTTCTCGAGGAGGAGCTGGCCCTTCTCGCGGAGGGGCTCGGAGACCGACATGGAGTAGTGGAGCTGCTCGAAGTCGGCGCGGAGCGTTTTGACGGCCTTCAGGGCCTTCTCCAGGTTGGCCACCGCTTCCTCCGGCGTCACGGCGGGCGAACCGGCGGTAAGAAGGACGCCGGCGAGGACTACGACCCAGACGGCCGCCAAGCGTTTCATGCGGGTTATTATAACACGGGGACATGTACCTCTGGTACGTGTCCCCAACATGGGACCGGGACACGTACCGCAGGTACATGTCCCCAACATGGGACCGGGACACGTACCGCAGGTACATGTCCCGCTTTTTTGGTATACTCCGGCCCATGAAGTCCGGATTCCTGCTGGCCGTCATCGCCTACGCCGCCGTCCTCTGGATCGCGGGACTCCGTCTGACGGGTCGCGGCGGCGGCCTCGAATCGTTCTTCCTGGCCTCGCGGCGCCTCGGCCCCGTCCGGGTGGCCTTCTCGCTCTGCGCGTCCTGGATCGGGGCGGCCTCGCTCCTCGTCTCGACGGACGAGGCGTCGCGGGACGGCCTGAGCGCCATCTGGATCATCGGCGCGCCCGCCGTGGCCACCCTTCTCGTCCTCGCCGCGCTCGTTCGGCCCGTCCGCGCCGCCTCCGGCCTGACCCTGTCCGAGCTCATGCAAAGCCGCTACGGGAGAGCGGCGGAGACCCTGACGACCGTCCTCGTCGTCTGGTATATGACCGTCCTGGCCGCCTCCCAGATCGTCGCGGCGGGGCCGTTCCTGAGCGCCTTCCTCGGGACCGGCCCGGTCCTCGGCATGGGCCTCGCGGCCGCGATCGTCGTCGTCTATTCGGCGGCGGGCGGCCTCCTGGCCGTCGTCAGGACGCATGTCGTCCAGCTCCTCCTGCTCGTCGCCGGCGCCGCCGGAATGGCGGCTTCCGTCGTCTCGCGCGTATCCTGGAATGACGTTCGCGCCGCGGCCGCCGGGCTCGGGAAAACCGCCTATTTCGACGTCCTGGCCGGCGCCGACCGGACCCTCCTCATCGCCGCCTCGTTCGTCCTGGCCTGGACGATCTCGCCCATCGCTTGGCAGAGGATGCAGGCCGCCCGCAGCGAAGGGGCCGCCCGGAAAGGTGTCCTCGCCGCCGCCCTCCTCCTCGGGCTCTTCTATTCCGGTATCGTCGCGCTCGGCATGCTCTTCCTTCCCGCTCCCCCGGCCGGCGCGGCCGGCATCCCCCTCGTCACCCGTTTCGTCTCCGCCGAAGCCGGCTCTTTCCTGGGCGGCCTCGTCTTCGTGACGGTCCTGGCGGCCATCCTGTCGACGATGGACGCCGCCCTCAACGCCGGGGCGTTCACCTTGACCAAGGACCTCCTCGGGCGGAGGGGCGTTACAAGCGGGTCCGATAGCCGGCCCCTCGGCCTGGCGAGGATCACGAGCGCGGCGCTCGCCGCGGTCGCGCTCATCATCGCCGCCCGGCTGGGCGATATCCTGAAGACCCTCGGTCTCGCGTCCACGATCATGGCCGAAGGCCTGCTCATCCCCGGTCTCGCCGCCCTCTTCCTCAAGAAGAAAGCTCCTTTGGCGGGGCTCCTGGCTCTCGTTCTCGGCGGAGGCCACGCGACCGTCTGCTTCTTAGCCGAATCCGGCCTGAGCCTCTTTTCCGTCCCCGCCTGGCCGAGGTCCGTCCCCCTTGGGGTCGGCCTCGGGGCCGCGGGCTTCCTCGTCGGCCTCGCTCTCGAGCGTTCCGTCCTCCGCCGGGCTCCGTCGGACGGCCGCCTCGCTTGACTTTTGCCCGGAAATGGGTAAAAGGTAAGGGGCACGGAGGGAATAATGAAAAAGATCCTGTATTTCTTCGCCATTGCCGCCCTGCTGGCCGCGCCCGCGCTGTCCCAGACGGCGGCCGAGCATATCCAGGCCGGCGACGCCGCCTACGCCGCGTTCGACGACGCCAAGGCCCTCGAGCACTATCAGGAGGCCCTGAAGCTCGAATCCGGGAACTATGAGGCCCTCTGGAAGGCCTCGCGGGCCATGGTCGACATCGCCGACGTCATCCCGGCGACGGAGAAGGACGTCAAAGAACGGCAGAAGAAGATGTACGCCGAGGCCACGGCGATCGCCCGCAAAGCCGTCGCCGCCAACCCCAACGACACCTGGGGCCATTTCCAGTACGCGGCCGCCAACGGCAAGCGTCTCCTCCTCCTCGGGAAGAAAGAGCAGATCGAAGCCTCCAAGGCCGTCCGCGCCGAGATCGACAAGGCCATCGAGCTCGACGGCACGAACCACCTCGCTTGGCACGCGCTCGGCCGCTGGCACCGGCGGATGGACGAGATCGGCGGGGCCAAGCGGTTCTTCGGGAACATCATCTACGGGTCCATCCCCA
>MEYC01000027.1:32965-33593 GCA_001775715.1 Candidatus Aminicenantes bacterium RBG_16_66_30 | reverse complement strand
AAGTCCCCCCGCGGCGCTCCCCGGCCGACGAAGACAAGGACGGCCGCGCGTCCGGGGTGGTCGTAGCTCCGTCCCACGCCGAGCGCCGAGACGCCGGCCCGCCCCAAAAGGTCCAGGGCGTTGGCGTTCCGGGCCTCGGCGGCCGCCTGACGGTCCGCGGACGAGAGGACGACTCCCTCCGGGCCGAAGGCTTGGGCCGGGAGAGGGATGGCGATCGAGCAGGCGGCCACGGGGTGTGGGCCGACCGCGCTGTCGCCGGCGAAGACGAACTGCTCGCCCGTGTCCTTGTCGGCGAGCTGCTGCCTGACGACGGCCACGGGGCTGGCGACGGTGTCCGTCGCCGTTCCCGCGAACAGCAGCCCCACCGGATCGGCCGTGTCCTGGGTAACGACCAGAGAGCCGGAGTCGCCCTGGGCGCTGAACCCCGTGGCCGTGACCACGATCTGGTCCGTGAAATCGCAGACGAACGTCGATCCCGTATTGCAGCCCTTTTGGTACTCGACGTTGATCGCGGTATGGATGGACAGGATGGTGCCGCAGGTCAGGCCGGTCGAGCGGCCGCTTTTCGCGACCGCCCGGCCGACGCCCGGGGGGACACCGGGCCCGGGATTGGGCGTGCCGTCGGTCG
>MEYC01000027.1:32318-32956 GCA_001775715.1 Candidatus Aminicenantes bacterium RBG_16_66_30 | reverse complement strand
CGATGGTCGTCCCGCCGAGCTGGACAATGACGCCCAGGGGATCGACGGCGCCGGGGACGATCTCGGCCAGAGCCGCGTCGACGTTCGGCCGGGGATCGTTCTCGAGGTGGAAGAACTGGGACAGATTGGCGGCCATGACGGTGCCGACCGCGCGGCAGTTGTTGTCGATGAGTCCCGGCTGAACGATGGCCTCCCCGACGGCCGCCAGGTCGCTTCGGGCCAATACGTGGGTGTTGCTCAGGATATAGAACCTCCCGCCCCGGCTGACCAGCGAGCCGATCGTGCCGGAGCAGCAGTAGGTGCTGTTACCCACGGTCGAGAGGTCCTCGGCGTTGCCTCCTGAAGCGCCCAGCGGGACGGGAGCGGGAAAATGCGAAGCCTGGATCGGCGTGGGGACGACGATGACGGAATCCGAGGCCGTCGGGTCTGCCTGGGCAACCGCGGTCACGAGGACCTCCGTGGTCCGGCCGTAGTTGTTGGCCGTCGTCGAGACCGGCACGGAGTGCGGAGCACGATAGAGGCCGGCCGGCGAGATCATGCCCGTCTCGGCGGAGCCGCCGGTCGTCCCGTTGACCTGCCAAGTGACCGCCGTGTTCGCGGTCCCGGTGACGGTGGCCGTGAACTGGCGGGAGCCGAAC
>MEYC01000027.1:31584-32165 GCA_001775715.1 Candidatus Aminicenantes bacterium RBG_16_66_30 | reverse complement strand
GGCGATATACACGCCGTCGAGCGAGATGAGGCCGCGGACGGAGTCGCCGCCCCGGACGCCGTTGACACTCCACGCGACCGTCTGGTCGTCCGAACCGGAGACCGCGGCCGTGAAGGCCCGGGTCGCGCCTCTCGAGACCGTCGCCGTCCCGGGCGTGACCGTGACGTCCGGGGTCGGGGGCGGGGGCGTCCCGCCGCTATCGGACGTGCCGCAGGCCGAAGCCAGCAGGAACAGACAGAACAACGCCGCGACTCGCCAAGAGGCCCTTTGCATGATGACCCTCTCTTCGTCCATCCATGATACTCCCCGGGCCAAAAGAACCGAAATCCGGGCGTGGAGCGCGCGCTCCGGGCCCCCCCCGCGGGTCACCGTCAATATTGCCTATGGCACGAACAGGTCACGCCCGCCGCGGCGGGCCGGGCTGACCACCTGGAACTTCCGCTCGAGCCGCCGGCCTTCCTCGTCCACGAGGACGATCCGGTGCTCGCCCGGCTCGGGGCTCATCGCGATCTGATGGAAGACCCGGATCGACGCCACGTAATCCTCGTCGAGATTCCAATGGATGGTCGCCCCGCTCTCCC
>MEYC01000027.1:30422-31556 GCA_001775715.1 Candidatus Aminicenantes bacterium RBG_16_66_30 | reverse complement strand
TCGGCCTCGCATCTTTCCCGCTTCTCATTTGCCCTTACGGATTTCATACAATTCCTGCCCTTCGGATGTATTGATGTCGACGACGAATACGGGCTCATCATCCACTGTCCTGATGCACAGATTCGATCCCCATTGCTTTTCTCCAAGCCGTATCGAATATGATGATGATAGACAAAGATCGCTCGAATGGATGCGCCGGATATCGATCTCATTGATCGGCTTATTGTTGAGAACGTCATGCTGGCTCATGAGAAGGTATAGATATTCTCCATCAAAATAAGAATCCAAGAATAATTCTAAGCATTGGAATTTCCCTTTGATCGACTTGAGTTCGGCGCTCTGAATCAATTCTCGCCTGTTGATTTCTGATTTCTTCTTGGCATTATCGCCAAGGCTGCCGGACAGATCATTTCTCAATAATAGTTCGCCAGCAAGAGAATATTTTTCTATATAGCCAAAGTACCTGCTAATAAAATACAGGTGATCATCATCAAGCCAAAGCTGTCCATTATAGACTAATCGCTCTCTGAAATGTTCGATTGAATCAGGTTCTCCCGCTTTGAACCTTAGTTTCTTTTCTATCATTTCGGATAGCCGCTTTCCGTTAAAACTGTAGCTACTCACCAAGTAACGTTCTGATAGATTCGACGACATATAATAGACGCGGTCATGTCCCAACACTAAACCTAGGAAAAAAGATAAAGGCTTGAATTTACTGATGAATTTACCGTCTATACTAAAAACGGACAAACTTTCCTGGTCTTGGATTGCGATACGACCTTCGTGAGCCGAAAGAGCTAGAGGCTTTTGAATGTCGCCCGGCCCCTGTCCCGGATTTCCGATAGACCTTAAATATTCGAGATTGTCCCCTTTAAATTGGTAACAGAAAACTTCATTGCTGAAAAAATCAGCAAGGAAGATCTTGTCATCTGTAACAACCATATCTGTCACAGCCCTGAAAAATCCCTCTCCTTTTGCATCGACCACTATTTTCCTGAGAACCAGATCTGCATAGGAAGCTTTCGCAACCGAAATGATCAAGAAAACTATTAATCCCAAATGTCTCTTAGACAATGCTCTGTTCCTCCTCAGCCTAGGACTCCATGTCAGGTCTTATCCCTGCCGCCGCGGCGG
>MEYC01000027.1:26555-30342 GCA_001775715.1 Candidatus Aminicenantes bacterium RBG_16_66_30 | reverse complement strand
CGCGATCTGATGGAAGACCCGGGTCGACGCCACGTAATCCTCGTCGAGATGCCAATGGATGGTCGCCCCGCTCTCCCGGTGGACGGCCTCGAAGATGACCTCGCCGGCCCGGCCGTCGAGCCCGACGGGAACGAACACGGACATGTCGGGCTCCGGGTAGACAAGGCTCATCACCCGCGACCCCCGCTCGCCCGCGGGCCCGCCGCCGCAGTCGGCCCGGAACGGGGGCAGGGGCCGATAATCGGGATGATCGGCCCGGTAATAATATTCCTGGATGGGAGGCAGGATGAACCACGGCTCGTGCCGCATCCGGTCGACCGGCTCGCAGCGGCTGTCGACCCGGAACCGGCCCGAGGCGTCGAGATGCACCGTCTGGTGGAAGGCGCACATCCGGTCGAAGCGGCTTTCCTCGGGGACCAGGACCGTCTCGGCCGGGCAGAGCTCCGTCGCCAAGAAGCCCGAATCCCGGCAGACCTTGATCTCCTTCAGCCCCGACCACGGCCGCTCGATCCGCCCTCCGCCGTCGACGGCGCCGATGAGGTCGAAGAGGACCGGGGCCGCGGCCGCGAGCCCCGTCAGCCCGGGCTTGCCCTCGCCGGCGGCGTTGCCGGCCCAGACGCCGATCGTATAGTTCGGCATGACCCCGACGGCCCAGGCGTCCCTGAGCCCGAAGCTTGTCCCCGTCTTCCAGGCCAGCCACTTCGATGAGCTGAAGTTCCGCCAGAAGCCTTCCTCGTCCGGCCGGTTGACCGCGGTCAAGGCCTGGAGCGTCAGATAGGCGGCCGCCGCGCCAAGATCCGTCATCTTCGACGGCGCCTCCCGCTCTTCGATGAGAAGCCGGATCTCGCGGCCTCCTCCCGGCGCGTCCGACGCGAGCTGGGCCATCTTCGCATAGAGCGCGGCGATCTCGACGAGCTTGCCCTCCGCCCCGCCCAGCACCAAGGTCAAGCCGTAATCCTCCGGCGACCGGTCGAGGGTCGTCATCCCCCACCGCCTCAGCCGGTTCTCGAACCGGGGGATGCCGTACTCGCGGAGCTCGCGCACGGCCGGGATGTTGAGCGACCAGGCCAGGGCCGTCCGGGCGGGAACGGCGCCGCGGAAACGCCGGTCGAAGTTCTCGGGCTTGAATCCTTCGAAGCGGACGGGCGTATCGGCGATGAGCGTCTCCGGCGTGATCCCGCCTTCCTGGATCCTGGCGGCATAGAGGAACGGCTTGAGGATGCTGCCCGTGCTTCTCCGGCTCTGGAGGATATCGACGCTCTGGCCGAACTCCCCGCTCCGCCCGAAGCCGGTGTTCCCGACATAGGCGACGACAGCCGCCCGGCGGTTGTCGATGACGACGGCGGCGACATTACGGATATCCCGGCCGAAGAGCCGCTGGCCGTGATCCTCGACGATCCTCCTCACCGTCCGCTGCAGATCGGCGGCGATGAACGACCGGAACGGGGATACGACACCACGGCTGGCGGCCAGCGTGTCGAGGAGATGAGGCGCGTCCCGGGGCACGGGGCGCGGTCCCCCGGGCATGGGCTCGGCCAGGGCCAGGCGGCATTCGAGCTCCGGCATGACGCCCCTCGCCCTCAGCCGCTCGACGAGACCGTTCCGCTTCCTGAGAAGGCGCACCCTCCCTGCCGCGGAAGCGAGGAGCCCGGGATCGTTGGGCAGGACGGCGAGGAGAGCCGCGTCTGCCCAGCTCAGGCGTTCCGGGCTTCGGCCGAAATACATCCAGGACGCGGCGTCGATACCGACGACGTTGCCGCCGAAAGGCGCGTGGGCGGCGAAGAGCGCCAGGATCTCTTTCTTCGAGCGCCCGGCCTCGAGCCTCAGGGCCAGGGCGGCCTCCCGGGCCTTTTCGGCATATGTCCGCTTCCGGTTCTTGCGGGCGAGGCGGACGACCTGCATGGTGATCGTGCTCGCTCCGCTCTCGACCTTTCCGGAGCGGAGGTTCTGGCGCGCCGCGCGGAGAACGGCCAGCGGGTCGACGCCCGGATGCAGATAGAAGCGGCTGTCCTCATAGCTGACCAGGACGCGGAAGAACCTCTCGGGGACGCGCTCGCCCGCCGGGAATCGCCATTGACCGTCCGCGGCCGGCCGGGCCCCGAGAAGCTCGCCCTCGGCGCTGAAAAGAACGGGCGAGACGGGGTCGTCGAAGCGGACGACGGGCATGGCGAGCCAGAAGAGAAGAAGGAGAAGGAGGGAAACGCCGGCAACGAGGAGCCTGCGGCGCCTGAAAAGGGGGACACGTACCTCCGGTACATGTCCCCGGATCTTGCCCAGCCAACCGATCAGCGACATCGTCTCACTTCAGATCGTCGAGAGGACAGTCCCCTGCGGGGACAGTCCCTAATCAGTCCCTATTGGACGATCTCGATCCATTGTCCTTTCGTGTTGGCGTGCACGCTCGCGTCATACATGGCCTCGACGGCGACGCCCGGCAGGTAATAGCGGCCGCGGTAGGACGCGTTCACGACGACGAGGAAGACCTTTTCCTCGCCAGGGCCCAGCCCGAAATAGGTAAAGACGCGGTCGTCGCGGATGTCCTGGTAATCGACGTCGACGGCCGCCCCACCCTCGCCGCTGAACCTGGGGTTCTTGACCTGGAAGCCGGCGGCCACGAGGTGGGTCAGGACGAGATTCTGCAGCCTCGCCGGCCCCAGGTTCTTGACCCGGACCTCGGCCACGAGGTCGAGCCCCTGCTTGATCTTGTCGATCGTCAGGGGGTTCATCTTCATGTCGCGGGTGCGGACGTCGATCGAGAGGCCCTCGGACGACGCGGTCTCCTCCCCTGCCGGGGGCAGACCCCGGCGGTACAGATTGACGTAGAGCGGGGAGGTTTCGGTGTTCGTCACGACGAGGGTCCTCCCCTGAGCCGGGAACGAGGGGAACTCGCGCCGGTCGAACGGCCTCGTCGACTCGACGTCGACGGGCTTCTCGCCATCCCAGGCGAAACGGTAGCGGAAAACCTTGATCGAGGCGCTGCCATAATATGAGGATAGGGCCATCAGGCCGAACGACGTATCCTGGGTCGACAGCCAGAGGTCCGAGGCCATGGTCTTGGAAACATCCTCGAGGAGAGGCTGGGCTTTGTCGGACCGCCCGATCTGGACGAGCGCCCGGACGGCCAGGGCCTTGTCGCGGAAATCGGAGCCGAAGGTCACGCTGTCGTCGCGGTAAGCCTTGAAGTCGGGCCGGGCGCGCTCGGCCAGGTCGGCCGCCGCGTCGGCCTGACCGGTCATGTGGAAGGCCGCGGCCAGCATCAGGCCGGCGAGGCCGGGAAGACCGGGCGTCTCCCGGAGCCGGTTCATCGCCCCCAGGTCCGGGTCGCGCGCCAGAGCCAGCCCGAACAGGCGGAAGGCCTGGGTGAGCTCCGCCGCGTCGCCCCCCGTGACGTAATTATTGGCCAACATTTTCTGATTGGCCCGCCAGCTGTCGAGCATGGCCTGCGGCACGTGATAGCCGAGGCGCTGGGCCTCGAGCAGGAAATAGCCGGCATAGGACGTCGTCCACTCGTGCCACAAACGGTCGCCCGGCCAATAGGAGAAGGCGCCGTTGGTCATCTGGAAACCGGTCATCTTCTGGATGGCCGCTTTGACGTGCTCTTCGACTCGCTTGGTCTGCCGCTCGTCGAGCCGGACCAGGTCCTTGAGGTAGAGCTGGGGCATGGCCACGGATAAGGTTTGCTCCAGGCAACCGTGCGGATAATGGATGAGATAGTCGAGTCTCTTTTCGAGGTCGAGGGGCGGCAGATAGGAGGCCTCCATCGTGAGCTCGTTCGTCCCCTCCAGCC
>MEYC01000027.1:0-26542 GCA_001775715.1 Candidatus Aminicenantes bacterium RBG_16_66_30 | reverse complement strand
AATGACAGGTTGACTGAGCGTCTTTCCGGGCGCGACCTCGAGCCGCGTCGTTTGGGTCACGACGGCGTTGGAGGCCAGGACGGGGATGGATATGGCGTCCTCGACGCGCTCGGAGCCGCCCGCCGCGCGGAAGCGGACCTCCCCTTGTCCGAGGGCCCCGGTCGTCCTGAGGGCGAACGAGACGATGTCGTCGCCGGGCCGCGCGAACGCGAGCTTTTTCGTCCGCTCGCCGACGACCTCGATGAGCGCGTTCGTCTCGACGCTGACCGTGACCTCCTTGATGGCGGGGTCGTTGACGAACACGGCGATAGGCATGACCACGTCCTCGCCGGGACGGACGACCCGCGGCAGGGTGGCCAGCGTCATCAGGTCGCGCCGGACCGGGACGGACTTCTCGGCCGAGCCGAACGCGCCGTCGCGGCCGGCCACGACCATGACCCGGACCGCGCCGAAGTACTGCGGCATGAGGAGATCGTGGACGCCGCTCGCTCCGGCCTTGAGCTCGAACGGGCCCTCGAACAGGACGACGGGCGGGAACCGCCGCGGCTGCTTGGCCTTGTCGGCCGACGCGGCGCCCTCGTCGCCGCCGATCGAGAGGATGCGGGCCATCTCGGCCCCGTAGGCCTCGGCGACGATGTCGAAGAGGTCCCAGGTCGAGACGCCGAGCGCCTCGCGGGCGTAGAAGCCCTTGCGCAGGTCCGGCGTCGCGAACCGGGTCAGGCCGAGGAGCCCTTCGTCGACGACGGCCAGCGTATAGGTCATGGGCCGGCCGCCGTTTTCGCGGACCTCGACCCGGAATCTTTCCTTCGGCCGGATCTCGTCGGCCATCTTGAGCACGGGCTCGAGGCGCGTCCCCGGGTCCTCGACGATGAGGGGGATGGCCCCGTAGAGCCGGATCGGCGCGTCGCTCGTCTTGTCCCGGTGCGGCTGGATCAGGGTGACGTGGACATAGACGTTGGGCGTCATGGCCGCCGTGATCGGGATCTCGAAGCGGTTCTCGCCCTTGACCGTGGACACCCACATCTTGTCGAGGACCGTGGTCCCGTTCTCGATGGAGACGAGGGCCCGGCCCTGGACGGCCTCCGGCAGATAGATGACGGCCCGTTCGCCGACCTTGTAGCCCGGCTTGTCCGCGGTGAAGCTGAGCGCCGTCGCGCCCGCCCCCGCCTCCTCGCGGGCCCGGCCGGCCCAGCCGGGCCAGTCGATATAGACGATCTGGCCCGCGGCGTGGCCGCTCTCCGGGTCCTCGACCCGGATGAGGTAGCGGCCCCAGTCGGGGTACCGGATCTGGAACGTCCACTTGCCGGCGCCGTCCTTCGTGGCCACCTCGCCTCTGAGCAGCGGCCGGTTCTGGACGTCCGCGACGTACTGGGCCAGCGATTCCCCGCTCCTGTCCCACCACCACTTCCACTCGACCTTGTAGAGCGAGACGACGACCCTGTCCCGGGAGACGGGCCGGCCCGAGGGATCGACGGTGACGATCGCGACCTCGTGGTCCTTGTCGGTCAGGATCATCCCCCGGACCGCGTCGCCCTTGGGCGGCTTGAGCCCGACATAGGCGTCGTAGGGATGGAAGGGCAGCGAGAAGGTGTCGACGCTGAAATCGCCGCTCTGCTCGAAGACCCGGCTGGTGAACGCGGCGTCGAGCAGGCCCGGGCTGGGCTTCGGCGGCTCGATCTCGATCCGGGCCGTGCCCCGGCCCTGGGCGTCGAGGACCCCTTTGGCCACGTCGAGCGTTCCGCCCTCGAAATCTCGGGCCGGATCGTCGAAGACGAAATCCTGGAAGCGGTCGAACCGCGTCGGCCGGCGCGAGAGCCGGACCGAGACGTCGAAGGCCAGGTTGGCCGCCGGGGCGCCGTGGAGCCACTGGGCCGTGACCGCCGCGTCGAACGGCATGTCCTTGCGGGCCAGGACCTCGCGGCCCGCGTCGAGCAGGATCTTGAGACGGTTAGGCACGACGGTCTCAACCTTGAGGGTCTTGCTGAAGGTCATCCCGCCGACGAGGACGCGGGCCTGCCAGTTGCCCGTGGGCGCCGATTCGTCCGTGGCGGCGACGAAGGCGTGAAAGGGCTCGACGGTCCGTTCCGGCTTGAGCGTCCGGACGAGCTGGCCCTGGGGCGAATAGAGCTCCATGACCACGGGGTGTCCGGCCGGCAGGATTTTCTCCCGGTCGAACAGGGCGAAGGTCAGATAGAGGGTGTCCCCCGGCCGCCAGACGCCGCGCTCGCCGTAGATGATGCCTTTGACGCCTTTCTCGGTCGTCTCGCCGCCGACGTCGAAATGGCTCATGGGCAGGACGCCTTCGCTCGCGACCCGGAGATAGCCGATGTCGCCTCCCCCCTCCGCCGAGACATAGAACGGACGGTCCTCGAGGCCGAGGAAGGCGAAGCCGTTCCCGTCGCTCGTCGTCTCGCCGAGGAGCTGGTTCTGATAGTTGTAGGCCCGGACCCGCAGGCCGGAGAGCGGCCTGGCCGTCCCGATGTCGGTCGTCACGACATGGAGGCCGCCGTTGGCCTCGAGCTTGGCCACGAGGCCGATATCGGAGGCGAAGAAGTTCCGGCCGGCGACGGCGGCGTGGTTGTAGCGGGGCATGTAGTACGCGTCGGAGCAGGGATTGTCCCGGTTGAACCAGTCCTGGTTACTATAGACATAGGACTCTTCGGCATAGTCCCAGTTCGAATAGCGGTCGTAGCCGGCGTCGTCCAGGTTCCGGAGCGGCGCTTCGGTGACGACCGGCTTGTCGCTCGCGGGGCAGGGATAGGTCGAGTTGCCTCGGTTGAAGGACAGGACGATGCGGAAGAGGCTGCCCGGGCTCTCCCGGAAGAGCGGGGTGACGTCGAGGTCGTAGCGCGACCAGCGGCCGGTGACCGACGGGTCGTCGGATAGAGGGATCGTCTTGCGCCAGAGGTAGCGCCCGACCCGGGCCAGCTCGTCCGATCCTTCGAGGCTGTTGACCTGGAAGAACTGGGCCATGTTGCCCGGATAGATCTGGAAGGCCGCGACCTGGAGGGACCTGAGGTTGACGGCCTCGACGGGCACGGTCAGGCGGTCCTTGCGCGGCAGGATGAGGCCCCGGCCGACGAAGCGCGCCGCGGGCCGGATCGATTCGAAGGTGACCTGCCGGCTCAAGCCCTCCTTGAGGCGGCGGTTGAGGGTGTTCCGGATGCCCGGCTGGACCTGGACGTTGACGGTGCCGACGAACTCCCTGGTCGAATAAGCTCGGACGGCATTGCCATCGATCTCGAACGTCAGGGGCAGGTTCGCGACCCGGATGAGGCCCTGGAGGTTCTGGTCCCGAGCCAGGGCGTCGGAGAATCGCAGGATGATGTGCCGCGTCTCTTGCATGACAGGATCCACGGAGACGAGGGCGAATTCGCCCAGGGCCGGGACCTCGACCTCGCGGCGGCCGCGATCGTCGATGCGGAGCGGGGCGCCGTCCCAGCGGAGGATGACCGCGGAGGGCTCCTCCCGCCGCTCGACGTCCTTGACCATGAAATAATGCGTCAGCCCTTCCAGGGCGTGGCTCCATTCGACGGCGAGCGTCCGGCCGTCCTGCTCGGCCTCGAGGACCTTTTCAACCAGAGCTCTATCCTCCATGTCGGCGGTGACGATCCGGCCCCGGAGGACCTGGGCCTGCGGCCGGGTCAGGTCCTCGGCGAACAGGCCTTCCAAGGTGACCTCCATGTTCGGCCGGACGACGCTGAAGCCGAACTCGAATCGGGCGAAAGCCTTGGGCAGGTCGAGGACCTTACCGACGTGGAGGACCGCCTTGTAGTCCTGGCCCGGCTTCAGCTCGCCCTTCGGCGAGAAGACGAGCTCGCGCGGCGACTTCCATTCGGCCGCGCCATCGATCGCCGGCGAGAATTCGAGGAGGCCGGCGGCGGGCCGGCCCTCGGTCCCGACGCTCGGGACGAAAAGGACCCGGATGGATGACTTCCGGAAGACCGTCCCCGACGTGAAGGCGCTGATATACCGGTACCATTCCTTCTCGGCTTCGACAGGCGCGGGCTTCTTCTTGCAGGCCGCCGGCCCGAGAATGAGCACGGATAGCAAAAGACAGGACAAGGCTCTCTTGGACATAGGTATTTCTCCCCTCATGAGCGGCGATCGGTCATGCCGCAAACCGCGCATTCCCTTCGGAGCAAGGGTATTCGGGAGGTCCGGGAATGTCAAGGCGCGGGCTTCATCTGAAACCGCTTTTTATAGTATGATGAGGCGGCCTCAACCGAGGCAGGAGTGATTCTCATGGGCATACCGGACAAGAAGCCGGCGGCGGACCGGATCAGCCGCCGCGATTTCCTCAGATCCTCGGCCGCGGCCGGGCTCGGCGTTGCCCTGTCCGGGCCGGCCTTCGGCCAGTCCCCGACCGCGGCCGCGCCCGCGGCGGCGAAAAGCGCCGCGGAGCTCCGCGTGGCCGTCATCGGCTGCGGCGCCCAGGGCCGGGTCCTCATCGAGTCGATGCTGCGCATCCCCTCGGTCCGGATCGCGGCCCTCTGCGACATCTGGTCCTACAGCCGCCAATACACGGGCAACTACATCAAGAAATACGGCCAGGCCGCCAACGTCTACGAGGACTACCGCGAGCTCCTCGCGGCCGAGAAGGACCTCGACGCGGCCGTCGTCGCGACGCCCGATTGGGTCCACGCCGAGCAGACGGCCGCCTGCCTCCGCCGGGGGCTGCACGTCTATTGCGAGAAGGAGATGGCCAACTCGCTCGACAAGGCCCGGTCCATGGTCCTGGCCGCCCGCGAGACGGGGAAGCTCCTCCAGATCGGCCATCAGCGCCGCTCCAATCCGCGCTACATCCACGCCATCGAAAGGCTCATCCGCGAGAAGAGCCTCCTCGGCCGGGTCACCGTCGCCTACGCCCAGTGGAACAGGGCCAAGGCCGACCTCCTCGGCTGGCCGGAGAAATACGCCATCGACCAGGCCACGCTCGACAAGTACGGCTACAGCTCGATGACCGAATTCCGCAACTGGCGCCTGTTCAAGAAGTTCGGCGGCGGGCCGATGGTCGACCTGGGCTCCCACCAGATCGACCTCTTCAGCTGGGTCCACGGGACGCCCCCCAAGTCGGTCGTGGCCAGCGGCGGCCTCGACTACTACGAGAACTGGGAGTGGTACGACAACGTCATGGCCATCTACGAGTTCGAGACGAAGCAGGGGACGGCCCGGGCCTTCTACCAGGTCCAGACGACGACCCAGCACGGCGGCTTCTACGAGACCTTCATGGGCGAGAACGGCTCCCTCGTCCTGTCCGAGATCCCCGAGCGCGGCAACTGGGCCATGCGCGAGCCCCACGCCCCCGAATGGGATTCGCTGGCCAAGGCCGGCCTGCTTCAATCCGAGACCGTGCCGATCCAGAAATCGGCGACAAAGAACATCTACGTCGACGTCCGGGTGACGGCCGAGGCGGGGCGCTGGCCCCTGCCGGTCGAGCTGGCCAAGCCGGCCCACCAGCCGCATCTCGAGAACTTCTTCGACGCCGTGCGGACCGGCGCGCCGCTCAACTGCCCGGCCGAGCTGGCCTACGAATCGTGCGTCGCGGTGCTCAAGGCCAACGAGGCGGTCAAGGCCCGGCGGGTCATGGAGTTCCGGCCGGAGCAGTTCAAGGCATGAGCCGCGCCGGACGGACCTCTCTCCGCGCCCTGGGCGGTGCGCTCCTCGCCGTCCTCCTCTTCGCCGCGACGGCCCCGGGGCAGACCGCCGCGCCGGTCGCCGCCCAAAGCCCAAAGCACCTGGTCTGGGACGGCAACCGGACGATCCCCGTCCACCTCATCCCCCTGCGCGACGAGAACGACGAGCTCATCGTCCCGACCGAGACCGACCCTTGGCCTTATTCGGCCCGCTTCACCTGCGGGCCCTGCCACGACTACGCGACGATCGGAAGCGGCTGGCATTTCGGGGCGATGACCGCGGCGAACAACGGACGGCCCGGCGAGCCCTGGATCTGGTCGGATACGAAGACCGGGACCGTCCTCCCCCTTTCGTATCGGGCGTGGCCGGGGAGCTACGCCCCCGAGGCCCTGGGCCTGACGACCTGGGACTTCACCCTGCTCTTCGGCCGGCACATGCCCGGCGGCGGCCCGGCCGAGCCCTCGGACGAGGAGGTGCTGGCCCATCCTGAAGCACGCTGGAGCGTCTCGGGCAAAGCCGAGGTCAACTGCCTGGCCTGCCACAACCGGTCGGCCCGGCAGGATCCGAGCGAGTGGGCCAAGCAGGTCCTCCGCGAGAACCTCCGCTGGGCGGCCACGGCGGCCGGAGGCGTCGGCGAGGTCGGCGGCATGGCCTCGCGGCTCAAGGAGACCTGGGACATCACCGACGGTCCCAACATCGACGATCACCTCTGGGCCGTCGCCCCCTCCGTCAAATACCGGACGGTCGATTTCGACTCCAAGCACCGCTATTTCTTCGACCTCAACTATCAGCCCGCGGACGACCGCTGCCTGGCCTGTCACTCGGTCTCGCCCAAGGACGAGGTCCAGTGGAACGCCGACGCCGACGTCCACGCCGCGGCCGGCCTCAAGTGCGCCGACTGCCACAGGAACGACCTCGGCCACGCCATGGTCCGGGGCTACGAACGCGAAGCGGCCGAAACGGGGAACCGGTCCGCGGAATCGTTCACGTGCCGAGGCTGCCACCTCGGCGAGAACGCCGCTGGCGAAAAGACGGTCGTCCCCGGAAGGCTCGGCGCCCCCTATCCCAAGCATACCGGCATCCCGCTCGTCCACTTCAAGCGGCTCGCCTGCACCGTGTGCCACTCGGGGCCGAAGCCCAAGGACGGCTTCACCCGGGTGAGGACATCGCGGGCCAACCGCCTCGGCATCTACGGCGTCGCGACCTGGTCGACCGACCTGCCGGCGGTCTTCGAGCCCGTCTATAAGAAGGACGACCGGCACAGGATCACGCCGCACCGGCTCGTCTGGCCGGCCTTCTGGGCGAAGCGGGCGGGGAAGACGCTGACGCCGCTCCTGCCGGAAGTCGTCGAGGCCGCGGCGGGCGACATCCTCGAGCCCGAGGAGCGGATCTCTCTGACGCTTGTCGCCCTCAGCCAGGTCATGGCCGAGGACGAGGTGCCTGTCCTCGTCTCCGGGAAGTCGGTCTTCGCGCCGAATGTCGACGGCGGCATCGACGCGACGGAAGAGGCCGGGGCCGCGGCCGACCGTCCTGCCTTCTGGGGGATCCGCAAGGGCACGGACATCCTGCAGCTCGTCGGCGATTTCGATCCGGCCGCGGAGGACAAGGATCCGGCCGTCGAGACGCGGATCCAGGAGTTCCTGCAGGCGCTCGGCACGGTCGCCGTTCGGCCCGGCGAGCCCGCGATCCTCGTCAGGAAAACGCTTTACCGATTCGTCGGCGGCTACCTGGACATCTCCGAGGCGCCGGCCGAGCTGGCCGGGGCCGCGGGCCCGGGATGGCTCGCGGACGGGAAGCTTCTGCCCCTCGTCCCGGAGTTCGACGTCCGGACCGTCGCCGCCAAGGCCGGGACCGAGCAGACCTTGACCGAGGAGCAGGTCGGGCTCGTCCTCGAGGCGCTGGCCGAGACCTCAGGGGACGCCGAAGTCGTCTATGTCTCCGGCGGCCGGATGTTCCGGCGCGCGAAGGACGGATCGCTCATATCTGACGATCATGCGGCCGCGGCGCCGGTGACCTGGCCCCTGGCCCACAACGTTCGGCCGGCCCAGCAGTCGCTCGGCTGGAAGGGCTGCACGGACTGCCACAGCGGCGGCTCGAATTTCTTCTTCAGCCAGCTCAAGGCCACGGGGCCCCTCCTGACGAAGAAGGTCGACAAGCTATCGGCCGCGTCCTTCATGGGGCTCGGCGGGCTCTTCCAGCGCGCCTTCGGTCTTTCGTTCATCGTCCGGCCCGTCTTCAAGGTCGTATTGGCGATCTGCGCGCTCGTCGCCGGGGCCCTCGTCTTCCTGGCTGGCCTGGTGGCCCTGGGCCGGGTGGCCGGGTTCCTGGATCAGAGGTAAGGCCATGGTGTTCACGATCGTCACGATCCTCGTTCTCGGCGGAGCGTTCCTCGGCCTCGCCCTCCACCGCTTCTGGACGACCCGCGAGGAGGCCAAGTCGACCATCCTCTACGCCGAGATCATGAAGAAATACGTCGCCTGGCTGGCCCTCCGGACGATCCAGATGTCCCGGAAGGCTTCGCCGCCGGCCTGGTGGGAATACGTCAAGGCCCTGCCCATGTGGCGGGCGGCTCTCCTCGAGAAGTGGCTCTATATTTGCTTCTACGGGAGCTTCCTTTATCTCGCGGCGAGCGGATTCTTCTTCGCCGTCTTCATCCCCCGCGGGCTCTTCGGCTATCCTCTCGTCGGTCACGTCATGGCCGGCGGCCTGTTCGCCGTGTGCCTGGTGATCGTCGTCCTCTTCAAAGGCCGGGATTTCATATCCGTCCCGAAGCCCGCTCACCTGAGCCTATCGCTCCTGGACCCCCGGAAGATGGGCATCACGCCGGCCCGGGTCAAGCTCTGGGCCTTTTGGCTGTTCGTCCTCGCCGGATTCCTGCTGACCCTGTCCGCCCTGCTCCCGATGCTGCCCCTCCTTCGCACCGGGGGCCAGAGGTTCATGTTCGAGTTCCACCGTTACAGCGCTCTGTCCTCGGCCCTGGCCGCGATGGTCTTCGCCGGCCTCGAGCTCTTCGCGTCCCTCCGGACCGCGGCGCCGCCCGGCGGAGAGGGTTCACCGGGCGGGATCTGACCCCGCTTATTTCGTCCGCGGCGAGCGGTCGCGCTCGCCGTTGTCGTAGATCCCGACGAGCTCGACCGTCTTCCCGTCCTTGACCGTGAATTCCACCCGGAAATAATCGAGCCCGTCGAGGGCGAAAAGGGTCGCGGTCATGGGGATGAGCCTGTACTTCGGACCCGTCCGCTGATAGAAGAGGGCTCCGGTCTCGAAGGTGACCTTGCGCTCGCCGTAGACGCCGGCGTAGGCCTGCAGGGTCTTCGCGTCGAGACGGACCGGGTCCTTCTTGGCCTTCTCGCCCATGAGGATCCAGTCGTACTCGGCCTTGATCTGCGGATCGGTCGCCTTGGCCGCGAGCTTCTCGACGGCCAGGGCGTAGGCGCGGTCGAAGGCCTCGGCGGCCGGAACGGCGATGTCGGGGGTGACGCCCGTCCCCTCCCAATTCGTCTTGGAGACGGGGTTGATGGCCCGGGCGAAAGGCACGCGCAGGACGAAGTCCGTCTGGACGATCCTCGTCCCCGTCGGATGGGCGCCGCCGCCCGTCGTCTCTCCGATGACGGTCGCCCGCTTGAGGTTCTTCATGTTGTAGGTGAATTCCTCGGCCCCGGAGAAGGTCCGGGCGCTCGTCAGGATGTAGAGATCGGCGCCGGCAGCCCTCGGCCCGGGGACGTACGGTAACGTCCAGTAGTTCTCGGTCGTATCGGTGGCCCGGGCATAAAGGTCGTTGAGGTGGACCGGCTCGGGGAAGAAATAGGAGCTGATGAGCTGGATCTGGGCCGGGTCGCCGCCCCCGTTCTGGCGCAGGTCGACGATGACGGCGTCACAGTAGGCCAGGAAGTTCATGGCCGCGACGGCCGTCGCGCCGGCCTCGTCGGGAGAGGCGAAGCCGCGGAAATCGACGTAGCCGACGTTCCCGGCCAGGCGCTCGACCTTGCGGAAGCCGAAGTTGTTCCGGCGCGATTCGAGGAGCTGTCGCTCGCGGACCCTCTTCGCCTCCTCCTCGCTCTGGCCCATGAGGCGCCGGATGTCCTCGGCCAGCGCGGGATTGAAGGCGAAGCCGATGTGCCCGTCCTTGCTGACCATGGACAGGGTCGACGAGACGGCCTGGGCGAACGCGGGAGCGGCGTCGAGCCTGTCGAAATCCCCGTTCTTGAGCCGGGCCCGGAGGGTCTCCTCCATCTTCTTGGCCGTATCGGCGAAGATGTACTCCTTGTTGAGGAGCGAGGCGATCTCGTCGACGATGGCCTGCTTCTTGGCGGCGTCGAGCGTCGGCGCCTTGGCCTCCTGGCCGAGGGCCAGAGAGGCCCAAAGCGTCAGGATCACGACGATGATGACCATCCAACGGATCATCTTGGACATCTTCAACCTCCAAACAGTTTCATTGTCGAATCCCGGTTCATCGCGTCCAGCTCGCCGGGCGCGACGGACACGGGAGAAGTCCCTTGATGAGCAGGTCGGCGATGCGGCCGACCTGGTCCTCCAGCTCTTCCCGGCGGCCGAGCTCCCTGGGCGAGAGGCTGAACGGCAAGAGCGAGTTCGTGCTCTGGATGAGGACGAACGAGGCCGTCCGGGGATCGGGGCAATCGAGTGTCCCGAGCCTCGCCCCCTCCCGGAGAACGTCCTCGAAGACGGCGGCCTCCTTCTCGAAGTAGGCCTGGCGCCGGACGAGCAGGGGCGTCCGGACGGAAGACAGGAGGTCGCCGAGGCTCTGGGTATAGTGGGCGACGCTGTCGAAGCGGTGGATGACGCGGAGGACGAGCATGCGGCGAAGCCTTCTATCGGCGGGGTCGGGCGAACCGGCCAGCTCTTGGAGCTTCCGGACGACAGTATCGCCGATGCGGTCGATATGGGCCAGGACGAGCTCCTCCTTGGACGGGAAATGAAGGTAGATCGTGCCCTTGCCGATGCCGACCTGCTTGGCCACATCCTCCATGGTCATCTTCTTATATCCGAACTTGGCCAGGAGACCGTCGACGGCGTCGAGGATCAGATCCCGGATATCAGAACGCCTGGCAATCTGTCTCATTGTGACTTATGACCAATATTATATTCTAGTCATTTTTAAATGTCAAGACGGAACTCGGAGTCTCCGACTATTGACATGGCCGCCTCGCCGGGCCCAGAATGGGACCGGGTTGGTTCAGAAGGGTCCCCGCTCGGGCATCCCGGTTGAGGAGGCACTCATGCGCGTGATGAGGTGTTTATTGGTAATTGGGATCTGCACCTGGCTCGCGGCGGCTTCCCCCGGCGCGGGCCCGGGCGGCGGGCCATCCAAGGGAGAGACGGCGGGCCAGAAGATCGACGTCAGGAAAGAGGGCGGGATCACCGTCGTCCGGAATCCCAAATCTCCTGTTCCCCAGCCGGGCGGACCTTCAAAACTCATCCTGACTCAGGATCTCGTCATCGGCAAGGACCCGACCGGCGGCCCCGACCTCTTCGCCGAGCTTCGTTCGGTCGGCGTCGACGGTCAGGAGAACATCTGGACGCTCGACTGGGAGGACATCAAAGTCCGCGTCTTCGACAAAATGGGCAAGCTCATCAGCACGTTCGGAAAAAAGGGACAGGGGCCCCGAGAGTGGGAGAATCCCAGCCGGATGATCGTCCTGCCGAACGGCACCGGGGTCATCCTCGACCTCAACAAGCTGACCTTTTACGGCCTCGACGGGACGTGCCTCAAGGAGATCTCCACGGCCAAGACGAGGATGACGCGGTTCAGGATAGACTCGAAGGGCCTGATCTTCGGCGATCAGCTCGCCTTCGGCGAGAAGTTCCTGCTGAAGCTGATCAAGCACGATCCGGAACTGAAGCCGTTGGCCACGTTGGCCGAGGTCGAGCAGCCGTTCAAGCCCGGCGAGGTCAATCCCATCCCCTTCCTGTTCTTCTGTCATGTGACCGCGGACGACCGGCTCATCTGGATGACGAACTCGAAATACGAATTCCATGTCCTCAGCCCCGAAGGAAAGCTCGTCCGGAGGATCGTCAAGGACTACGATCCCGTGAAACCGACCCAGGCCGACCGGGACCGGATCCTCGGCGATACCCCTGCCGGCATGCGTAGCCAGATCGTCCTCCCGGACGCATTTCCGCCCGTCTTCTTCTTTATCGGGGATCCGGACGGCCGGCTCTACGTGCAAACGTACGAAACCGACTCCCCGGGCCGGCTCATCTACGACGTCTTCGACACCGAGGGGCGCTGCGTCACGCGATTCTCCCTGCCGCGCGAGGAGATGCCGTTCGTGGTCAGGAAGGACAAGCTCTACGTCCTGATCACCGAGAACGAAGAGGGGATCCCGCTCGTCAAACGCTATGCCATGGCCTGGAAATAGCCGGCCCTCCCCCCCCGCCCCGCAGGACATCTGCCGGTTCGCTCCCCGGAGTCCGCTCAGTGCCCAGAAGCGTGGTCAGGCCCGGACTTGGCGCACAAGCTCATCGCTTGTCGTCACGAAGGCGAATCCGAAGGCGAGGTTCAGAAGGCTCGCCAGATGCATTTCCTCCGTGATCGTCCCCGTTCCGTCGGCCGGAACGAAAACCCGGTAATCCCGGAAGTAAGCGTCCCTCGCCGTCGATTCGCAACACAGGTTGGTCATGACGCCGGCCACGACCACGTCCTCGACCTTCAGGCAGCGAAGCACCGTTTCGAGGTCGGTATTGTAAAAGGCCGAATAGCGATGTTTGACGATGACCTTCTCGCCCGGGCGCGGCGCGAGCTCGGAATGGATCTCGCTGGCCTCGCTCCCCTGGAGACACCGGCCCTCCCACCACCAGTCCATGATGCCGAGGTCCGAGCCGTTCGGATGATGGACATGCTGGGTGAAGATCACGGGCCTCCCCGCGGTGCGGAAGGCCGCCGCCAATCTCTTGATGGCCGGGAGAGCCGCCGGTCCGCCGCCCGTGTATGTGGGGGACGCGGGATCCAGAAAGAACATCTGCATGTCGACGATGAGCAAGGCGCTGGCGCCGGCGTTCAGGCTCATCCTGTGCGTGTTGTGGGCTTCGATCTTCGCCAGCCAGCCCGCGGCCTTGGCCTTGATCGTTCTCCCGGTCGCATAGGGCCTCATGATGATCGATCCTCCACTCGGTCGGGACGTCGGCCCGTCACCGGCGCCTGCATCGGGCCGCCTCTTACGAAACGATGATGATGGCCTCGCCGGCGACGGCGTCGAACTTGCACACCTCGTAGCACGAGCGGCACTTGATGCATTTGCCCTGGTCCAGGTTGTGCGGCTGGGACCGCGGGCCCGAGATCGCTTTTGTCGGACAGACCTTGACGCACATCTGGCACCCCGTGCACCGGCCGGGGATGATGCGGAACGTGACCAGCTCGCGGCAGACGGCCGCCGGACAGCGTTTGTCGACGACATGCGCGATGAACTCGGACCGGAAGTACTTCAAGGCCGTGAGCGCAGGGATGGGGGCTGTCTGGCCGAGGCCGCAAAGAGAGCTGTTTCTGACGATGTGACCCAGGCGTTCTAGCTTGCCCAGGTCTTCCTCCGCAGCCTTCCCCGAAGCGACCTTGTCGAGGAGGCCGACCATGTGGCGCGTTCCGACACGGCAGGCGACGCACTTGCCGCACGACTCGCTCTGGACGAAGGACAGGAAGGTCCGGGCGGCATCGACCATGCACGTGTCCTCGTCCATGACCATGATCCCGCTCGACCCCATGATGGAGCCCGCCTCCTGCAGGGAGTCGAAGTCGAGCGGTGTCTCGATCTTTCCTCCCGGCAGGAACCCTCCTGAAGGCCCGCCGGTTTGGACGGCCTTGAGGCTCTTCTTGTTGGGGATGCCGCCGCCGATCTCATAGATCAGCGTGGAGAGGGGGGTCCCCATGGGAACTTCGGCAACCCCCGAATTGACGATCTTGCCGGTGAGCGAAACGACCGCCGTCCCCGGGCTCTTGGCCGCGCCGATGGAGGCGAACCAGTTCCCGCCCCGAGCGATGATGGGCGGGACGCAGGCCAGGGTCTTGATGTTGTCGACGACGGTCGGCTTCCCCCAGAGCCCTCGGACCGCGGGGAACGGCGGACGGCTTCGAGGCATGCTCCGGGAGCCCTCGAGGGAGCTCAGGAGAGCCGTCTCCTCTCCGGACACGAACGTTCCCCCGCCGTGGAAGACCTCCACGTCGAATGAAAAGCCCGAGCCCAGGATCCGGGAGCCCAGATAGGACTTCTGATAAGCCTGGCCGAGGGCCGTTTGGGCCCACCGGGCGGCCAACGAATACTCCGCACGGCAATAGATAAAGCCCCGGGACGCGCCGACGGCGTAGCCGAGAAGGCCCAGGCCCTCGATGACGGAGTGTGGATCCGCCTCGAGCAGGCTCCGGTCCATGAAGGCGCCGGGGGCGCTTTCGTTGGCGTTGCATATGACGTACTTCTCATCCCCCGGCTGCCGGCGGCAGAGGTCCCATTTGAACCAAGTCGGAAAGCCCGCGCCCCCGCGGCCCCGCAGGCCCGAGCGCTTGATCTCCTCGACGACCTGTTCCGCCGTCATGGAGGTCACGGCCTTCCTCAAGCCTTCGTAGCCGCCCCTCTCCTCGTAGTCCTCGATGCGCTCGGGATTGACGATCCCGCAGTTGCGCAGGATCAGCCGCCGCTGGTTCTTGTAGAAGACGATATCCGCGTAGCGCGGGACGGCTTCCTTGGTCACCGGATGTCGGTAGAACAGGCGCTTGACGGGCTCCCCTCCGGCCAGGTGGGCTTCCGCGATCTCGGTCGCGTCCCCGGGCTTCACCTGGCAATAGAAGATCCCCTCGGGCTCGACGACGACGATCGGGCCCTTCTGACAGAAGCCATGGCAGCCCGTGAAGCCCACTTCCACCATGTCGACGAGGTTGAGACGGGCGACGGCGGCCTCGAGAGCGGACCGGATCTCGGCCGATCGGGAGGACGCGCAGGCCGTGCTCTCGCAGACGAGGATCCTTATCTCCGGGCGGGGGGCGCTCATGACGGTTTCTCCGGGCTCTCCAGCGATTCCACGAGCCGCATGAACGTGACCCGGTTCATCCGGCCGTAGACTTCGCCGTTCACGACGACGACGGGGGAAATGGCGCAACAGCCCAGACATCCGACGCCCTCGAGGCTGAATCGGCGGTCCGGCGTCGTCTGGCCGTGGCCGAGGCCCCTTTCGATCTTCATCGCTTCCATGAAATTCGGAGCCCCTCCGACGTGGCAGGCGGTGCCCAAGCAGACTTGGATGTGATAGCGGCCCGGCGGCTGGAACCGGAATTGGGGGTAGAACGAGGCCACGCCGTAGATCTCGTTCTCGGAGACGCGCAGCGTCCGGGAGATGTGACGGATAGTCTCCCGCGACAGGTATCCCTCCGTCTCCTGGACCTTTTTCAGGAGGGGGAGCAGGCTTTTTCGCCTTTCCCGGCTTCTCTGCTGGACGGCGTCGGCCGTATTAACCGCCATGTCGTCCTCCTCTTCTATAGACGTCCCTCAGGACATCGATCCGGTCGGGGGACAGGAACACGCATTCCCGGATATCGTCCCGGCCCATGGCCGCGTCATCGGCGTGGCTCCGGCAGGTCGGGGCGCCGCAGAGGCCGCAATTCAGCAAGGGCAAGGCCTTCAGGTACTCGGACGCCTTCTTCTTCCTTTCGACCCGCTGCCGAAGGTCGACGTCCTTTCCTTCGGTATTTCGGGGCTTGAGAGGGGCCCGCAGCGCGAAATCCTCCTCGGCGAACCGCCGGTCGACCTCCCCCAAGAACTCCGGCGAGGGATCGGTCCGGGCCGCGACCAGGCGGAGATACTTGCTGCGGGCGATATAGAGGTTCTCGACCGTGAGGTTCCCGCCGATACAGGCGCCCTGGCAGGCATGGCATTCCAGGAACTCGACGTTCCGGATCTTTCCTTTTTCGACGTCGTTGAGGACCTTGATGATATCCGAGAGGCCTTGGAGCGGCAGGTAGTGCTCTCGCGAGAGGCTGGGGAATTCTCCCTCCGGGGATCCCGAAATGAACCATTCGCCGGCGCCCGCTTCGGGCTTCCCGGCGCTCGCGCCGTCCGGGGCCTTCCGCATGCGGGCCAGGAGGTCGTTGTAGATCTGGGAGATGCTGACCGCGCCGTCGAGATGGCTTCCGGCTCCTTCGGCCGGATGGAGGATGGAGATCGTCTTGGCCTGGCAGGGCGCGATGTAGATGGCCGCGATATCTTCCGGCGTCAGTCCCATCATCTGGGAATAATGGCGCTTGAGCTCACGTCCGGCGATCTCCCGGGGGGCCTCGATCCGGATGAGCTGACCGACCATGGTGGGGTAGATGACCTGGACCAGCCGGACGACCACGGGGCAGGAATTGGAGATCAGAGGAAAGGGGCCGGGCCATTTCTGGACGTAATCACGGATGGCCCGGTCGATCAATTCGATGTCCACCGCGTATTTCCACACGGCGTCGAAGCCGAGGGCCAGGAGGGCCTGGCCGACCTGGGCGGGGGTATCCTTCATGCCGAATTGGGTGAAGAGCGCGGGCGAGGCCACCGCCACTTTGTATTTGAACCTGTCGAGCTCGGCGAAGGTGATGGTCGTGGCGGTGATGGCCCCCGTGGCGCAGACCCCCAGGCAGGACCCGCAGTCGATGCAGAGCTCCGGGATCACCGTCGCCCCGCCCCTCTTGACCCGGATGGCGTGGGTCGGGCAGGCGCGCATGCAGGACATGCAGCCGGTGCAGTCCTCCGGGATGATCCGGAATCCATGCGTCAGTTCACTCATGGGCGTCCAACCGTATCCGGGCGAAGACCGTGGTCCCCTTTCCGACCTCTGTTTCGACCCTGAGGTCGTCGGAGTTCTTCCTCATGTTCGGAAGGCCCATGCCGAAGCCGAAGCCGAGCTCGCGCATCTCGTCCGAGGCCGTCGAATAGCCCTCCTGGAAGGCGAGCTCGAGATCCGGGATGCCCGGGCCATCGTCCCGGATTTCCAGGTCGACGGCGTCGTCCGTCAGGATGAAGGTCAGCGTCCCCCGCCGGGCGTACATGACCACGTTCATTTCCGCTTCGAAGGCCACGACCACGATCCGCCGGAGGCTCCCCGCCTCGATGCCGAGGTCCCGGAGGATGGTCTTGAGCTCCCCGGAGATCTCGCCGGCGGTGTCGAAGTCCCCTCCCTGGATCGGATAGCTCTCCCGCATCAGCTCGGCCGGCATCAGGACACGCCCTTCAATCCCTTGTTGTAGAGGATCGCGCAGATGTCGAACATGACCAGCCGGGTCACGAAGATGGGGACGCGCTTCTTCTTGGCGAATTCGACGACGCGGGCGTCGGGCCGCTTGCCCCGGCAGAAGACGATGGCGCTCACGCCGGCGATATCGGCCGTCCGAACGGCCTGGATATTCGTCAGGCCCGTGATCATCAGCTCCTTGGACCGGGCGAAGGCCAGGATCTCGCTCATTCCGTCGGAGGCCACGACATTTTGGACGTCCAGAGAGAGGTCGTCGCCTTCGGTGAGGACCTCGCACTGGAGGATGTCCCGGATCTCGCCCAGCGTCATGTCATTCCTGGCCCGTGAGGTATTTGTGGATGGAGGCCGCGGCGATCCGGCCGTCCCCCATGGCGCTGATGACCGTGGCCGCGCCGCGCACGACGTCTCCCCCCGCCCAGACCCGCGCCTTGGAGGTCCGGGCCGTTTCGGGGCTGGTCATGAGCCCGCCTTTCTTGTTGAGCTCCAGCCCGGGGGTGGTCATCGGGATGAGGGGGTTCGGGCTGTTCCCGATGGCAATGACCACGGCGTCGGCGGGCATGAGGAAATTCGAGCCCTTGACGGGAACGGGCCGGCGGCGCCCGGAGTCGTCCGGCTCGCCCAGCTCCATCTCCAGGCACTCCATCTCCTTGATCCAGCCGTTCTCGTCGCCGATCAGGCGGACCGGCAAGGTCAGGAGGTCGAAGATGACGCCTTCCTCCTCCGCGTTCTCCACCTCCTCGAGCCGGGCCGGGAGCTCCGTCCGGCTGCGTCGATAGACGAGGTGGACCTCGTCGGCGCCGAGGCGGACGGCCGTGCGGGCCGAGTCCATGGCCACGTTCCCCCCGCCGACGACGGCCACCCGGGCCGGCTGCTTCACCGGCGTGTCGTATTCCGGGAACCGGTAGCCTTTCATCAGGTTCACGCGGGTGAGGTATTCGTTGGCCGAGTACACCCCGTTCAGATTCTCGCCCGGGATCTCCATGAACCAGGGCAGGCCGGCGCCGGCGCCGACGAAGAGCGCATCGAATTCCTCGAGCAGCTCGTCGACCGTCCGGGTCGTGCCGACGATGAAATCCATCTCGATCTTAGCCCCCAGCCGCCTGACGTAGTCCACCTCGCGTTTGACGATGCTTTTCGGGAGCCGGAACTCGGGGATGCCGTAGATCAAGACCCCCCCGCATTCATGAAGGGCCTCATAGATCGTCACGTCGTGGCCGAGGATGAGAAGGTCGTTGGCGACGGTGACGCCGGCCGGCCCCGCACCGACGATGGCCACCTTCTTGCCGGTCTTGGGGGCCATAACGGGGATCTCGATCTTGTCCTGCCCGGCCTCCCAATCGGCCAGGAAGCGCTCCAACCGGCCGATCGACACGGGCTCGCCCTTCTTGCCCAGGACGCACATCTTCTCGCACTGCTCCTCCTGCGGGCAGACCCGGCCGCAGATCGCCGGCAGGGCGTTGGTTTCCTTGATCTTCCTGATCCCGGCGGCAAAATCGCCCTCGACGATGCGCTTGATGAAGCCGGGGATATCGATCCCGACGGGGCACCCCTTGTTGCACAGGGCCGTCTTGCAGTCCAGGCAGCGGGAGGCCTCCTCCCGGGCCGTCGGGACGGGGTAGCCCAGGGCGACCTCCTCGAAGTTCTTGATCCGCTCGTGATGATCCTGCTTCGGCATGGGCCGCCGCTTTATGTCCAGCGTCTTCTTGGTCGGTTTTTCGTCAGCCACTCGTCGCTCCCTTCTCTCCCAAGGTGTTCGCCTCGTCCTAGAAGTGGGAGGCGCAGCTGCTCCTCCGGAGCGGATCGACCTCTTCCGGGCCATAGCTCTTGCGCCGGGCCAGGAACTCGGCCCAATCGATCTCGTGCCCGTCGAAGTCGGGCCCGTCGACACACGCGAACTTCATCTTCCCTCCGACCGAAACGCGGCAGACCCCGCACATCCCGGTGCCGTCGATCATGATGGGGTTCATGTTGACGACGGTCTTCCAGCCCAGCGGCCTGGTCAGCTCCGAGGTCCGCATGAGGAGGAACGTGCAGCCGTTGACGATGACCCGGTCGGGCGTGATCCCCGCCGCCGACAGCATGGCCGGCATGTCGGCGATGTGCCCCTTCCGGCCCTTCGTCCCGTCCCGGGTGGCGATGAACATCCCGTCGGACGCCGCGGCCAGCTTGTCCTCCCAGTAAAGGAGGAACGAGCCGCGCGCCTCGAGGAACGTATAGACCTTGTTGCCGGCCTCTTTCAGGGCCCGGGCGACGGGGTAAATCGAGCCGATGCCGTAGCATCCGCCGACCAGGAGGACCGTCCCGAAATTCTCGATGTCCGTCTTCCGGCCCAGCGGCCCGGCGTAGGTCGGTATGGTCTGGCCCGGCTTCAGGCGGGCCAGCTTGGCCGTCGAAGCGCCGACCTGCATGAAGATCGACGTCACCGTCCCGGCCTCCCGGTCCCAGTCCGCGACGGAAAGCGGGATCCGCTCGCCGTTCTCCTCGGGGCGGACGATCACGAACTGGCCCGGCTTCACGGACCGGGCGACGGCCGGCGCCCGGACGGTGAATTCATGGAGGTTCGGAACGATCATGCGCCGCTCGATCACTTCATACATTCCATCCTCCCTCTATCGGCCCGACCGGACCCATTCGGACCCGCCCTCCCGGTCAGGATCCATGACGTGAAATCCTGACGCGCTCCGGATTCCGGCCGATCCGGATAAGCGGCAGCAGGCCCCGCCGGCTCTCGAGGCCTCCGAACACGACCGGCCGAACGAAGTAGACGGCTCCCCGCGGGCATTCCACGTCCTCCCTGACGGGGCCGGCGGCGCTCGGCCGTCCGCCTCTCAGGGACAGAGTCACCAGGTCGCCTTCGCGAAGCCCCAGTTCTTCGAGGTCCTGGGGGTTCATCCGCAATCCTTCATCAAGGCCCAGCTCCTTGAGCCCGCCGACCTTGGACGAGATGTCGACGCCCCGATGACGGTACCCGCCGGGCTTGGCGACCAGCAGGAACTCTCCCGGCTCCGCGCTTGCCGGTTCCGACCTCGTCCCCACGGCGGCGCCTCCGGCCGGGAGCTGACGCGGCCTCCGGTTGATCCCCGCCGGGAATCCCGGGACCGCCCGCCGGATGTCCTTGAAAACGTCCTGCGGCGTTCTATAGGACATCACGTGACAGCCCAGGGCATTGGCGATATCGGCGAAGATCCTCCAATCCGGCCTCATGAATCCGTTCTGGGGGCTCTCCGGCGGATTCTCGATCTGGACGACCTCCTGAACCCGGCCCTCCAGGTTCACCAGGGTTCCTCCCGCTTCCGCGAAGGAGGCCGCGGGGAGGAAGACATCGACCGGGAACGGCGGGAGGTAGATGTCTTGGACGATCAGGAAATCGCAATCCGGCCTGTCCAAAAAAGGGATGTCCCCGGCCAGAAAGAGGACCTTGGGCCGCCGAGCCCCGGCGAGGATGTCGGCGAGGACGCCGGGCCCGGTCTCTTGATAGATGCCCAGCTCGAGAGCGCCCCGGGCGTTGGCGCCGAAATAGAGAGGGATGATATTCGCGTTCTTCCGCCCGGCCAGCGCCATGAGCCCATCGACCAGAGCCTCGGTGTCCCCATAATGGAAAACCTGGGGACCGACGATGACCGCCAGCCGTTCGCTCGAGGAGATGATGTCCGCGGCCCTATCTAGGACGGAGGCGTCGACCGAGGCGTCCTTGGCCGCCTTCGCGAGAGAGGCCTTCCCATCCTGCGGGACGGCGCCGAGCGCCCTCAGGAGCAGGCCTTCGCGGCCGGGGAGAGGACGCAGCCAGTCGTCGGTGTAGCGGGCCAGGTTGCTGTCCCTCGGGTCGATGGTGACCAGCCGGGCGCCGGCGTCGATGGCCTGGCGCACCTTCGTCCCGACGACGGAAAAATCGAACCGGCTGTCGAGCCCGACGGCCAGGATCGTGTCCGCCCGCAGGAGGTCCTTGATGGAGATCGGCAGGGAGAAAAGCCTCGACCAGAGCGCCGGCCCTCCGGGAAGCTCCATCCGGACGGTGGAGTCGAGGTTCTCCGAACCCAGGCCATCCCGGACGAATTTCCGGGCGGCGAAGAGCCCCTCGTTGGAAAGGTCGGGCGAGACGAGGACGGCCACCCCGTCGGGCCCGGCCGCTTGGAGCTCTCCGGCCACTCTGGCCAGGGCTTCCTCCCAGGCCACCTCCCGGAAGAACTCCCCCTTCTTGAGCATGGGCTTGCGCGCCCGCGTGAAGTGGTGCGTCGTTTCCGGCAGGCAGAAGCGGCCTCTGACGCAGAGCTGTCCGTCGTTGACCTCCGGGTCCATGTGGGCCTTGACCCGGGTCAGGCGGCCTTTCTGATGATGGACCTCGATCTGGCAGCCGATGGCGCAGAACGGACAGGTCGAAACGTGGGTCCCGTCGGACTTCCCCTCCCACTTGGAGGCCTTGTCCGAGAGGGCGCCCGTCGGGCAGACGTCGACGCAGGCTCCGCAGAACTCGCAGCCCGCTTCGATGTGGCTCCGGCCGAAGGCGGGGCCGATCTTCGTCTTGGAACCTCTCTGCGTAAAGGCCAGGACCGATGTGCCGCGGACCTCCCGGCACATCCGGACGCACCGGCCGCACAGGATGCAGATATTGTAATCCCGGTCGTAAAAGGGGTCGTCGTGCTCCGGCTCGAAGCCGTGGTACAAGATGGGATAGTCGAAGTCCTTGAGGCCGACGCGGTCGATAACATCCTGGAGCTCGCACTGCTCGTCGTTCGGACAGAAGCGGCAGCCCGTCGTCACCCCCGTCTTCCGGATGGTGCCTTGATAGCCCTTGCAGGCGGCGCTCTCGTCGCAGATGAGACAGCTCGACGGGTGCTCGCTCAGGATGAGCTTGAGCATCTCCTGACGGAACTCCCGAAGCGCGTCCGTCTCGGTCCTGACCTTCATGCCCTCCTCGGCGGTCGTGCTGCAGGACAAGGGATACCCGCGCATCCCCTCGATCTCCACCATGCACAGCCGGCAGCCGCCGAAGGGCGATAGGTCCTTGTGGGAGCAGAGCGAAGGGATCGAAACGCCGTTCAGCTCGGCGGCGCGATGGACGGTCACCCCCTCGGGAAAGGATACGGTCCGCCCGTCGATCTCCATGGTCAAAGAGAGAGGTTCCCGGAGAGCCATGGTTCACCCTCGTCGTGTGGAATGCGGGGTCACGGGCACGTCCCTAACGGACCCCGAGCTCGAAGAGGCTCTTGGCCAGCGTCCAAGTGTCTTGGTCATATCCGAGAAGCCGGATCTTGGCCCGGTTGGCCAGGGCGACGACGTCATCGGGAGGGACCTTGCCCCGGGCGTAGACGACGGCGGCGACATCGACCAGGTTGGCCGCAGCGATCAGGTTCTTGTGGGTCTGCAGCGTGACCAGGAGGTTGCCCTCCTTGATCCCGATGATGTCGCTGACCATGTCGGAGATGTAGACGCCGCGGATCTCCTTGTCGCCCTGCTCGTTGAACGTTTTGAGGCCCAGCCGTTCGATGAGTGCGGAGGTTGTCATGGTGATCCTATCCCTTCATTGACGTTTAGTACAGCTCCGTCAGACCGGTGTCCGCGAGGACGATGCCCTGGCAGGAATCGACGGACCGGCGCAACCGGCAGGGAACCACGGTGATCCGTTGGGGGTCCCCGGACTCTCCCTGATAATAGGCGTTGAGGGCCCGGACGCCCTCGTCCGGGACGCAGGCCCCGGACGCGTGCGACGTGTCCGCGCAGAGCGCGACATAGACCCACGTCCGGCGCTCCCGGTCGCTGTGTCCGACCTTGTAGACGCCGCAGGTCGGGTCGCAGCCGACGCACAGCATCAAGGCCATGAGCTCTTTCAGCGGCACCTGCGTGCCGCACGCGCCGCAGCGAAGGTCGAACTTGGAGGCCTGGGCGCTGCCGAGGTAATTCCAGAAATGATCCCCCTCGTGATAGGACTCGACGGGGGGAACCGGCTCCCCCGAGAAAAAGGAGATCCTGTTCAGGCAATGATAGCAGCCTTCGGTGACCAGGTAACCGTCGCGGACGTTGGCCATCATCCATTTGTGCCGGCAATCGGTTTGACTCATGGGAACCGCACCTCGCTCGGGATCTTGCGAACGGCTTGACCGAAGACAAGGGGGGTGCGCGCGAACGGGAACACCGGTATCATTTTCCCCTGCCGAACGTCATCAGACCTTCTCTTTTCTGATAGCGGTCTGTTGTCAACTATGTGGGCGCACTATAGCATCCGGTCCGAATCCTTGTCAAAGCGTTTTTGACTTACTTGGCGGGATCCGCGGCCTTCGGCTAGAGCTTCGGGCGCCTGGAGTGGAAATCCGTCCTCTGCTGGAACGCGTGGGCGAGGAGCAGGATGTCGGCGTCGCCGAAGAGCCTCCCCGTCAGCCTGAGGACGGCCGGCTGGCCCTTGGAGTCGAACCCATGGGGAAAAGCGATCTCCGGATGCCCGGTGAGGTTCGTCGGACCCAGGGCGCTGCCGATAAGAACGTCCATGTCCTTGAAGAACGCGTGGTAGGCCTCCATCAGCCGGAAGCGGGCCCGGTTGGCCTGAATGTACTGGACGGCGGGGACGAATTCGTGGAGCCGGAAGGAACCGACCCAGGCGCTCCTCTCGGGCTCGGCCGACATCAGGTCGAGCTTGCCGCCCCGAACGAGGTCGTCGAAGGCCGCGGCCGCTTCTGTCGTCAGCAGGAAATCCATCGGGCCCGAACCCAGCTTCGGCAGCTCGACCGGGAAGGGCTCGACGCCGAGCTTACGGATGACGTCGAGGGAGGCCTTGGCGAAGGCCTGTCCTTCCTTCATCCTCAGGACCCGGTCCGGATTCTTGGGATCGTCCGGGATCTCCCGCTCGACGTCCGATTTGAGATAGCCAACCTTGAGCTGGCGGACGTCGCGGCGGACATCCCAGGCGAAAGGGATGTCGAGGACCGCGTTGTCCCGGCCGTCGGGCCCCTGGATGGCGTGGAGGACGACGGCGCAGTCCTCGGCCGTCCGGCAGAGAGGGCCGATCTTGTCCATCGTCCAGCTCAGGGCCATGGCGCCGAACCGGCTGACGCGGCCGAACGAGGGCCGCATCCCGGTGACGCCGCACCGGCTCGCGGGCGAGATGATCGAGCCGCGTGTCTCCGACCCGATGGCAAAGGGCACGAGCCCGGCGGCCACGGCCGAGGCCGGCCCGGCCGACGACCCGCTCGAGCCTTGCCCGGCGTTCGTCGGGTCCCAGGGGCTTTTCGTCTGGCCGCCGAACCAACGGTCGCCCATGGCCAGGGCGCCCAAGGTCAGCTTGGCGACAAGCACCGCCCCGGCCGCCGTCAGCCTCTCATAGACCGTGGCGTTCCGGTCGATCGTCTGGTCCTTGTATGGGGAGGCGCCGAACGTGGTCGTGTATCCCTTGACCGCCAGGAGGTCCTTGGCGCCCCAGGGGACGCCGTGAAGGAGCCCGCGATATTTTCCGGAGGCGATCTCCTTGTCCGCCCGGACTGCCTGCTCCATGGCCAGGCCCTCGGTCAGGGTGACGACGCAGTGGAGGACGGGATCGAATTTCTTCAGGCGCTCGAGACAGAGCTTGGTCAAGTCGACCGACTTGACCTCGCGCTTCCTGAGGAGCGCGGCGAGATGGGTCACGGGCAGGAAGGCCAGGTCTTCGTCGGTCCGGGGCGCCGCGACCATGATCTTCGAGGTCTTCAACATCGACGCGCCGGACGGGATCCCGGTCCCGGGGAGGACGGGATTGAAGACGAGGGCCGACGGCGTGTCGTTGCCCAGGCCCATGTCCCTCAGGGCCTGGTAATCCTGAGATAGTCCGCCGCGCCGGTTCAGGCCGTCGGCGATAGCCTTCTCGGCCTCGGGAGTGAGCGGCAGGCCGGCGATCTTTGCCGCCGCCGCGACCATCTCGGGCTTGATCTCCGGCGCTTCCTGGGCCAAGGCCAGGAGGGCACCCGGCAGGAGGGTCCCGCCGAGGCCCACGGAGCCGAAGAAGCTCAAGAACCCGCGGCGATCGAGGACCTGCCGGCCGTCCCGTTCGAGCGCGCTCTCGTCGTTCATGGGGCCTCCTCTCTCGGCGAAGCCCTATCCTATCCGCAAGCCCGGTCCGGTTCAATCCCCTGGGCCTCCGGCCGCGCCCCGGCCCGGGCCCGGCGGCTTGATATTCCGCCGGTCTTGGACTATCATCTTCTGTCACTCATATCTTCATCATCGATAGGAGCTTTTTCATGGCCACCAAGGGGTTCAACGCGTTCGAGATGGCCCAGAAGCAGTTCGACACTGTGGCCGATCTTCTCGAGCTTGACCAACCGACCCGGGACCTCCTGCGGCAGCCGCTGCGGGAGTACCATTTCTCGATCCCCGTCCGCATGGACGACGGCAGCGTCCGCGTGTTCCGCGGCTTCCGCTGTCAGCACAACGACGCCCGCGGCCCCTGCAAGGGCGGCATCCGCTTCCACCCCCAGGAGACGATCGACACCGTCCGGGCCCTGTCCATGTGGATGACCTGGAAGTGCGCCGTCGTCGACATCCCCCTCGGCGGCGGCAAGGGCGGGGTCATTTGCGACCCCCACGACCTCAGCCCCCGCGAGCAGGAGCGGCTCTGCCGCGGCTGGATCCGGGTGCTCGCCCATGATATCGGCCACCTCCGCGACGTCCCCGCCCCCGACGTCATGACCAACCCCCAGCACATGCTCTGGATGCTCGACGAGTTCGAGACGATCCACGGCGCCAAGTACCCCGGTTTCATCACCGGCAAGCCCGTCGGCATGGGCGGGTCGCTCGGCCGGACCGAAGCCACCGGCTACGGCCTCGTCTTCACCGTCCGCGAAGCCCTCAGGGAGATGGGCCTCAAGCCCGAGGCGACCACGGCCGCCGTCCAGGGCTTCGGCAACGTCGCCCAGTACGCCATCCAGCTCTACGCCCAGCTCGGCGGCAAGGTCGTCGCCGTGTCCTGCTGGGACCAGAACGACCAGGCCTCCTACACCTACCGGAGGAAAAGCGGCGTCAATCTCGAGGAGCTCCTGGTCATCACCGACCGCTTCGGCGGCATCGACAAGGCCAAGGCCGAGGCCCTCGGCTATGAGCGGCTTCCCGGCGACGCCTGGATCGAGCAGGACGTCGACATCCTCCTGCCCTGCGCCCTGGAGAACCAGGTCAACGCCGAGACCGTCAAGAAGATCCAGCCGCGGGTCAAGATCGTCGCCGAGGGCGCCAACGGCCCGACGACGCCCGAGGCCGACGCCGTCCTCAAGAGCCGGGGCATCTTCGTCATCCCCGACTTCCTGGCCAACGCCGGAGGGGTCACCTGCAGCTACTTCGAGCAGGTCCAGTGCAACATGAACTACTTCTGGACCAAGGAAGAGGTCCTGACCCGGCTCGATGAGAAGATGACGGCCGCCTTCAAGGCCGTCAGCGAGCTGGCCCGGACGCGGAAGCTCTACATGCGCGACGCCGCCTACGTCATCTCCATCAGCCGCGTCGCCAACGCCTGCAAGGACCGCGGCTGGGTCTGAGGATCGGCCTGACGTCACCGACCGCCCCGCCCCCTCCGCCGGGAGGGGGCGGGGGCGACGATACCAGGGAGGCGGCGACATGAGCAACCAGCGCACCCCGACGGCCGCCAGCACCCTCTTCTCCACTCTCCACGAACGGGCCAAGGAGCTCAGCTGCCTTTATCGCATCGAGGAGATCCTCAGCCTCTACGACGTCC
>MEYC01000026.1:22044-29854 GCA_001775715.1 Candidatus Aminicenantes bacterium RBG_16_66_30 | reverse complement strand
CGTGGTCCTTGATGATGGGCATGTCGATCAGGCAATCGTTACGGTCCAGCTCCCGCATGATCAGGGCCTCGCGGAGGATCTTCCCCTTGGGCAGAGCGACCGGCTTGAACAGGGCCTCGGCCTTCATATCGACGATCCTGAGCTCGGCCCCCTCTTCCTCGAGGACGCCGGCGAGGCCCGTCGCCGTCCAGGATCTCGCGGGAAGCCAGCTCAGGCAATTCACCTCGCCGGCCCCGGCTCTCTTGCACATCCGGATGACGGCCCGGACGATGTCGGGCTTGGTGAACGTCCCGGGGTGGGCGCTCTGGGTATTGGGCAGGATGGCCACCCGGGCGCCTTTCGGGACGAAGCGCTCGATCCCGCCGAGGAGGTCAACGGCCTTCCCGGTGTTCGCCAGATAATCGTCGCCTCTGACGACGGCGACGTCCGGGTATTCCGTCTTGGCCGGCGGGAAGAGGCCTGTCCCGGAAGGGGGCCAGCCGAAGCCGCCCGTGATGAGCGCCGCCGCGCCCGTTCCCACGCTGCCTTTGAGGAAATCCCTGCGCTTGAGCTTGCCGGCCATGACCACCTCCTGCGACGGGCTTGACGAACGGCGCGCGCCGGTTCAGCGTCTTGCCTTGAGCAGTTCCTGGATCTTCTTGAGCGAGCCGAACGCGTCGACGAGCCCGCGGCCGACGACGTCGTCGGGCTCGGTCAGCCCGAGAACGTCCAGCCGGGCCGCCCGCGTCAAGCTGAGCGTGACCAATCGGGCATACTCGCCGGGCTTTTCGAGAAGGCCGGCCGGAGGTGGCGCGGCGCTTCGGAGGAGCGCCGCGATCCCGGCCGCGAGGGGCGCGGACAGGGAGGTCCCGGCCACGGCCATATTCTTCATGTCCTTCATGTAGATGGGAACGAGCACGAAGATCTCGGCCGAAGGCGTGGCGATATCGATCTCGTCGTGGGGGACCGTGATCAGCCAGGGCCGGATGGCGCCGTCTTCCCGGGCCACGCCGCCGGCGAGGATGATCTCTTTGTCGAAGGCCTTGAAGATCTGGTCCTCGAGACGCAGGCCGAACTGGACCCGGGAGATGTTCCCGGCCGAGGTGCACAGAGGGACGTTCTCCCGGTAGGCGTAGCGCACCGCCTCGCGGAGCGACGGCTCGGTCGCCGGCAGGGGCGCGCTCAGGGAGATAACCTGAGCGCCGTGATGGACGGCGTAATAGATCCCGGCCGCGACGAATTCATAGATCCAATAGTCGTAGACCGGATCGTTCATCGTGTCCCCGTCGTGGACCCGGACGGGCATGATCCGGCAATCCGGAGCGACGGCGAGAAGGGCCGAGGAACAGCCGGTGCCGTGCAGGCCCCAATCGATCATGGGCGGATCCTCGGCGGACCAGGGAGGGGTCGTCCGCTCCAGGAAATTGAAGCCGGGGACGGTCCTGTCCTTGAACAGCGAGTTGAAAGGGTCGAGCCCCGAATCGATGACCGCGACGACGACCCCCGCGCCCTTGGTCACCGGCCAGCAGGGGCGGACGTTCAGCGCGTCGATGGCCCACTGCGACGCGTACTCGGGCTCGATGGCGTTGGTGAACCGCTTGTCCTTGGGGACATCGGGCACGTCGTTCCGGGCGTTGTAGCCCATGGATTGGAGAACGAGGTCGAGCCGGGACTTCCCCCGGTTATGGGGCAGGGCGATCTCGAACTCATACTGGCGGGTCTTGCGGAAGAGCGAGCCGACGAACCTGGCGGCATAATCCTGGGCCAAGGCGATGAAGGCCCCGCGGAACTTCTCGAGCGATGCGGCGTCTCCCCGCCGGGCCCATTGCGAGTACTGCGGTTCGTCTTTCTGGTAGGCGAAGACCATCAGCCGCTCGAACAGATAGGGGATCTCTTTTTGGGCCTTCAGGACCTTGCCAAGCTCGGCGGCGCCGAGCTGGGACTTCAGGGGATGGTTCTGGAGGATCTTGCCGATCATCCCGTAGAATTCGGCCTTGGCTTCGATGAAGATCGGTTCCAGTTTCTGACCGGCCTCCGGTGGGATCTGCGCCAGGATCGGAGCGCTCGCCCATCCGAGGATGGCCGTGAACAGCAGGGCCCGGCCCAGGGGACTTCCCCACGTTTTTCGCATCGTGCACCTCGTCAAGCCGCGGGCTTCCCGCGGCCGCCTGCCGCGTCCTGCGACGCCGCTACTTGAAATTGATCTCCAGGCCGACCTGGCCCCAGCGGCGAGGATTCGGCATATCGCTCCGGTCCCAAGCGATCTGGTTCGTCAGATTGAAGATGTCCAGGAAGATCCCGATCCGGGTGTTCCCCTGGAGCATGAAGCCCTTGGAGATCCGGAAATCGAAGATCCACTTCTTGTCATGCGGATCGAACAGCTCGGACAGCCCGGGGTCCATGTTCCACCAGATCCAGCGGGCCCTGAGGTTGACGAGGAAATCCGCCTTCTCGAGCAGGAACTTCAGCCCCGCCTTGTGCGTCCGCGTCGGGATCCAGGTCAGGATCACGGCCTCGCCGCCGGTCGTATTCTCGTGCTTGTTGTAATTCGTCCCCACGTAGCCGGTGAGGCCTATGGGGGTCTGGAAGCCGAGCTCGGCCTCATAGCCTTTGCGGATGAACTCGGAGATATTTCCCCAGGTGAACCGGCCCTCGGTATCCGCGGGAACCCGGACGATCCCGTCGGTCATCCGGTGATAATAGCCGGACAGCTTCATGTAGAGGAAACGGAGCTCCTGTGTTTCGAAGCCGGCGCTGTAGGCCCAGGCCCGTTCCGGCTTGAGGTCCGGATTGGGCAGGATCTGATCGAAATACGACACGCCCAGCGTGTACCACAGGGGCGGGACCTTGAAGGTCCGGGCCACGTTGACCCTGAAGAGAGAGGCCTTCAAGAAGTTGAGGGTCGCCCCGATCGACGGGCTGAGCTGGTCGCCGAAGGAGCTGTCGTAGTCGTATCTCGCTCCGGCATGGAGCCCGAGGCCCCCGATCCGGTACTCCGCATTGACGAAGGGCGCCACGGAGTCCACGAAGATCACCGGCTGAGTGGCGATGAAGTCCGAGAAATCGGCCTTGATCCGGTAATAATCCAGGCCGGAGACGATCGAGAACGCTTCGCTCGGCCGATAGGACCCCTTGAGCGTGAAGCCGAGCTTCTGGTCGATATAGTGCGTGGTTTCGATGGTCCCCGCCGGCGGCTGGTAGAGGGACCCGTCGAGGTATTCGGTCGTCCCGTCGAAGTCCGACCGGTTGTACTTGAGCTGGGTCTCGAGGTTGAGGGCCGGCGTGATGTTGGTCGAGAACCTGAGCGAAGCGACGCTCGAAGTCCCCCGGTAGTCGGCCTGATAGTTCCAGTAGTAGGGGAAGTCCGGCCCGAGCAGGTCCGGCAGGTAGAGAAAGGCCAGATTCTGCGTGTTCATCCGGTTGCTGTTGTAGAGGACGTCGATGAACGTATCGTCGCTGAAGTCATAGCTGAGCTTGCCGAAGTAGCTGAGGTTCTTCTCCCGCCCGTACTGGACGAAGCCGTCGTTCCGGATCCCGTCGAATCCGACCATGTAGCCGAATCTCTTCACGTTTCCGAGGATATTCGCGGAATAATCGATGTTGTCGCCCGCGACGCCAATGGCGTTGCCGCCCCCGAAATCCATGGCCCCGAAGTGGGAGTAGGCGGTCTTCAGGGTGAACTGGGGCCGCGTCAGATCGCGGGGCCGCTTGGTGACGATGTTGATGATGCCGCCCATGTTCGACCCCCAGACCGAGGACGAGCCGCCCTTGACGACTTCGACCTGGTCGATCATTTCCTGGGGGAAGGAGTTCAGCATGCTCCAGTTGTTGACGACCTCGCCGATGTCGACGCCATCCACCATCTTCCGGATGTAGACGTCGTCGTAACCGTCGATATACATGAACGTCCCGAGCGCCGTGCTGCCGCTTCCGGTCTCCACGTCGACGCCGGGAATGTTGTTGAGCGCCTGGACGATATTCACGTGGGGAGTCTGGGCGAGCTGGGTCTCCGTCAGGACCGCGACGTTCTGAGGCACCTTCTGCAGGCTCTCGACCTCGCGGCGGGCCGTGACGGTGACCTCATGGGCGAAGCCCACGGTCAGGGTCGCGTTGAGCACGGCCGTCTGCTCCGAGGCGATGGTAACGTCCTTGCGGGTTTCCGGGATGAATCCCGCGAGCTCAAAAACGACCTTATAGACGCCCGGAGGGATGTCTTCGATGACGAACGTCCCGTCGGTAGCCGTGAGGGCGAACTTCTTCGTACCCGCGACCGTCACCTTGACCGTCGGCAGGGGCATCTTTTCGTTCGCGTCGATGACTTTTCCCTTGAGATCGCCGCCCAGCTGGGCCTGGAGGGGGCCGGCGAACCCGAACAGCAAGGCTCCCAAGAACAGAATGCCAAGGACTCTGAGTTTTTTGGTCATGCTCTCCTCCGCAAAGGAATCTCGCCTTTGCTACATAAGGACGGAGAAACGGCGGCGTTTGTACCACCCCCGGACCTGGACCGATTCCGGTATCCGGGAATGGCCGTTCCCTGGTAAAATGGCCCGCGGGTCGACGTCCTTATAAGGGGCCGTTGGCCCTGCTCTGCTTTCGAAACCTCTTGCCGCTGGAGGGGCCATGAAAAGGACTTCGCTGGGAGCCTTCGTTGCCGGAACTCTTGTCGCAGGCTTCGTCCTGGCCGGAGCGCCCGGCCCGCCCGGGCGTCCGGCGGTTCTCCCGGAGCCGTGGCTGAGCCTCATCCGCGGCGAGGTCAACGGCAACGCCGCCTTCAACAACCTGGCCGTCATCGCGACCTATCACCGGACGCTCGGCTCCGACCAGATCCAGGAGCTCCTGCTGAGGCTCCAGAAGAAATGCCGGGACTACGGAATCGAATCCGCGGAGATCCTGCGCGTCCCCGTGAAGACCGGCTACGAGTTTTTCGGCCTTCAGAATTTCGACGGCCAGGTCCCGACGCGGACGGGAAGGGCGGAGCTCCGGCTCGTCGAGCCCGCGGCCAGGCTCATCACGACGACGGAGAGCGCGCCGAGCGCCCTCATCCAGGGCAGCCGCTCGGCCGATCTCACGGCGCCCGTCGTCTGGATCGGCCCCGGGGCCGACCCGAAAAGCTATGAGGGGAAGGACGTCCGGGGCAAGATCGTCCTGGCCGGGAACGCCCTGCCCGAGGATGTCAAGGAGATGGCCATCCATCGATTCGGGGCCGCGGGCGTTCTCTTTTATTTCGACATGCCCCATAACAGCGGCGACGACCAGGACGCGAACCTCGACATGTGGTGGTCCCCGTGGGGCAAAGACGGCCGGGAATCGACGTTCGGATTCTCCCTGTCCAACAACCAATTCCGGTTCCTGAAAGGCCTCCTCGACAAAGGTGAAAAGGTCGTTGTCAAGGTCAAGATCGAGGCCGAGATCAAGCAGGGCGACGAGGCCGTCTTCGAAACGCTGGACGCGGCCATCCCGGGCTCCGAGTTCCCCGACGAGGAGCTCTTGATCTGGGCCCATATCGACCATGCCCTGCCCGGGGCCGTGGACAACGGGAGCGGCTGCGCCGTCATCCTGGAGGTCGCCCGGACCCTGCAGGCGCTCATCGACAACGGGCTCGTCCCCAGGCCGCGGCGAACCATCCGTTTCCTGTGGCTGCCCCATGTCTCGGGCCTCTACATGTACTTTTCGAAGCATCCCGAAAAGCTGGGCAAGGTCCGGGGCGGGATCTCCATCGACAGCGTCGGGATCGATCAAACCGTGTTTTCCAGCTATTTCGCCGCCGCCAAGCCCTCTCAGGCCCTCCCCTCGTACTGGCCGGCGGTCCTCGAGAGCCTGGCCGGCGAATTGAGGGAGCGCGCCAATCGCGATCTTCTCGACTACAGGAATCCGGACGGCCTTTACGCCCCCGAGGGGAGCCGCGACGAGTTCCATATGCGCGTCATTCCGTACAACGGCTTCGGCGATGAGATGCAGAGCAACAACAACACCGTGGGCATCCCCACGATGGCCTTCGGCTGCCTGCCCGTTCCGCCCCGCCACAGCCAGGTCAATTCCCTCTCCTACATCGATCCCACGGGCTTGCGCCGCGTGGCCTATCTCGCGGCCGGGCTGGCGGCCGTATTCGGATGGACGGACGGCCGCAGCGCCGGCCCGTTGATTGACGAGGTCTTCGGCGCCGGCCGGGCCGGACTCGTCCGGGAATCCAACCTGGCCCTGGCCGCCTTGGCCGGAGCGGAAGCCCGGACGATCGCCGCCGCTTTCCAGAGAGGGCGGGCCCTGCTCCGCTGCGGGCTGGAGAGAGAGCGGGCCATGCTCGAGTCGATCAGGCCCCTTGTCCCCGGGGAGAAGGAGGCCTTGGATCTGATCGGCCTGCGCCTCCGCCAGGAAGCGGTTCTGGCCGCGGCCCTTGCCGCCGAGCTCGGCGCGGAATACCGCCGGCGCTGCGGCGAGCTGGGCTGCCGCCCCCGGCCGGCCGAGCTCTCGGCCGAAGAACGGGAGCTCGATGCCCTCATTCCCACGGCGGTCCCGGGGATCATGGGCACCTCGGCCTATTTCGGCGACTATTACGAACGGGTCTTGGGGAAAGACAAGCTTCAGTCGTTCGATCTTGCGCCGGACTTTTCGTACGGGCATGTGGGCTACGCCGAGGCCCATAATTTCATCGACGGCCGCCGGAGCGTTCTCGAGATCTACGAGGCCGTCGACTCCGAGCTCTGGAGCGAGGGGTATCCGGCCGCCCACGGCGTCAGCCTGCGGGAGGTCGCGAGCTACATGCGCATGCTCGAGGCGGCGAAAGTCATCACGTTGACGACAAGGGCGAGGAAGACGCCCGGACGGGAGGCCCGACATGACTGAGAGAAAGCCATTCCTTTTCGCGATCGCAGGCCTGTCCCTTCTTCTGCTCGGCGGACGGGCCGCCGACCGGGACGTTCTCCCCTCGCTCGGCGCGAGCGAGGCCCGGGCCATCATCGACCGGGCCTCCGGCGAGCGGGCCCTCGTCGATATCCGCCGCCTGTCGCTCATCCATCGCTGGTTCGTATCCCCGGGCTACGATGAGGCCGCATCATACGTCCTCGAAGAAGCGCGCCGGATCGGGCTCGCCGGAGCCGCGATCGAGAGGTTCCCGTCCGACGGCAAGATCCATTACGGGACCAGCCTGACCCTGCCCCGCTGGTCGGTCGAACGGGCCGAGCTCCGGATGGTCGCCCCCGAGCCGAAACATCTCATCTCCTGGGCCGAAATGCCGACGTCCCTGGCCAGCAACAGCCGCTCGGCGGCCGTCGAAGGGGAGCTCATCGACGTCGGCGAGGGCGTCGCGGCCTCGGATTATGACGGCAAGGACGTAGCGGGCAAGCTCGTCCTGGCTTCCTCGCCCCAGGGCAAGGGCCGGATCGAGCTCGTCCACCGCCTGGCCGTCCTCGAGCGGGGCGCGGCGGGGGTCGTGTCGTATCGAAGCTACCATCTCGACGACTTCCCGGACCTCGTCACTTGGGACCACATCTTCACGTTGGAGAAGAACGGGCGGCGGTCCACCTTCGGCTTCTGCGTCTCCAAGCGCCTGGGCCGGGAGCTCCAACGGCTGCTGCGCACCGGCCAAAAGGTCGTGCTGAGGGCCGATATCGAGGCCGACCTTTCCCCCGGGGACTACGGCATCGTCGAAGGCTCGATACCCGGCAGGGAATTCCCCGATCAGGAGGTTTGGTTCATCGCCCACCTCGACCACGCCAACCCCGGGGCCAACGACAATGCCAGCGGCAGCGCGGCCGTCCTGGAGTGCGCGAGGGCCTTCCAGGATCTTTTCAAGTCGGGCGCCCTGCACGGCCCCAGGCGGACGCTTCGTTTCCTT
>MEYC01000026.1:0-22026 GCA_001775715.1 Candidatus Aminicenantes bacterium RBG_16_66_30 | reverse complement strand
AGATCTATGGCACGTACGCCACCCTCATCTCCCACCCGGAGCGGGTCCGGAAGGCGGTCGCCGTGATCAACATGGACATGGTCGGAGAGAACCAGACGCTCTGCGGCTCGACGTTCCAAGCCACTCGGACCCCGGACTCCGTTCCGTCGTACCTCAACGACGTGCTGTCGTCGGGCCTGGACCTTCTCCTCGGAAGCCCGGCCCTTCCCGGCCTGGAACCGTCCGCCACATGGGCGATCACATCGCCGTCTGGGACGCATGAGCCCTGGCGGGCCGGATTGACGCCGTTTTCCGGAGGGAGCGATCATGAGGTGTTCATGGGCGGCGGAATCCAGGTCCCGGCCACGATGTTCGGCAGCTGGCCGGATTTCTTCTACCACACCAACGAAGACACGCCCGATAAGTGCGACCCGACGGCCCTCCGCCGGGCCGTCGCCCTGGCGATGATCACGGCGGGCTCGATCGCCAACATGGATGCCGCGTCGGCGATCGATTTCTCCGACCGGATGTATGCCAGGGCCCGGCAGAGGATGGGGCTGGATCTCGTCAGGGCCGTCGAAACGCTTCAAGCGGCCTTGCCCGGCGGCGAGGATCTGGGCGAGGCGCTGAACCTCGTCGCTCACGGCTTCGAAAGGGAAAGCGGGGCGCTCTCGTCGCTCCTGAGGCTCTTCCCCGGCGAGAAGAGCCTCGAGCGAACGGTCGCGCGGCACGTCGAGGGCCTTCGGCTCGAACGGGAATCGGCCGGGCGGGAGGTCCGCGCGCTCTCGCTCGCGCTGAGCTCCAGGCGGAAGGTCTCGCCGTCTCACGTCGCGGCCGGCCTCTCGCCGGAGGAAAAGGAAGCGGCCCGGCTCGTGCCCGGCCGCCTCCCGGATTTCCCCGGCCCGCTCGCCGACGACTATGTCGCCCTCAAGCTCGAGCACAAGCGAATCCCCTATCGCAACGCCTTTCCCGGAGCGGCGGGATTCGAGATCGGCGCCTTCATCGACGGCCGGCGCAGCGTTCTCGAGATCAGGAACGCCGTCAGCGCCGAGTGCGGGCCGGTCCGGCTCGAGGACGTCCGCGAATACGTCCAAAAGCTCGCCGCGGCGGGGGTGATCGTCCTGAAGAAGGCGGATCTCTAGCCCGGGCTTATTTCATCCACCGGCCGAACCATTCCAGGTTGCGCTCCATCATATCCTGCATGAATCTCGGCTCGTCGACGACGTGGCCCTGCCGCGGGTAGATGATGAGCTCGACGGGGACGCCGTTTCTCTTGAGCGCGGCGTAGAGCTCCTGGGCCTGGGGCAACGGCACGCGGAAGTCCTTCTCACCGTGGAGGATGAGGGTCGGCGTCCCGATATTGCGGACATGGAAGAGGGGGGACCGCTTCATGTAGAGGTCGAGAGCCTGCCAGGGAACGTCGCCCAAGTAATATTCCGTGTAGCCGGGGATATCGGTTTGCCCATAAAAGCTGACCAGGTTGGACATCCCGGCCCCGAGGGACGCGACCCTGAACCGGTCCGTCTGCGAGATGATCCAGGCCGTCATGTAGCCGCCGTAGCTCCGGCCCATGATCCCGAGCTTCGCCGGGTCGGCGATCTTCCGGCCGATCAGGGCATCGATCCCGGTCATGATATCGCGGAAGTCCCCGCCGCCCCAATCCCGGAGGTTGGCCGTCCGGAACTTCTCGCCGTAGCCGTAGCTTCCCCTGGGGTTGGGCATGAAAACAGCATAGCCGAGGCCGGCGAGGACATGGAGCGGGTAGCATTCGGCCTGGACCGGATACGGAGAGCCGATCTGGGGAGAGAACGAAGCCGTGAAACGGCCCGACGGGCCGCCGTGAACGTAGGTCAGCAGCGGATACGGCCGGCCCGCGGGAGATCCGGGCGGGAGCAAGAGAAGGCCCTCGATTTCGAGGCCGTCGAAGCTCTTCCAACGGACGATCTCCTGCCGCCCGAGGCTGATCTCCTCGAGCTGGGGATTGGTGAACGTCAGCCTGACGGGGCCGAATTCGGCCGCGCTCGAAACGAATACCTCGGCGGGGGTCGCGGCGTCCGTGCCGAGAAAGGCCATCCTTTCGCCGCCCGCCGAGAAGCTGAAGTCGCTCCAGACATGATCGCCGGCCAGAAGCGGCCGGGGCTTTCCGCCCTGCGGAGAAGCCGAATAGAGCTGGTTTCGCAGGCCTCTGGGGCTCTGGAAGAAGATCTTTCGTCCGTCCCGCGCCCATTGGGGTGTGAACAGGAATTCGTCGAATTCCGGGGTGATGTTGCGCGGCTCCCCGCCGTCCGCGGGAACGAGGCAGAGATACCAGTTGGCGATCCAGTCCGTTTTTCCATCAGTCGAAAGAAAAGCGACCTGCTTTCCGTCCGGAGAGAAGCGCGGCGACGTGTCGACTCCGGTTCGCTTGACCAGGTCCCGGATCGCGCCGGTAGTGAGGTCGACCGCGCAAATGTCCGTTCGATAAAGATCCTGAATCCGGGAGGACGGCTGGGCGGCGAAGGCGATCCCCTTCCCGTCGGGAGACCAGGAAAAGTCGACGACGGCCGAAGGTTCCCGCGTCAGCTTGCTGATCGCGCCCGAGGCCGCGTCCATCACGAAGAGCTGCAGGCCGGGGACATCCTCACCGAAGACGATGACGTCCTCGGGCCGGAGCGGAGCCTTCTCCTTCGCGGGCGGCTTGGGGCTCCGGGCCAGGAAGGCGATCTTGCGGCCGTCGGGGGACCAGACGGGATTCGAGGCGCCGCCCTCGATCGGGGCGGGCTTGCGGGCCTCTCCCCCGCCCAGGCTGATGAGCCAGATCTGGCTAGGACCGTCCCGGTCGGAGAGGAAAGCGATCTCCTTGCCGTCGGGCGACCATCGCGGCGCCCCGTCCCGGCCGGAACCCGCCGTGAGCCTCCGGGGCGCTCCTCCCTCCGTTTCGATCAGCCAGATGCCGCTGCGGATCGCGTTGCCGGCCAGGTCGATCTCGGAAAGGACATAGGCCACCCGGTCACCGGCCGGCGAGATCCGGGCTTCCTCGATATTGCGGATGCGGAAGAGGTCATCCAGCTTGGCCGGTCCGGCGGCGGTAAGAAGAGAGCCGGGGCCGAGCCCGAGACACGCCGCGGCGGCGAGGACAGGAAGGAGCCCGGGCCCACGAGCGCGGCGGCTCAACGGAGGTGCTTCCTGAACCAGGCCTCGGTCTTTCTCAACTTGTCGAGCTGGTGGTTCGGCATCATCGTCCCGTGGCCCTCGCCCGGATAGATATACAGCTCGACCGGCGTCCCGGTAAGCTCCACAGCGCGGAAGAATTCCACGGCCTGCTCGACCGGGACCCTCTCGTCCTTCTCGTTCTGGGTCATGAGGAGGGGCGTCTTGACGTTCCCGGCGTAGGTCAGCGGCGAAAGCTTCCGGTAGATCTCCGGATCCTCGAGGGGCGTCTTTCCGAAATAATGGCGGCAGAGGATGCGCCCGATGGGGGACACGGACCAAAGGCTCTGGAGGTTGGAGATGCTGACCTCGGTATGGGCGGCCTTGAAGCGGCCGGTCTTGGTGACGATCCAATTGGTCATGTAGCCGCCGTAGCTCCCGCCCCAGACGACGAGCTTGTCCTTGTCGGCCATACCGCGGCCGACGAGAAGGTCCAGGCCGGCCAGCAGATCGCGGTAGTCCCCTCCTCCCCAATCTCTCCAGTTCTTTCTCAGGTAGTCCGATCCCCAGCCGATGCTGCCGCGGACGTTGGGCATGTAGACGAGGTACCCCTGGCCCGCGAAATACTGGGCCGGGCAGTAATAGAGGCCGGCGAAGGAATTGTTGAAATTCCCTGCCGGGCCGCCGTGGATGAGGGTCACGGTCGGGTAAGCCTTGCCCTTTTCGTAGCCGATCGGGTAAACGATATTGCCGGTGATCTCGAGCCCGTCATCGGCCTTCCATGTGATCTCCTCCGTTTGGCCGAGCCAGATCTTTTCCAGCTCGGGATGGATAGCCGTCAAACGCTTGGCCTTATCCGGGGAATCGATGTCTCCGACATAGATCTCCTGGGGCCAATCCGGCGTGCTGGCCGAGAACGCGATGGTCCTGCCGTCGGCGGCAAAAGACAGCGCGTTGACCTCCATTCTCGGAAAATGGGAGAGCTGGCGGGCTTCCTTTTTCCGGACGTCGAGACGGAAGATCTGGGCGTTCTGAAGATGATAGGCGACGTAATAAATGCCTCCGCCGTCCGCGGACCAGCGGCAGTTGTAGAGGAAATGATCGACGCTCCCGGAAGCGTTGAAGGTCTTTCCCGTCTCGAGATCGTGAACCTGGATGATATGGCCGCTGAGCTCGGGCTTCGTGACGTCGCCGACCTCGAGGCCCACGTATCGCCCGTCAGGACTCCAGACGGCCTCGCCGCGGCGGGTGTACGCGGCATGATAGCGGAAATCGAGGGCCCTCATCCCGCTGCCGTCCCGGTTGACGACCTGGAGCGTTTGCGAATCCCAGGTCACGTGCTCCAGGTTCTTCGGCGAGGTCACGAAAGCGATCTTCGAGCCGTCCGGGGACCAGGACAGCCCCATGATGTGGAAATCCCCGGTGACGAGGGGCTTGATGGTCTTGGCGGCCGCGTCGAACAGGTAGAGCTGAGCCCGCGGCCTGCTCTCGTCGATGGCCGCGGCGTTGAAACCCGATTCCTTGGCCTTGGCCGTATCCGGATCGGGTGTTTCGGGGCTTAGGAAGGCGATCGATCGTCCGTCGGGGGCCCAGGCGTATTTCTGGACGCCGCCCGCGGCTTCGATGAGCGGCTCCGCCTCGCCCTGGCCCGGCCGGAAGACGAAGAGATGGGGTTTTCCCAGCCGCGTCGAGAGGAAGGTCAAGGCGTTGCCGTCCGGCGACCAGGCAGCCGCCATGTTCATGTCCGGCCCTTTGGTCACGGCGAAGCATTGACGGCCGGCCGTGTCCGCGAGCCAGACGTCGGACTTGAACGTGTTGCGCGGCCAGTCGACCGACGTGACGTCGAAGGCGACCATCCGGCCCGAGGGAGAGATGGCCACCGTGCCGATAGACTTCAGAGAGATCATCTCTTCCAGGGTCAGGGGCTTTTTCGCGGTCTGGCCGCGAGCGGCGGCGAAGGGAAGCAGGACGAAAATGAGGATCGCCGCGATGAGGGAAGCGGGCTTTTTCATGTTGACCTCCATGACCGGCCTCTTGAGCGTGGTCTATTTCTTCTTGGCCGAGGCTTCCTTCTCCGCCGCGTCTTTGCGGGCGGCCTCCTCGGCTTCCTTGGCCCTTTGGGCCATGCGCTTGTTGAAGGAGTCCTCGATCTCGGCCATCTTCTTGATATAGGCTTCGAGGACCGGACCGACGGCCTTCTCGGCGTCGATCAGGCCGTAGCCGATCTTGGGATCGAAGTCCGCGAACCCGAGAGCTCCGGGATCGGCCGATTTCTTCATGATCTCCGCGATCCTCTGGACGTACTGGCCCGGCAGTTCCTTCTCTGTCTTGGGGATCTTCGAGGCGACCAAGGCCGCCAGCCCGCCGCAGGCGCCGACGGCGTGGGCGTTCGAGGGCGGGATCCCTTCTCCCGCAAAGGCCGGGGCCGTGACCGCCGTCGATCTCGACGGAGAGGATAGGGCCCAAGGGACGGGCCGGCCTCCCGCTCCGAGAGCGGCCCCGGCCGCGGAGATGACCGAAGAATAGGCCGCCGGATAGGCCGGCCGCTCGCCGGCCTGCCCGGGGGACGAAAGGCCGTTCGGGGCGATGATCACGATATTCTTTAAATAGGCGGACCGGCAGGCCTGCCACAAGAACGGGAAGTCCCGGCCGAATGCCGCCCCCGTGAGGATGATGTCATTCCCGTCCTGGGCCGCATGAGAGACGGCTTGGGCGAGCTCTATGGCCGGCCAGTATTCGTAGGGCGAATCGGGAGCGCCGCCCGTCCTGTAGGTTCTGATCTCGGCCTCGGGAGCGCAGCGCGACGCGATAAGGGCCATGAGCGTCCCCCGGCCCGAGTCGATGACGGCCACCTTCAGGCCCTTTCCCTTGGCGGTTTCCTGGGCCCGAGGGAACTTCGGGATCTCGAAGGCCGGGCTCCGCTCGAACGCCTGAGGATCCAGGCCCGCCGGGGCCTCCTCCGGACGGCCCGTCACCGGATTCCGGCCGATCGAGTCGAGGATGAGATCCAGCCGGCCCCGGCCGACATTCGGAGCGGACGAGAGGAGGTCCTGCGTCCCCGGACTCTCGCAGAAAAGGGACTCGACGAGGCGGTCCGCCGCGTCCCGGCAGAGCCCAAGATACTTCTCCCTGAAGGCCGGAAGGCCGTTCTCCTCGCGAAGCGCCGTCGATCCCGCTCCGGCCTCGGGAAAGAGGATATCGATCAGGCCCTCATAAAGGAGGGGAAGGCCCTCGGCGCCCCGCCCGATCCGGTCGATCTCCGCGGGAAGCAGCCTGTGCCTCTCCGGATGAAGTCCGAACGCCAGCCTGACCTGGCCGTAAAAGACCGCCTTCCCTTCCGAAAAGACGTCATCGCCACGCGGGGACGGAGGGGGAGGCGGCTCTTCCGGTCTTGGCCCCTGGACGGGGCGGGCGCCGGCCAGCCGGAGAGCGGCCTTGACCGTCTTTTCCGCGTCGATCAAGCCGTAGCCGCACTCGGGAGAGAAACCGTCGAAGCCGACCGCCCGCGGGTCGGCGTTTTCCATCAAGAGCTTTTTTACGGTGTCGGCGTACTGTCCCGGCGGCTCGGTCCCCAGCCGCGGATAGACCGACGCGACCAGAGCCGCCAGTGAGGCGACGATGGGAGTCGCGCAGGAGATGCCGGCGGCGTAGTCGTCCTTTTCGCCGACATAAGCCGGGAAGGCGACAAAAGGCGCGGCGGGAGCCCCAACCATGGTCGTGGGCTCGGGGGCGGCGACATCCCAATAGCCGTACGTGTTTTCGCCGAGCTTGGCGATGGCGGTGACCGAGACGTTTTCCGGATACTGGCCCGGATAGTCCTCGCTCCCGCCGAGGTAGCGCCCCAGGTAATACGGGCTGGCCGTGACCAGGACCACGTTGTTGTCGCGGGCGTACCGGCAGGCTTCCTGGAGGTAAGGGACATGGAGGTTGGTTCCGGCGCTGATGTTGATCACATCGTTGCCGTCATGGACGGCCTTGTAGATCGCCGCCCCCATGAGGCTGGTGACGACGAGCGGCAGGGGGGAATCGTTCTGCGAGTCGGCGTCGAGATATCGATAGACCGTGATCCGGGCTTCCGGCGCGTACTTGGCTACGATGGAAGTGACGATGGTGCCATGCCATCCCCAATCCACCATCGGCGGACCGGCGGGCATCCAGGGCAAGCCATCCCGGCCGACGAAATTGAAGTGGTTCCCCCAGGCGGTGTTCTGGAAGACCGGATGGCTCATGTCGATGCCGGAGTCGAGGACGGCGATCCGGGCCCCCCGGCCCTTGGTCAGCTTGTGAGCGCCCCGGAATTTGGCCGCGTCGAGGCCCCATTGCTTCTCGAACTCCGGGCTTAGGGTCTTTGGCTCGATCTTATCGGGCGATGGAAGATCGAGCTTGGCCAGATGCCCGGCGGACATGGCCACGATGTCGACGGCGTCCTTGCCCTTGAACCGGGGGATGAGATCCTTGAAATAGACTCCCTGCGGGCTGGGCTGGAAGAGACTCTCCGCGAACATCCGGGCGCTCGACCGGGCCAGGTCCAGATACATCTCCCGGAAACGTCGCATCGATCCGTCGCTCCCCGAGCCGAGCAGGGCCTCGAAGACGGGGGCGTCTTTCTGATAATAATAGTTCATCAGGATCGCGTAGAGCCGGGGATAGGCTTCGCGGAGCCCCCGGATCTTGGCCCGCTCCGCGTCGTTGAGCCCGGCCAGGTCCGGATGGCGGTCGACCTCGTCCGCCACGGACCGATAGAAAACGGCCCGGCCGTCCTCGAAAAGAGCTTCGAGGCCGGGCCGGGCCGGACGCCTCGAGGAGCACGATGGCAGACCGGACGATAGGAATCCGGCCAGGACGGCCACGGCCCAGAGCGGCGAACGCATCAGGAGCTTCAAGCGCATGTTTCCCTCCACATGTCAATAACGACGATAAAAACCGTTCTCCTGTACCAGGACTTATGATAATATCAGGGAAAAATGCAGGACCTCGAGCGGAACACCAAGGCCGTCATCGAGAGATTCTCCCTGCTCATCAAACAGGTCATCCAGAAGAACCTCCATCGGAGCGACGGCGTCGACCTTGAGGACATCGAACAGGAAGTCCGGCTCAAGATCTGGGCCTTCATAAAAAAAGGTAAAAACGTGCAGTATCTTCCGTCCTATATTAAGAAAGTCGCTTACTCGACGACGATCGACGAATTGAGGAAGACGATGAAGCAGAGGCCCTCCGGAGAGCCCGAGAGCTTGAAGCGGATCTTCGCCGGGACCGCGCTGGTCTCCGGGCCGGTCCGGGATTTCTCCCCCGAGGCGGGGATCGAGGATAACGAGGCCCGGGAGGCGATCTTGTCGCTCGTCGAATCCCTGAGTGAAAACAGGAAAAGAGTTCTCCGGCTCTACCTGGCTGGCCTGTCCATAGATGAGATCTCCCTGTCCCTGAAATGGGAAAAGCCTAAGGTCAGGCACCTGTTCTATCGAGGGATCGACGACCTGAAGGAGCGGTCCCGGTTCCTCCAAGGGAATTTGGCCGGGGATTGGCCCGGCCACGGGCCTTCGGGGAGGGAGCCATGAGGCTCAAGAGGTGTCCTTCGAGAGGCGCGTTCATCCGCTTCTTCGAGGGAAGGGCCCCCGAGAGAAAGGGACGAAAGCTGTTGGCCCATGTCCTCTCCTGCCCTGAATGCTTGGCGGTTTTCAGGGCCGCCGAGGAGATCCGGTCCCGGAGCCCGGAGGCCCTCCGCGGCCTCGAAGGGCTCGAAGCGCACGGCGAGGAGGCGCGGAGCCGATTGCAGAGCTTGGCCCGGCGGGAGATCCTCCTCCTGCGGAAGAGCCGGCTGACGAAAAGGCCGAGCGCCCTCCGCTGGCTCGGTGTTCCGGCCGCCGGGACCGCCGCGGCGCTCTTCATCCTGTTGGTCATCATCCCCAACGTGACGACCCGCCGAATGAGCGGCCTGGAACGGACCGCATCGCCTCGCGAGATCGGGCTGCTCCGGCCCAAAGGGACGGTTCCCGGCTCGGGGTTGATCTTCGAGTGGACGCCGCGGCCCGGAGTCCGGAGCTATCGCCTGGAGATCCTGGACCGGAGCCTCGAGCCGGTCTATCAGTCCGGCCCGCTCAGCTCGGGCCCCTACTCCCTTCCCGCCGGCGCGGCGGCATCGATCCGGGACAGCGAGGTCTATTTCTGGAAGATCGTCGCGGTCAAGGAGGACAACCAGGCGATCGAATCGGAATTCGCCAGGTTCACTCTTCAGAAATGAACGAGCCTCCGCAAGAGCGATGATCGGCGGAGAGGAACGGCGGCGTCGCTTTCTCCGATAAGGACAAAAGCCGCCCAGAGGCAGGGGCGCCATGCGGCGGAATGGCACATCTTGATCTTGGTCAGGCGGAGGGCCTCCTGTTTCGTCCGGCCCTCGGTCAGATAAGCGTAATAGCTTTTCATGAAGCGTGACGTCGATTGGTCGTTGACGTTCCAGAGGCTCGCCACGACCGACCTCGACCCGGAACAGAAGAAGGCCCGGGACAGGCCCTGCAAACCTTCCCCTTTCTCCATCTTGCCCCCGGCCGTTTGACAGGCCGAGAGAACGACCAAGTCGGCGTTGAGCTTGAGGTTGTAGATCTCCCGGGCCTGGAGGAATCCGTCCTCCCCCGAGCGGGGATCCACGGACAGGACAAGGGCTGACCGGCTGGCGACCATCTCGTCGAGGAGGCTGTGGGTGGCGAAATGCAGGACTTTGTACCCGGCCAGGGGGAGTCTCTTCACCCTGTCTTCCGTCGCCGCGGCCCCGGACACGGTCCTTCGCGACGCCGGGGCGACGAGCCGAGAAATGGACTCCATTTCGCGGGCCGCGTATTGGAGCGGATGGAGGACGAAGCGCTTCTCGAGATAATATTCGGAGAGGAGGTCGCTCCCGCCGTTCCCTTCATGTTTCGCATCCTTGGCCCGGCCGAGCAGCGGATCGCCGATCGCGAGCAGGTCGGCCTCGGCTCTCGGTCGCTCCCGGCGCTCCAGAATGCTCGCCAGGGTGGAGGCGGAGGGAGCGTAAGACACTCCATAATCCTCCAGAAGAAAGCGGGCAGGGGCCCGCCCCGGGCGGCCGGGCTCTTCCCCCGGCACAAGGGTTTCGAACGGCAGATAGTAAAGCGTCCGGTCCGGGATGAAGATGAGGTTCTTGATTCCGGAGAGATGCTCCCGCCCGGCAGCCCCGATCAGGGCGTCATAGATCTTTCGTCCCGCCGGCACGATGTCCGAGTTCTCGATCTCCCGGGATGACAGCAGGAGGATATAGTTTTTGACCAGCCGGAGGATCCGCGGGCTTTCGGGCGGCGTGATCCGGCGGACCGAGAGGTTCGCGGCGGTGATGAAAAAGATATAGATGTTCTCCTCGCCGACGAAATACTCGACGATCCCCGTCTCCCCGTTCAGGAGCTTCGCCCGGATCTCCGGCAGACGGCAGGGTTCGCTCGAAACCGCCCGCGAATACAGGGGATTCTCGGCCCTCACCTTCTCGATGAAGAGCTGATAATCGTCCTCCGCCTTTCCCAGCCTCTCCCGCAGCGCCGCGCGGTCAGCCGGGCCCAGCGCGTCGTCATTGAATTCGGACGAGAGCCGGGAGATCCTCCGGGACATCTGCTCCAGCTCGTCCGCTTGGTCCCGCGGCAACGAGGTGAAATCGACCTTGGCCTTCTGCAGGTCGTCCAGGAAAGAGCGGGCCTTGGCCTTTTCGGCATAATACAGGCATTCCTCGAGGGTCTCGGCCGAGGGCCGCTGTTCGTGGCCCTCGTAGAGGAGATCGACGAGCGCCTCGTAAATGGAGATCTTGCTCTCGAAGAAGCCCGAGCTGTACTCCCGCAGGAGGAGCTGGACCCTCAGGTCTTCGATGATCCCGATGGCCTTCTTGTAACTCTCGATGGCCGGCGGGAATTCCCCGCGGGCCGCATACAGAGCTCCCAGTCCCGCATACGCTTCCCAGATCGCGGTCGGCTGGCCGATCTCCAGGCCCACGCCCTGAGCCAGAGAATAGGAGTCCTTCGATCGCTCCCACGATCCGAGCTCACGGTAGAGATCGCCCAGGCGATTGTAATTCTGGGCTTGGATGACTCTTTTCCCGGCCAGGCTCGCGGCGCTCAGGCTATCGGTGAAATACGTGAGGGCCTTCGGGAAGTCTCCGAGCTTGAAATGAGCGACGCCGATATTGTAAAGACACCGCGCTTCCTCGCGGCGGTGGCCGATCTTGCGGATGTACTCGAGGGCTCCCTGGAAATACTCCATGGCCCGGCCGTACTCCCGGAGCTCGATGTAGACCATGCCGATCGTATTCAGGCACTCCTCCCGGCTCCACTTCCCGATGTACTGCTCGGCCAGGCCCAGCGCGTCTTTGTTGTATTCGAGGGCCCTCTCGTAGTCGCCCAAGGCGAGATAGATGTCGCCGATCGTCGTCAGGTGGAAGGCCTCGCCGGTCTTGAAATCGATCTCCCGGCTGATCCGCAGCGCCTCCGTGGCGCACGCCATGGCCTGGGAATAGTCGCCCTTGTCCTTGTGTAGAAGGGTCAGCCAGTAAAGGCATATATCCTGGCTTCGCACCGCCGCCGTCTGTCGATAATACTCCAAAGCCTGGGACAGGAGATCCTGAGCCGTGGCCAGATCGCCTTTTTCGAGGGAGATCACTCCCAACGTGCGCAGGCAGAGGATCTCCAGCTCGCGGCAGGCCGCCTCCCGGGCTAAGGTCAGGGCCTTTTGGCAAGCCTCGCGGGCATCGACGTCCTTGCCGAGGTCCGTCCAGACGAAGGCGCTCCGCTCCAGGCATTGGATCTCCAGGATCCGGTCCTTCGTCTCCAGGGATATGCGGAGCCCGGCCTGAGCGCTCCGAAGGGCGCCGGGATAGTCGTTGAGATAGGTGAAGACATCGCTGAGATAGAGGAGGCATTGTCCCTCTTCGCCTCGAACCCCTTTCTCGCGGAACATCTCCCGGGCCTTTTCGAGCGAGGCACGAGCGTCTTGATACTCCGACGAGTAATAGTGGACGCGACCGATGGCCTGATGAAGAAACGCGTTATCGGGGCTCCCTTCCAGACGGGCCCGAAGAAATGCCGCCGTGTCCTCGATGTCCTGCTTGGTGCGGTAGGCGTCGACGAGCTCGCGGAAGACGTCCCCGAAGTCCCCGCCCAAAGAGATGCTCTTCTTCAGGTGCTCGCGGGCCAGGGCAAGGCTGTTTTGGCGCTGATGAGCTACGCCCAGGCCATAGTGAAAGTAGACGTTCTCGGGATCTTGCCGGAGCAGGCGCTCGATGCGTTCGGCGGCCATGAGAACGGCCGCGCCTCGGGCCGAAGGCGGCGTGCCCTCCAGCGCCTGGGACAGCCAGGCATAGGCGGTCACGTCGGCCGGGCTTCGCTCGATCCTTGCCAGGCAGGCCAAGACCGCCGCGGCGTTTCGCCCGGACTTGAGGTCGGCCACGATGGCCGAAGGCGAGGGCTCCTGCCGAGGATCGAGAGGGGTTGGCGAGGCGCTCGCCGCCGCGGCCAGGGCGGCAAGGACCACGACCGGAAGTCTTTTCGCCACAGAACTCGCGCTCCTCAGATCCGGATTCTACCACAATCCCTTCTTTTAGGATGCAACGATGTCCTTGCAGCCGGCGTTTGGAATGGCTTGGGAGAATTGAATTTATAGGCCTGAAATGCTATTCTAATATCTCTGTTCGCGGAGGATTTCCATGAAGAAATACGCTTGGATAGCCATCTTGAGCTTCACCGTGGGCCTGCTCCTCGCGGGCTACCTGTTCCTCTATCTCCCCGAGAAGAGCCCCGCCCCCCCGGACGTCTTCGCCACGGCGGCCCCGCAGGCCTCGGGACCGAACCTCTTCGCCGCCCCGGCCCCCCAGGAGAAAGCCACCCTCGACTTCGTCACCATCGCCGAGAAGATCGGCCCGGCCGTCGTCCGGATCGAGGCCGAGCGCAATGAGCCTTCGAGGTCCATGGGTTTCGGCGACGAATGGCCTTTCGGCGACGACTTCTTCAACCGGGTCTTCCCCCAGCCGCGGCGGGGCCAGCCGGAGTCCAACACCGTCACGGTCGGCGGCACCGGGTTCTTCATTACCGCCGACGGGTACATCCTGACCAACAACCACCTCGTCGAGAAGGACAAGACGACGCGGGTCATCGTCACGACCCTGGCCGGCAAAGAATACGATGCCGAGATCGTCGGCACGGACCCGGGGACCGATCTGGCCCTGCTCAAGGTCAAGGTCAAGGACCTGCCCTTCGCCGAGCTCGGCGATTCCTCCCTGGTCAAGGTCGGCGAGTGGGTCCTGGCCATCGGCAACCCCCTGGGCATGGAGCACACGGTCACGGCCGGCATCGTCAGCTACAAGGGCCGGTCGATCGACACGCAGAGCTACCAGGACTTCATCCAGACCGACGCGGCCATCAACCGCGGCAACAGCGGCGGCCCGCTCATCAACATGAGGGGCGAGGTCGTCGGCATCAACTCCAACATCGTCACCGCGGGCTTCGGCAGCGGCGGCAACATCGGCATCGGCTTCGCCATCCCGTCCAACATCGCCAATAAGGTCATCGTCCAGCTCAAGGAGAAGGGCCGGGTCGTCCGCGGCCGGCTCGGCGTCCAGATCCGGGACCTCACCGAGGGCATGGCCAAGCAGCTCGGGCTCAAGTCCAAGGCCGGCGCCGTCATCAGCTCCGTCGAGCCGGATTCGCCCGCCGAGAACGCCAAGCTCAAGCAGTACGACGTCATCACCCAGGTCAACGGGGAGCCCGTCAAGAACAGCGACGAGCTGCGCTTCAAGATCGCCGACGTCCAGCCGGGCAGCAAGGTCAACATCGTCGTCGTCCGCGACGCCAAGGAGATGAAGGTCACGGCCACGGTCGACGAGCTCGAGCCCGAGCCCGAGAAGGGGCAGATCGCCAGCCCCGACAAGGACATCGGCGTCTCCGTCGTCGCTCTGACGCCCGCGATCGGCCGCCGCTACGGGCTCAAGACGACCGAGGGTCTCTTCATCACCGAGGTCCGCAACGGCAGCGAGGCCGACCGCGAGAACCTCGCCGCGGGGATGATCATCCTCGAGGTCAACCGCAAGAAGATGACCGCCGTCCGCGACTTCGAGGACATCCTCAAGAGGACGGCCAGCGGCGACGAGGTCATCCTCCTCGTCCGCCAGGAGACCGAAGCACGCTCGCAGGACTTCATCGTTTCGGTCAAAGTCCGCTGATGCGTTTCACCAAGGTCCACGCTCTCGGCAACGATTTCCTGATCGTCAGCCCGCCCGAGCGGGCCGCCTTGGCCTCGCCCGGGGCGTTGGCCCGCAGGATCTGCGAGCGTCATACGGGCGTCGGGGCCGACGGCCTCATCTTCCTCGAGCCCGAGCCGGGGGAGCCGGTCCGGACCCGGTTCCGCATCTTCAATTCCGACGGCAGCGAGGCGGAGATCTCGGGGAACGGCCTGCGCTGCGCCGGCGCATACCTCGTCTCCAGCGGGGCCGCGTCGTCGCCCCAGATCGTCTTCAGAACCGCGGCCGGGGACCGCCTGTGCGAGGTCCTGGACTCCCGGGGCCGCGCTTTCGAGCTCCGCATCGGCCTGGGGGCTCCCCGGCTGGCCTCGAAGGACATCCCCTTCCATGACGGCCGGCCGCGCGACCGGGTCGTCGACCTTCCCCTCGCCATCAACGTCAACACCTACCTATTGACCTGCTTGTCCCTCGGCAATCCCCACTGCGGTCTCTTCTTCGACAGTCTTCCGCCCCGCGTGGAGTGGCACCGGATCGGCACCGAGGTCGAGTCCCACCCGTTCTTCCCCCATCGGACCAATGTCGAATTCATCCGCGTGCTCAACCGGACCGAGATCGATGTGCTCTTTTGGGAACGCGGCGTCGGAGAAACGCAGGCGTCGGGCACCGGCGCGGCGGCCGCGGCGGTCGCGGCCATGCTCAAGGGACTGGTCGAACGCGCGGTCACCGTCCGCACGGCCATCGGCAGCTTGAAAGTCGAATGGCCGGAGGGCGGGGAGATCCTCCAAACGGGCCCGGCCGAAATCGTCTTCTCGGGCGATTTTCCGGCCGCGTAATCGGCGGCCGGCTCCTCACACGAAATGTTCGAAGCCCCGGGGGCGAAGGGGCTTCTTCTTTTTCCCGGGGCCGATGAGGGTGATCCTCCGGCCGGCGGTGATGCGGCCGATCCGCGTCAGACGGTGCCGCGCGGCGAGCCTGTCGACGGCGGCCAGGTTTGTCGGCCTGACCGTGAACAGGAGCTCGAAATCCTCTCCCCCATCGAGGGCCATGGCCAGCGGGTCCCTGGCCATATACTCCAGGGCCGCCGAAACGGGGATGCGGGCCGCTTCGACCTCCGCGCCGACCCCGCTTTCCCGGCAGATGTGGGCCAGGTCGACGGACAGGCCGTCGGAGAGATCGATCATCGCCGAGGCGAGCTTCCTGCGGGCCAGCAGGGACCCGAGCTTCAGGCGGGGCGTCGGATCGAGGAAGGCGTCGATCAGGGGCCGGACGGCCTTGACGACACCGCGGTGGCCTCCCTTTTCAAGGAGCCGGAAGCCTCCGGCCGCATCGCCGAGCGTCCCCGACACGTAGATCGCATCGCCGGATTTGGCCCCGCACCTCCTGACGGTAGATTTCGCCTCCCCCGTCACCGTGACCGCGATCATGATCCTGTCGGCCTGGGAGAGGTCGCCTCCGACCAGGGCGACTCCGGCCTCGCTGGCCGCGGCCCGGAACCCGGCCATGAACTGACGCAGCCAGCTCTCCTCGATGTCCCCGGGAAGGGCCATCCCCACGAGGGCATGGAGGGGCCGTCCGCCCATGGCGGCGATGTCGCTGAGGTTGACGTTGAGGGCCTTACGGCCGAGGAGCCGGGCCGGATGCCCGTCGCGGCGAAAATCCTCGTCCTCGACGAGGATGTCGGTCGTCAGAAGGAGCTTTCCGGGCGTCTTGACCAGGGCCGCATCGTCGCCGATGCCGATGAGGACGTCGCTCCGGCGCACGCCGAAGGCGCCGCGGATGCGCGCGATGACATGTCGCTCCCCCAGATGCCTCAGCCTCATCCCGCCCCTCCTAGGGACTGTCCCTCTTCTCCCGTTCTTATCAGCCTAGGCTGCCGTGTTCTTCTTCGCCCGTCCGGGTCTCGTCGTGCCGGCCTTCTTCTCGCCCCCCTTCGGCGCTTTGCCGAAAGGCTCGGTCATGGCGTGCTTGAAGACGTCCCGGACGTCCTCCACATAGATGAATTCGATATCGCGGATGACCTTCTTGGGGATCTCGTGGAGGTCCTTCTTGTTCGCCGCCGGCATGATCATCTTCTTGACCCCGGCGCGCTGGGCGGCCAGGACCTTCTCCTTGATCCCGCCGACGGGCAGGACGTTGCCGCGCAGGGTGATCTCGCCGGTCATGGCCACGTCCCACTTGACCTTGATGTTCGTGCAGACGGAGAGGAAGGCCGTGGCGATGGTCACTCCGGCCGATGGCCCGTCCTTGGGGATGGCCCCCTCGGGGAAGTGGACGTGGAAATCGTTCTTGGAGAAGATCGCGCTGTCGATGCCGAACTCGGCGGCGTGGGCCCGGGCGTAGCTCAGGGCCGCCTGGGCGGATTCCTTCATGACGTCGCCGAGCGAGCCGGTCAGCTGCAGCTGACCCTTGCCCGGCATCTTGGTCGCCTCGACGAAGAGGATCTCGCCGCCGACGGCCGTCCAGGCGACGCCCGTGGCGATCCCGACCTGGTCCTTCTTCAGGAGCTGGTCCTTGAAGATCTTCGGCGGGCCGAGGAGGCGCTCGAGCGACTGGGCCGTGATGGTGGTCAGGCCCTTCTTCCCCTCGGCGACCTTGCGGGCGACCTTGCGGCAGACCGAGGCGAGCTCGCGCTCGAGGTTGCGGACTCCGGCCTCCCGCGTGTAGAGCGCGATCGCCTTCTTGACCGCGCCGCCCGTGAAGGCGATGAGTTTGGGCGACAGGGCGTTCTCGCCGACCTGCTTGGGGATGAGGTGGCGGATGGCGATCTGGAGCTTCTCTTCCTCCGTGTAGCCGGGCAGTTCCAGGACCTCCATGCGGTCGCGGAAGGCCGGCTGGATGGGATCGAGGAGGTTGGCCGTGGTGATGAACATGACCTTCGACAGGTCGTAGGGGACGCCGAGGTAGTGGTCACGGAACTGGTTGTTCTGCTCGGGGTCGAGGACCTCGAGGAGGGCCGACGACGGGTCGCCGCGGAAGTCGGACCCGATCTTATCGACCTCATCCATCATGAAGACGGGGTTCTCCGAGCCGGCCCGCCGGATCCCTTGGATGATGCGGCCGGGCATGGCCCCGACATAGGTCCGGCGATGGCCGCGGATCTCGGCCTCGTCGTGGACGCCGCCGAGGGAGATGCGGACGAACTTCCGGCCGAGGGCCCGGGCGATGGACTTGCCGAGCGAGGTCTTGCCCACGCCGGGCGGGCCGACGAAGCAGAGGATGGGCCCTTTGGCCGTCTTGGAGAGCTTCCGGACTCCGAGATACTCGAGGATGCGCTCCTTGACCTTGTCCAGGCCGTAGTGGTCCTCGTCGAGGATCTTCCGGGCCTTGAGGAGGTCGATCGTGTCGACCGTGGCCTTGTTCCAGGGCAGCATGAACATCCAGTCGAGATAGTTGCGGACGACCGACGTCTCGGCCGACTCCGGATGCATCTGGGCCAGCCGGCTGATCTGCTTCTCGAGCTCCTCCTTGACCTCGTCGGAGACGCGGATCTTGCGCAGCTTGTCCTGGTAGATCCGGATCTCTTCCTGGATCTCCGTGCCCTCGCCGAGCTCCTTCTGGATGGCCTTCATCTGCTGGCGGAGGAAGTACTGCTTCTGGAGCTTGTCCATCTCGCCCTTGGCCTCGATCGAGATCTTGGACTGGACGTCAAGGAGCTCGAGCTCGCGGGTCAGGAGCTCGTAGGCCTTCTTCAGGCGCTGGAGGGGGTCGGCGATCTCGAGGATCCCCTGGGCCTCCTCGACCTTGAGCTCGAGGTTCGAGGCGGTCAGGTCGGCCAGGCGGCCGGGCTCGTCGGTGTTCAGGGCGAAGACGAGGGCCTCGGGCGGCAGGTTCTTGCCCAGCGAGGCCGCCCGCTCGAGCCCGGAGCGGATGTTGCGGATGAGGGCCTCGGTCTCGATGCTCTTCTCGGGCTTCTCCGGCTCGTCGACGACGGCGACCCCGGCCAGGATGTGGGCGCCCTCGTCCTCGAAGGACTCGACCCTGGCCCGGACGAGGCCCTGGGCCAGGATGCGCACCCGGCCGTCGGGGAGCTTGAGCATGCGCATGATCAGCGCGACCGTGCCGACGTCATAGACGTCCTCGCGCTTGGGGTCCTCGACCTCCATGTCCTTCTGGGTCAGGAGGAGGATCATCCGGTTGGTCGAGAGGGCGACGTCGATCGCGGCCTTGGATTTTTCCCGGCCGACGAAGAGGGGGGCGATCATGTAGGGGAAGATGAAGACGTCCCGGACGTCCTCCACATAGATGAATTCGATATCGCGGATGACCTTCTTGGGGATCTCGTGGAGGTCCTTCTTGTTCGCCGCCGGCATGATCATCTTCTTGACCCCGGCGCGCTGGGCGGCCAGGACCTTCTCCTTGATCCCGCCGACGGGCAGGACGTTGCCGCGCAGAGTGATCTCGCCGGTCATGGCCACGTCCCACTTGACCTTGATGTTCGTGCAGACGGAAAGGAAGGCCGTGGCGATGGTCACCCCGGCCGATGGCCCGTCCTTGGGGATGGCCCCCTCGGGGAAGTGGACGTGGAAATCGTTCTTGGAGAAGATCGCGCTGTCGATGCCGAACTCGGCGGCGTGGGCCCGGGCGTAGCTCAGGGCCGCCTGGGCGGATTCCTTCATGACGTCGCCGAGCGAGCCGGTCAGCTGCAGCTGCCCCTTGCCCGGCATCTTGGTCGCCTCGACGAAGAGGATCTCGCCGCCGACGGCCGTCCAGGCGACGCCCGTGGCGATCCCGACCTGGTCCTTCTTCAGGAGCTGGTCCTTGAAGATCTTCGGCGGGCCGAGGAGGCGCTCGAGCGACTGGGCCGTGATGGTGGTCAGGCCCTTCTTCCCCTCGGCGACCTTGCGGGCGACCTTGCGGCAGACCGAGGCGAGCTCGCGCTCGAGGTTGCGGACTCCGGCCTCCCGCGTGTAGAGCGCGATCGCCTTCTTGACCGCGCCGCCCGTGAAGGCGATGAGTTTGGGCGACAGGGCGTTCTCGCCGACCTGCTTGGGGATGAGGTGGCGGATGGCGATCTGGAGCTTCTCTTCCTCCGTGTAGCCGGGCAGTTCCAGGACCTCCATGCGGTCGCGGAAGGCCGGCTGGATGGGATCGAGGAGGTTGGCCGTGGTGATGAACATGACCTTCGACAGGTCGTAGGGGACGCCGAGGTAGTGGTCACGGAACTGGTTGTTCTGCTCGGGGTCGAGGACCTCGAGGAGGGCCGACGACGGGTCGCCGCGGAAGTCGGACCCGATCTTATCGACCTCATCCATCATGAAGACGGGGTTCTCCGAGCCGGCCCGCCGGATCCCTTGGATGATGCGGCCGGGCATGGCCCCGACATAGGTCCGGCGATGGCCGCGGATCTCGGCCTCGTCGTGGACGCCGCCGAGGGAGATGCGGACGAACTTCCGGCCGAGGGCCCGGGCGATGGACTTGCCGAGCGAGGTCTTGCCCACGCCGGGCGGGCCGACGAAGCAGAGGATGGGCCCTTTGGCCGTCTTGGAGAGCTTCCGGACTCCGAGATACTCGAGGATGCGCTCCTTGACCTTGTCCAGGCCGTAGTGGTCCTCGTCGAGGATCTTCCGGGCCTTGAGGAGGTCGATCGTGTCGACCGTGGCCTTGTTCCAGGGCAGCATGAACATCCAGTCGAGATAGTTGCGGACGACCGACGTCTCGGCCGACTCCGGATGCATCTGGGCCAGCCGGCTGATCTGCTTCTCGAGCTCCTCCTTGACCTCGTCGGAGACGCGGATCTTGCGCAGCTTGTCCTGGTAGATCCGGATCTCTTCCTGGATCTCCGTGCCCTCGCCGAGCTCCTTCTGGATGGCCTTCATCTGCTGGCGGAGGAAGTACTGCTTCTGGAGCTTGTCCATCTCGCCCTTGGCCTCGATCGAGATCTTGGACTGGACGTCAAGGAGCTCGAGCTCGCGGGTCAGGAGCTCGTAGGACTTCTTCAGGCGCTGGAGGGGGTCGGCGATCTCGAGGATCCCCTGGGCCTCCTCGACCTTGAGCTCGAGGTTCGAGGCGGTCAGGTCGGCCAGGCGGCCGGGCTCGTCGGTGTTCAGGGCGAAGACGAGGGCCTCGGGCGGCAGGTTCTTGCCCAGCGAGGCCGCCCGCTCGAGCCCGGAGCGGATGTTGCGGATGAGGGCCTCGGTCTCGATGCTCTTCTCGGGCTTCTCCGGCTCGTCGACGACGGCGACCCCGGCCAGGATGTGGGCGCCCTCGTCCTCGAAGGACTCGACCCTGGCCCGGACGAGGCCCTGGGCCAGGATGCGCACCCGGCCGTCGGGGAGCTTGAGCATGCGCATGATCAGCGCGACCGTGCCGACGTCATAGACGTCCTCGCGCTTGGGGTCCTCGACCTCCATGTCCTTCTGGGTCAGGAGGAGGATCATCCGGTTGGTCGAGAGGGCGACGTCGATCGCGGCCTTGGATTTTTCCCGGCCGACGAAGAGGGGGGCGATCATGTAGGGGAAGATGACGACGTCCCGGAGGAGCAGGATGGGCAGCTTCCCGGGGACCTGGAGCTTGGGGCTCTGGTCCTCGAGGAGGCCGTCGAGCGGCTCGCCGTTCTTATTGTCGATGCTGGCCATCATTCAACTCCACGTTCACGCCCCGTCGCGGCGGGGCTTGATCTCGACGTCGCGGCGCCGGCGAGGCGGCTTCTTCAGGACGATCGTCAGGACGCCGTTCTCGAGGGCGGCGAAGGCCCGCTCCCCGTCGACGGCCCCAGGGACGACGACATCCCGCCGGAAGGCCCCGAACTCCCGCTCGAGCCTCATGTAGCGCGACCCCGCGTGGGCCGCGAGCTCCCGCTTGAACCCGCTGACCTCGACCCGGCTCGAAAAGAGGAGCACCTTGACGTCCTTCTCCGAAACGCCCGGGAGCTCGATCTCGACGATGAACTCGGTCGTTGTCTCGTAGATGTCCACGGCGGGGACGGTCACCTCGCCGAGGTCCGGCAGCCTCGGCTCGGCCGGCCCGGCGGCCCGCTCCCGGGTCCGGATCCGCGCTTCGGCCCTGACCTTTCTGGACACGGGCTTGATACGGCGGACCATGGCGGGCGACGCGGGCTATTTTTCCTTCATGAGGTCTTCGAGCTCCCGGCGGAACTCGGCGACGTCCCCGAACTCCCGGTAGACCGAGGCGAACCTCACATAGGCGACCTTGTCCAGCTCCTTGAGCCTGTCCATGACGAGCTCGCCGATCTCGGCGACGCCGATCTCCTTGTCCGGCCGCTCCTGGAGGCGGGATTCGATCTCCTCGATGATCTCCTCGAGCTGGCTGATCTGGATCGGCCTCTTCTCGCAGGCCTTCATCATCCCCCGCAGGAGCTTCTGGGTGTCGAAGGGCTGGCGGGTGCCGTCCTTCTTGACGACCATGTATGGGATCTCCTCGATCTTCTCGTAGGTCGTGAAGCGGCGCTTGCAGGACAGGCACTCGCGCCGGCGCCGGATGGAGATCCCCTTCTTGCTCTCCCGGGAGTCGATGACCTTGCTCTCGAGAAAGCCGCAGTACGTGCACCTCATGGCTTTTCGCTCTCTCCCAATCGCCTGAGCTGGAAAAGGGTCAGCCCCTCGCGAGCCAATATAACATAACCCAGGGCGCAAGTCACGGCGATCTGGACGGCGTGGAAGACGAGGGTCATTCCGGCCGCCGGGCCGGGCGCTAAGCCCAGAACAAGGACCATTCCGAGCTTGCTGAAGTAATGGAACCCG
>MEYC01000025.1 GCA_001775715.1 Candidatus Aminicenantes bacterium RBG_16_66_30 | reverse complement strand
CAAGCGGCCTCAAGCCTACGGCGACAGCGGCCGGGCCAGGGCCCGGACGTTCAATGGTCCCACATCCCGGCCGTCCTCGAGCCGCGGCTCGTACGCGCGGCCTTCGTCGAGCCGTTCCAGCGGATCGACGTCGAGCGGCAGCCGGGCCCGGGTGGGTTCATCTTCGTCGGGCCGATCGAGCGGCGCCTCGCGCGGCACGTCTTCGCGCGGCAGCTCCGGTTCGGCCTCGCGGGGCTCTTCGGGAGGCTCCCGGAGCTCCTCGGGCGGCAGCGGCGGCGTCCGCAGAAAGTAGCAACCCCTTTCCATCAGGGGGGCGTCCCTCTCGCTATGGCCGGTTGGGGAGGGACGTCCCCTTCTTTTTTATCTGAGCTCGATCAGTGGTCCTCGGTCGCCTTGTCGACGACGTAGTAGTCGAGGACCCGCAGATGGTCGGCGAGGGTGCAGTAGCGCCCCGGCTCGGTCCCCGGGAAGAACACTTCGAGGAACGGATAGCGGCAGATCGAGGTGGCCAGGAGGCCCGTCTTCCGGTCGATCTCGACGAAGACGAGGTTCGGCGGCACTTCGAAATCGGGCGGCTGGAAGTCCACGACGCCCTCATCCACGGCCTTCTTCTTGGCGTCGTCGATGACCCGGGCGAAGAATTCCTGCCAGACGGGCAGGGCCGCTGCCGCCCCGCTCTGTTTTTCCCCCAGAGGGATCTGCTTGTCGTGGCCGACCCAGACGCCGGCGCAGAGGTTCGGCGAGAATCCGATGAACCAGGCGTCCGAGTATTTGTCGGTCGTCCCGGTCTTTCCGGCGAGCGGCCAGCCCAGGACCGAGGCGGCTCCCGCCGTCCCGCCTTCCGATTCGACGACGCCGCGCATGAGATAGGTCATCATGTAGGCCGTCTGGGGAGAGATGACCTCCTGCGATTCCACGCGGGCCTCCTCGAGGACGTTGCCGTCCTTGTCCTCGATCCGGCTGATGAAATAGGGCCGGAAACGGACGCCCTTGTTGGGGAACGTCGAGAAGCCCGAGACCATCTCGAGCAGGGTCACCTCGAATGATCCCAGGCTGAGCGAGAGGAAGGGATAAAGGGGCGAGGTGATGCCGAAGCGCCGGCAGTATTCGACGCCGACCTGGGGCGAGATGAAATCCAGGAGCTTGGCCGTGACGACGTTGCGCGACTGCTCGAGGCCGGTGCGGACGGTCACCGCCCCCTTGTATTTCCGGTCGTAGTTCTTGGGCGACCAGGGCTCGCCGTCCCAGCGGTCGATGAAGGTCACCGGCTCGTCGGCGATGAGGCTGGCCGGGGTGAATCCGTGCTCCAGGGCGGCCGTGTAGAGGAAGGGCTTGATGGACGAGCCCGTCTGCCGCGGCGCCTGGACGGCCCGGTTGAACTGGCTGTCGCGGAAGGAGTAGCCCCCGACGAGCGCCTTGACCTGGCCGGTCTGCGGCTCGATGACCACGAAGCCGCCGTTCCGCAGGGGCTTCTGGTCGAGGGAGACCTTGGCCTCCTTCGCCGCCTCGTCATAGGACGCGACCTTGACCTGAATGACGTCGCCCCGCTTGAGGAGGGCGTCGAGACGGCTGGCCTTGGTCCAGCCGATATCCTTGGCCGTCATCTTCCCGAGCGCGTTCTTGACGCGGACGGCGGCCTCGTTGCGGGAGGCCGAGAGGACGATGGCGTCGTAGACCTCGGACGGCTCGAGCGTCTGGCTTTCCCAGCTGCGGAGCCACTGCTCCTCGAGCGCGGCTTGGGGCGTGGAGACGAGGGCCTTCAGGTCGTCCGGTCCGGCCGTGAGCAGGTTCGGCTTGTCGGCCCTCCAGCCGTCCAGACCGTTCTCCGTCCGGCGCAGCCCGGATCGGAGGGCCCGCTCGGCGTAGCGCTGGAGGGTCGGGTCGAGGGTCGTATAGACCTTCAGCCCGGCCCGGTAGAGGCCTTCGACGCCGTAGTTCTTTTCGAGATAGCGCCGGACCTCCTCGAAGAAGTAGGCGCCGAATTCTGCGCTCGACCGCCTCAAGGGGAGGACGCTCATCGGCAGCCGCTTGGCCGCTTCCCCTTCGGCCTTGCCGAGATAGCCTTCGGCCACCATCCGGTTGAGGACGTGGTTGCGGCGGCTGAGAGTGAGCCTGGCATTGGTATAGGGCGAATAGAGCGACGGGCCGCGGAAGACGCCGGCGATGAGGGCGGATTCGACGAGGTCGAGGTCTTTGACGTCCTTGCCGAAGTAAAGGTTGGCCACGGCCTGGACGCCGTGGGCGCCGTGCCCCAGGAGGAAGTGGTTGCAGTAAAGCTCGAGGATCTTCTCCTTGGGGTAGAGCTTCTCGATCTCGCGGGCGACCCAGAGCTCCTTGAGCTTGCGGCGCAGGCTGACCTCACGATGGAGGAAGATGTCGCGGGCCAGCTGCTGGGTGATGGTGCTGCCGCCCTCGGGACGCCGTCCGCCGAGGACCTTGAAGACGTCGGCATAGACGGCCCGCAGGATGCCGCGGAGGTCGATCCCGCCGTGGCGGAAGAAGCTCGGGTCCTCGGTGGCCACGATGGCATTGACGAGGGATCTGGGGAGCCTGTCGTAGGGGACCTCGACGCGCATCTCCTCGGCGAACTCTTTGACGGGCTTCCCGTCGGCGGCGTAGATCGTGGTGATGAGCTTGGGCCGGAACGTCTCGATGTCGGCGACGTCGGGGAGGTTGTCCTTGATGGCGACATAGGCGCCGTAGAACGCCCCCAAACCGACGGCCAATCCGGCCAGGACGAGGATGAAGAAGGCGCGGAGGACCGTGCCCTTCTTGAATCTGCGGATCTTGATCTTGAGGCCGGGGATTTTCACCTTGAATGTCCGTCTGTCCGTGTTTATCGGTTGTTGGGGCGTCGGTTCCTGGGCTGTCGGTTCCGGTTCACTCATGGCCGTAACATTGAAATCATAGCAAATCGACCCCTAAAAGACAAAAGCCCCGGAAGGGGGACCGGATCGGGACATGTACCGCGGCGGTACGTGTCCCGCTGGCAGAGGAATGGGGACACGTACCAAGGGTACATGTCCCCTACTTGAGGAGCGGCGCGACGTGGCTCCAGATTTCGCGGCCGATGGCCCGCTTGTCGCCGCGGCCGTCAATATGGACGAAGCGAGGGCCCTTAAGGCCGCGGAAGATCTCCCGGACCCGGACGAGGTAATCCTCGCGCTCGAAGAGCTCGTCGCGCCGCTTCCGGCCGCGGATCCGGGCCAGCCCGGCCCGGGCGTCGACGTCGAGGACGAGGACCAGGTCGGGGGCGATGGCGAAAGCCTCGTTCATCCGCCGGATCCGGCCGACGTCTAGGCCCTTGGCCCCCTGGTAGGCCATGGTCGAGAAGTAGTACCGGTCGAGGACGGCTACGCGCCCGGCCCGGAGGGCGGGTCCGATGTTCTTGGCGACGTTCTCGCGCCGGTCCTTGACGAAGAGGGCGAGCTCCCCTTCCGGGGTCAGGGAATCGGCCCGGACGGCCAGCCTCTTGATCTCCCGCCCCCAGCGGCCTCGGGTCGGCTCGCGGAAGAAACTCGCCGTGATGCCGCGGCGGCGGAGGCGCCGCACTAGGGCCCTGGCCTGGGTCGTCTTGCCCGACCCGTCGATCCCCTCGAGGACGATGAGCAGGCCCTTTTTGTGCTTGGCGGACATCCGGAGCCATCTTAGCAAAATCGGGGACACGATACCATTTCGGATGAAATGGTTCATGTCCCCGATTTTGGACGCAATCCCTGCTCTGTAAGGAGAACGGTCGCCGGGTGGTACAATACCAGAGCATTCCCCGTCTTTATTTGATGTGGAAACCAAGGGATATGTTTATGAGTAAAGGAAGGTCCATGACGAATCGACACGGCCTGACGGCATTCATGCTCATCGTTCTCGCCTTCTCGAGCTCCTTCTTCCCGGCCTGCAGGGATAAAGGCGCCGCGGCGCCCGACCAGGCGTGGCTCGATGCGACTTTCGAGAAGGGCCGGGCGTTGTTCTATCAAACCATCAGGGACGAGATCGCGGCCCACCCCGGCCGCGCCCGTCTTACGGCCGTCGAGCTTCAGAAGATCGAAGAGGCCGAAACCCGATACGGCCGTCTGTACGGGATCCTGATCAATGCCTTCTATCAGAAGGACGAGCCGACGTTCTCCGGCCTGCTCCAGAAGTGGGACCGGAAGTCGGGACAGCGCTTCTCCGATATGTACTTCCAGCTCTCCCGCTTCGCCGGCCACATGTTCGTCCAGACGTTCTTCATGACGGACTTTGCCACGGACTTGATGCGCAAGACCAACCCGGCGTACAAGGACCTCGATGCCGTGGACCTCGTGGTCAGGTCGGTCGGTTACGGGGCCAAGCTCGACCCTCCCCCGCCGCGCGAATTCTTCAAGGACCCCGTGAGCCCGGAGTTCGAAAAGCAGGGGGCCCTCGACGGCGCTCGCTTCCGGGAGGCCCACAAGCTGACCCGGGGCCAGGGGGCCAGGATCGCCATTCTCGATTCGGGGATCGACGAGAGCCATTCGATCTTCAAGAACACGGAATGGGGCAAGAACTTCTCATTCGTCGGGCGCGAGGGGCAGCCCTGGTCGACCGACGCGCCGCTCGTCGACTGGGGCTGGCACGGAACGCTCATCACCTCGGTGGCCGCCGTGTTCGCTCCCGAAGCCCGGCTGACCGTCTACAAGGTCCTCGACGGCGATACGCAGAACGATCCGCCCTATCTCCTCCTCTTGGAGTGCTTCCTCGCGGCCGGCATATACCGGGCCGTCCATGACGGCAACGACGTCATCAGCATCAGCGCCTCGGGAGCCACGCTCGATTCCGATTACCTCCGGGAAGCCTGCCAATACGCCTATGACCACAACCGCGTACTCATCTCGGGGGCCCTCTACAGCCGCTGGTTCAAGCAGGGCAATACCCGCAATTTCCCGTCCCAGTATGATACGGTCGTGGCCGTAACGGCCGCCGAAAAGAAGCCGGACGGCACTTACGGGTACTGGGACGTCTGCGCGGCCCAAGACGATAACACCGTGGCCGCGCCGAACGACATCTTCGGGGCCTTTCCGACTTATGTCGGAGAAAAGGACGCGTACATCCCGAGCATTTCGGCCGCGATACCGGTCGTATCGTCCCTTTTTGCTCTCGCTGTTTCCGTCCATCCCAGGCGGGGCGACGAGCCCCCGGGGGAATACGCCCGGCTCCTGACGGAGCTCGTCATCAAGAACGCGAGCCCGGAGCGGGTCGGTTTCGAGGGCTTCTCTCCCGAGTGCGGCCACGGGCTGATCGACGCGGAAAAAACCGTCCGGGCCGCCCTGGCGCTGAGCGAAAACCGCTAGGAGCTCATGGACAAGCCGCCCCTCCTCCCTGCCGGCCTCCGGCTCGCGGCGGCCTTGATCATTCTGGCGGCCTGGACCGCCGGCTGTTCCGGGAGCAGTGTCGCGAAGCGCGGATCCGGATTCCGGGTTGCCGTCTCGTACCCCAAAGAGCTCGGGCCCGGGCCGTTCGACGGCAGGATGCTCCTGGTGCTGGCCGACAACGACAGCCGTGAGCCGAGGTTCCAGGTCAGCTCGCGCAACCCGGATGCCCAGCCCGTTTTCGGGATCGACGTCGAAGGCTTGAGCCCGGGCGAAGAGGCCGTGTTCGACGCGGGCGTCTTCGGCTTCCCCGTGGACAGCTTGGCCGGGATCCCGGCCGGCGAGTATGTCATCCAAGCCGTCCTTCACAAGTACGAGACCTTCCGCCGGGCGGACGGCCATACCCTGAAACTGCCCATGGACCGCGGCGAGGGCCAGATGTGGAACATCGCGCCCGGGAACCTCCTCAGCGCGCCGAAGAAGATCAGGATCGATCCCGCTGGAAGCGAGACCGTCCGCGTCTCACTCGACAGGATCATTCCGAACTTCCCCGAAGAGCGGGACACGAAGCACATCAAGCATATCCGGATCCAAAGCCGGCGCTTGACCGAATTCTGGGGCCGGCCCATGTTCCTCGGCGCGGTCATTCTCCTGCCCGCCGGATTCGAGGAGCATCCGGAGGCCCGCTATCCCCTGATGGTCTATCAGGGGCATTTTTCCCGCAAGTTCGACGCCCTGGTGGGGTTCCGGGAGGAGCCGCCGGATCCCGGCGAATCGTCGGATGACGCCAAGCGTCCCGGGGTCTGGGGGGAATATTTCCGGGATTACGAAAAAGCCAGCTACCGGTTCTTCAAGGACTGGACCGGCCCCGGTTTCCCGCGGATGATCCTCGTGACCATCCAGCACCCCAATCCCTATTTCGACGATTCCTATGCCGTGAACTCGGCCAACCTCGGGCCCTATGGGGATGCGATCACGTATGAGCTCATTCCCCACATCGAGCGCGGGTACCGGGGCATCGGCCAGGGTTGGGCCCGGACGCTTTACGGGGGGTCCACGGGAGGCTGGGAAGCCCTGGCCGCCCAGATCTTCTATCCCG
>MEYC01000024.1:983-20670 GCA_001775715.1 Candidatus Aminicenantes bacterium RBG_16_66_30 | reverse complement strand
TCGAGTCCGGGCGGGTCTTCCTCGACGACACCGGCCTCGCCCCGGAGGCCTTCCGGGAGACGTCGCGCGTCGTGCTCATCGCCTGCGGGACCTCCTACCACGCCGGCCTCGTCGGGAAATACCTCCTCGAGACGCTCGCCCACGTCCCCGTCGAGGTCGAATACGCCTCCGAGCTCCGCTCGCGCGACTTCGTCATGGACCGCGGGACGCTCGTCCTCGGCATCTCCCAGTCGGGCGAAACGGCCGACACGCTGGCCGCCCTCCGCGCCGCCCGGGAGAAAGCCCTGGCCGTCCTGGCCGTCACGAACAATCCGAACTCCTCGATGGCCCGCGGCGCGGACGGCGTCCTCGACCTCCACGCCGGGCCCGAGATCGGCGTCGCCGCGACCAAGACGTTCATCGGCCAGCTGGCCGCCCTGTCCCTCTTCGCCCTGGCCTATGCCCAGGCCCGCGGCGCCATCGGCGAGGCGGACAGCCTGGCCCTGGTCCAGGAGCTCCAGCGGGTCCCCCACAAGATGGACCGCGTCCTCGGCGGGGCCGCCGCGATCGAACGGGCCGCCCGGCGCTACCTCTCCTGCGAGCACTACCTGTTCCTCGGCCGCTGGATCAACTTCCCCATCGCCCTCGAAGGGGCCCTCAAGCTCAAGGAGATCTCCTACACCCACGCCGAGGGCTACGCCGGGGGAGAGATGAAGCACGGTCCCATCGCTCTGATCGACGAGGGCATGACGACCCTGGCCATCGTCCCGCGCGACCGGGTCTACGAGAAGATGCTGTCCAACATCGCCGAGGTCCAGGCCCGGAGCGGCCGGATCCTGGCCGTCGCGTTCGAGGGCGACGAAAAGGCCCGGGCCATGGCCGAGGAGGTCTTCCCCATCCCGGAGACGCACCAACTGTTCACGCCATTCCTGACCGTCCTGCCGCTCCAGCTCTTCGCCTATCATTCCGCCGCCGCCAAGGGCCTCGACGTCGATCAGCCCCGCAACCTGGCCAAAAGCGTCACCGTCGAATAACCCCTGGACTATTCATGAAAACGCCGTATTTCTCAACCACCCCGAAAAGACCAAGATCGGCGTTTTCACCCTTCGGGCAAGCCGATCCGGCCGCATCTGCTTCGTTGCAAAGGGTTCGCAGTACTCCGAGTACAGCTTCACCCTTTGACGCCTCGCATCTATGGCCGCCTCGGCTCGTGAATAGCCCAGGGGGGCTTGATGGAAACGGGGCGGCTGGAGTATTCTTGATGCATGAGGAGACACCGATGAACGCACGCGCACTCCGGCGCCTCGCCGCGCCGCTATCGATCCTCGCGGTCTTCGCCCTGGCCGCGGCCGCTCCGGCCCAGGCGAAGAAGCCCCGGGCCAGCTTCAAGGCGATGTCCCATGATTTCGGCAAGGTCAAGCAGGGCGACGTCGTCAGCCACGAATTCACGTTCCGGAACGAGGGCGACGCGCCCCTCGTCGTCGAGAAGATCGAGACGACCTGCGGCTGCACGGCCGCGCTCGTCTCGGAGAAGAGGATCGCCCCGGGCCAGGACGGCAAGATCAAGACGACCTTCGACACCCGCGGCTATTCCGGCCGCCTCACGCGCTACCTCTATCTCGTCTCGAACGACGCCGCGAGCCCGCGGCGGGAGCTCAGCGTCTCCGCCGACATCGAGGTCCCGCCCTCGGCCCGGATCGATATCGACCGCTACAACCTCGATATGGGGCTCGTCCTCGAGGGCGAGTCGCCGGCGGCCAAGATCGTCGTCAAGAGCGCCGGCGAGCGGGAGCTCAGGGTCGAGGTGGCCCACGAGAACGTCAAGTTCTTCTCCGGCGGCAAGCCCCTGGCTTCGGCGTTCTCCCTGCCGGTCGGCGAATCGCGCGAGATCGAGATCCGTTTCCCGCCCCAGGCCCGGCCGGGCGTCCAGCGCGACTACATCCTCGTCAAGTCGAACGATCCGGTCCGGACGACGCTGTCGATCTACGTCAGCCGCTACGTCATCACCCGGAAAGAGCTCCAAGAGCTTTTCGACAAGTACCAGAAGGTCCTCAAGGACAAGGATTAGGAGGGGCGGGCGCCGGGTCGCCCGCGCGGGGGAGGCATGGCCCGCATCCTGACGGTCAAGGTCCAGGCGCGCTCGAAGGCGCCGGGCGTCGAGGAGCTCGGCCCGGACGCCTACCGGGTCCGGGTCCGGGCCGTTCCGGAAAAGGGCCGGGCCAACGAGGAGGTCATCGAGCGGCTGGCCGGTCACTTGTCCGTTCCGCCCTCGCGCCTGACCCTCCTCCGCGGCGCGACGTCGTCCTCCAAGCTGTTCCGGCTGGAGGCCTAAGGGGGAGAGCATGACGGCCTACAACCTCGTCAGCTTCGCCGGCATCTTCGTCCTGGCCGGGGTCGCCTGGCTCTTCTCGTCGGACCGGAAGACCGTCAACGTCCGGGTCCTTTTCTGGGGCATCGGGCTCCAGCTCCTCGTGGCCTTCTTCATCTTCGTCGTCCCGGCCGGGACAAAGGTCTTCCTCTGGGTGAACGACGCCGTCACCGCCGTCCTGGCGACGGCCACGGCCGGGACGAAGTTCGTCTTCGGCCGGCTGGCCCTCGCGCCGGGAACGACGAACGCGGCCGGAGAGACCTCCCTCGGCTATTTCCTGGCCTTCCAGGGCCTGCCGACGATCATCTTCTTCGCCGCCCTTCTCGGGGCCCTATACTACCTCCGGATCATGCCTTTTTTCGTCCGGCTCTTTGCCCGGATCTTCTCCCGGTCGATGCGGATCAGCGGGGCCGAAGCGCTCTCGGTCTCGGCCAACATCTTCGTCGGCGTCGAATCGGCCCTGGTCGTCCGGCCCCACCTCAAGGACATGACCCGGTCCGAGCTCGGGACTATCATCACGGCCGGCATGGGCACCATCGCCTCGACCGTGCTGGCCATGTACGTGCTGATGCTCCAGAAGGCCATCCCGACGATCGCCGGCCATCTCGTCTCGGCGTCGTTCATCGCGGCCCCGGCCTCGATCGTCATGGCCAAGCTCGTCATGCCCGAGACGGAAAAGCCCCTGACCCTGGGCGTCGACGTCAAGCCCCACTACGAGCGCGAGGACAACCTCATGATGGCCATCATTAATGGCGCCGGGGAAGGGCTGAAGCTCCTGGGAGGGATCGTCGCCCTGCTCATCGCCTTCATCGGGCTTCTGGCCCTCGTCAACCTCGGCCTCGGCTGGGCCGGCGGCCTGGTCAACGGCCTGCTCGGCTGGCACGTCGAATGGTCGGTCGAGGCCCTGCTCGGCTACCTCTTCTACCCCCTGACCCTCGTCATGGGCGTCGCCCCGTCCGACGCTCTCCCCGTCGCCAAGATCCTCGGCGACAGGACCATCCTGACCGAGGTCTTCTCGTACGGGCGCCTGTCCGAGCTTATGGCCGCCGGCGCGCTCAAGGACCCCCGCTCGGCCATCATCGCCTCCTACGCCCTCTGCGGCTTCGCCCACGTCGCCTCCCTGGCCATTTTCATCGGCGGGACGGGCGCGCTCGTCCCGACCCGGGTCCGCGATATCTCCCGGATCGGCTTCCGGGCCCTGCTCGCCGCGACCCTGGCCTGCCTCATGACCGGGGCCGTGGCCGGAACGTTTTACACCGGCTCGTCCGTGCTCTTCGGCCGCTGACGGCGAGGCGGGGGCTGGGAATTCCCCGCCCCGGCGCGCGTCTCTTTCATGGAGCGAATCCCCATGGACGACCGAGCGGTTTGCTGGCTGGCCCTGCACCTCCTGTTTTGGGGGCCCAGCGCGGCCGCCCGCCGGCTCCTCGGGCGCTTTCCCTCGGTCACGGATGTCTTCAGGAGCGCGCCCGCCGATCTCGACGGCCTCCGCCTGCCGCCGGACGCCGCCGCGGGCATCGTCTCCGGTCGGGCCCTCGACCGGGCCGGGCGGGAATTGGAAAAAATCCGGAGGAAGGCGTATACTCTCTTGACCCTTGAGGACCCCGGATATCCGGGCTACCTGAGAGAGATCTTCGATCCTCCCTTCGTCCTGTATTGCGAGGGCGACGCGGAGGCTCTTCGAATCCCCGCGGTGGCCATTGTCGGGGCGCGGAGGCCTACCCCGTACGGGCGGGCCGTGGCCGAGAAGCTGGCCGGCGACCTCGCCGCCCGCGGGCCGGTCATCGCCAGCGGGCTGGCGGCCGGCATCGACTCCTGCGCCCATCGGGGGGCCCTCAAGGAGGGAAGGACGGTGGCCGTGCTCGGTTCCGGTTTGGACGTCATCTATCCGCGGGAGAACCGCGCTCTCGCCCGGGAGATCGCCGGGCGGGGCGCCGTGGTGACGGAGTTCCCCATAGGGACGCCGCCGCTCGCGGAGAACTTCCCCGTTCGGAACCGGATCATCAGCGGCCTCGCGCTCGGCCTGGTCGTCGTCGAAGCGACCTGGCGGAGCGGTTCGCTCATCACGGCCAAGCTGGCCCTGTCCCAGGACCGGGAGGTCATGGCCGTGCCGGGGAGCGTCCTCTCGGAGCTGAGCGTCGGGCCGAACGGCCTCATCCGGGATGGGGCCAAGCTCGTCGCGTCCTGGGAGGACGTGGCCGAAGCCCTGCCGTCCCCGTGGCGCGAGAATCTCCTTGCGCAGGCGGACGCAAAAGAGGAGAATAGCCGCGCTTCTCTGAGCCGGGACGAGCGCCGGCTCCTGAGCGAGCTCCCCGTCGACGCGGCGCTCCCGATCGACGAGCTGGCCGAGAGGACGGGCCTCGCAGTCTCAGCCCTGCTGGCGCTCCTGCTCGGCCTCGAGCTGAAGGGGGCCGTCGTCCAGCATCCCGGGAAAGAATTCCAGAGGAGAATGTAAGTGGCGAAGTCACTCGTCATCGTCGAATCGCCGGCCAAGGCCAAGACGGTCAACCACTATCTCGGCAATGACTACGTCGTCAAGGCCTCGATGGGCCACGTCCGCGACCTGCCCGAGAAGAAGCTCGGGGTCGACGTCGCGGCCGATTTCCAGCCGACCTACCAGGTCATCCCCGAGAAGAAGAAGGTCGTCGCAGAGCTCAAGAAAGCGGCCCGGGAGAGCGAGAGGGTCATCCTGGCGGCCGACCCCGACCGCGAGGGAGAGGCCATCTCCTGGCACCTCAGCCAGCTCCTGGCCGAGGACAACCCCCAGATCTTCCGGGCGACCTTCCACGAGATCACGGAGGAGGGCGTCCAGGCGGCCTTCCGCAGCCTCGGCCAGATCGACCTCAACCTGCTCGAGGCCCAGCAGACCCGCCGCGTCCTCGACCGGCTCGTCGGCTACCTCATCAGCCCGCTCCTCTGGAAGAAGATCGCCCGCGGCCTGTCGGCCGGCCGGGTCCAATCCGTGGCCCTGCGGCTCATCTGCGACCGGGAGAAGGAGATCAAGGCCTTCGTCTCCGAAGAGTACTGGTCGATCGCGGCCCGGCTCGAGGCCTCGGGGCCGCCGGCCTTCAAGGCCGCCCTGGCGAAGATCGATGGGAAGAAGGCCCGGGTCGGGAACGCCGAGGCGGCCGCGGCCATCGTCGAGACCTGCCGGCGGTCGCCGTTCGTCCTGGACAAGGTCCAGGTCCGGGCCAAGCACAAGCACCCCGCCCCGCCCTACATCACGAGCACCCTGCAGCAGGACGGCTACCGGCTGCTCCGCTTCCCCGTCAAGAAGACGATGTTCGTGGCCCAGAAGCTCTACGAAGGCATGCCCATCGGCGAGCTCGGCCAGACCGGGCTCATCACCTATATGCGCACGGATTCCATGCGCGTGTCCGAGGCGGCCCAGGCCGCGGCCCGGGCCTACATCGGGCAGAGGTTCTCGGCCGCTCACGTTCCGGCCAAGCCGAACGAGTACCGGAGCAAGAAGAGGACCCAGGACGCCCACGAGGCCATCCGCCCGGCCCATCTCGACCTTCCGCCGGACAAGGTCAAGCCCTTCCTGAAGAAAGAGGAGTACGACGTTTACAAGCTCGTCTGGAACCGTTTCGTCGCCTCGCAGATGGCCCCGGCCCTCATCGAGGAAACGGTCTTCGACATCAAGGCCGACCGCTATCTCTTCCAGGTCAAGGGCGAGGTCGTCAAGTTCGACGGTTTCCTGGCCCTCTGGCCGAACGGGAATGGGGACAAAGACGTCCTGCCCAAGGTGGAGCCCGGCGAGACGCTCAAGCTCCTGGACATGGAGTCGACGCAGAAATTCACGGAGCCGCCGCCCCGGTACACCGAGGGGACGCTGGTCAAGGAGCTCGAGGCGCGCGGCATCGGCCGGCCGAGCACCTACGCGCCGATCATCGCGACGATCCAGAGCCGGACCTACGTCGTCAAGGAGGAGGGGAAGTTCCGGCCGACCGAGCTGGGCCTGTACGTCATCGACTTCCTCATCAAGTACTTCGCCAAGCTCATGGAATACAAGTTCACCGCGCACATGGAAGAGGAGCTCGACGAGATCTCCGAAGGGAGGCAGAAGGGCGTCGACAGCCTCAAGGAATACTACGCACTCCTCGACGGCTACCTCAAGCACGGCCTGGAGCAGGAGGGTGTCAAGAAGACGGGCATCCCGCTCGACGAGAAATGCCCGAAGTGCGGCGCCCCGCTCGTCATCAAGGACGGCCGCTTCGGCCGCTTCAAGGCCTGTTCGGGCTATCCCGGCTGCAAGTTCCGCGATAGCCTGGACAAGAAGGAGTCCAAGCCCCTCGACGAGAAGTGCCCCCAGTGCGGCGCCGCGCTCGAGCAGAAGTTCGGGCGATTCGGCCCCTTCGTCGCCTGCTCGGACTACCCCAAGTGCAAGTACATCAAGAAGGACCGTCCCGTCGAAACGGGCCTCGCCTGCCCGCTCGGCTGCGGCGGCAAGATCCTGCGGCGGAAGACCCGGCGGGGCAAGTTCTTCTTCGGCTGCAGCAAGTACCCGAAGTGCACCTTCGCCTCCTGGGACGAGCCGATCGACCGGGCCTGTCCCCAATGCGGGGCCAAGATCCTTTACAAGAAGAACGTCCTCCGCGGCGAGCCCTACATCCACTGCAAGACCGAGACGTGCGCGTTCAAGGAAACGGCGCCCCGGGAGAAGATCTGGGAGAAGGCCGGGACGCCTGGCGCGGCGGGCGGGCCGGAGCCGGCCGGAAAAGCGGCGGCGTCCGAAGGGGACGAGAAGCCCGGCGGTGACGATGGACAGGGAAATCTCTGAGTTCCTGGCCTATCTCCGTCACGAGAGGAACGCCTCCCCCCATACCGTGGACGCCTACGGCCGCGACCTCCGCGAAGTCGCGGCCTACCTGAAGGAGCGCGAGGTCCGCTGGGACAAGGCCGGGAACGTCGTCCTGCGCGGCTATCTGGCCGAGCTCCACGAGAAGAAGCGGAAGAAATCGACCATCGGACGCAAGCTCGCCGCCCTGCGCTCCTTTTACGACTTCTGCGTCCGGACCAAGCGGATCGCCGAGAACCCGGCCAAGATCCTGGCCACCCCGCGGCAGGACAAGCGCGTGCCCTCGTTCCTCACCGAGGACGAGACGGCCGAGCTCCTCGACCTGCCGCGCTCCGCGAAGCCTCTGGACCTCCGCGACAAGGCCATCCTGGAGCTTCTTTACGCGACGGGCATCCGCGTCTCCGAGCTTGTCGGCATCGAAGCGGCGGACATCCACCTCGAGGAACGGCTCGTCCGGGTCCGGGGCAAGGGCAAGAAAGAGCGGATCGTGCCTTTCGGCGGAAAGGCCCGCGAAGCCCTCGAAGCCTACGGCCGGGCCCGGACCGGGCTCGCCGGGGAAGGGGCCGCTGAAGAAGCCGCGTTCTTCCTCAACTATCGCGGCGGAAGGCTGACGACGCGGTCCGTCCAGAGGATGGTCCGCAAGTACATCCGCCGGACGGCCGTCGCCCGCAAGATCAGCCCCCATTCGCTCCGCCATTCCTTCGCCTCCCATCTCCTCGGCCGCGGGGCGGACCTCCGCGTCATCCAGGAGCTCCTCGGCCACGCCAGCCTGGCCACAACCGAGAAGTACACGCACGTCGACCTCCGGCAGCTCCTCAGTGTCTACAAGAAGAGCCACCCGCGGTCCTGAAGAGAGGCCTCGGGCACGACTCGTTTCGGCGGCGACGGGATCAGGCCTCCGCCGTCAACGGGAGTTCCGCCCTCCCGTCCTTCTTGTCCACGCGGTTTGACGGTCGAGCTGCCGCGGTCGACGCAACTTCAACAAAACAAAAGAGGACAGGGGAGGGAAGGAAATGGCATGGACGGCGCATATGAGGCCGGCGAAAGGAGTTCTCACCCATGATCAATTCCAGACACAAGGTCCTGGCGCTCGGACTGGCCGCGGCGGTGGCCGTGCTCAGCCTGGCCTCGGCCTACGCCCAGTCGCCCGCGCCGAAGGCGAAGGTCAACATCAACACGGCCCCGGCCTCGGAGCTCGAAACCCTGCCCCGCATCGGGCCCAAGGTCGCCCAGAGGATCATCGACTTCCGGACGAAGAACGGCGGCTTCAAGAAGATCGAAGAGATCATGAAGGTCCAGGGGATCGGCGAGAAGGTCTACGAGAATATCAAGGACCTGATCACGGTCGGCGGCGAGACCGCGCCGAAATGAAGGACGGGGCCCTGTCCGGACGGCCTCCGGACAGGGCCTTCCTGTTCGCTTCGAGGAACCGCCGGAGCTTGCGGACGGCCCGGCCGCGATGGCTGACGCCGTTCTTGACCTCCGGCGGGAGCTCGGCGAAGGTCCGGCGCAGGCGCGGGTAATAGAACAGCGGATCGTAGCCGAATCCCGACACGCCGTGCGGCGCGACGCCGATCCTGCCTCGGACAACGCCGCGGAACTCGCCGACGACACGCCCTTCCCGGGCCAGGACCATGACGCAGACGAAGCGGGCCCCGCGCGCCGCCGCCGGGGCGGCTCCGAGGAGACGCAGGAGCTTGCGGTTGTTCTTCTCGTCCGAGGGGTTCGGGGCGGAGAACCGGGCCGAGCGCACGCCCGGCGCGCCGGCCAGCCGGTCGACCTCGAGGCCCGAATCCTCGGCCAGGGTCCACCCCGGCCATTTCCGGCTGTAGAACAGGCCTTTGGCCCGGGCGTTCTCGGCGAAGGTCCGCCCCTTCTCCTTGTGCGTGAGCCCCGGCAGCGCGTCCGCGAGGCCGACGACCTTCCAGGACAGGTCCCCGAGGGCGCGGCGGATCTCGCGGATCTTGCCGGGATTCTGTGTCGCCAGGAGGAGGCGGCGCTCAGTCAATCTTGAGCTCTTCGATGTCGGCCAGCTCGAGGAGGCCCTGGTTGAACTCCTGCTCCTTCTCCTCCGAGGCCGAGAACGAGAAGGCCAAGAGGTAGGACGAGCCGTCCTGCTTCATCGTCAGCCGTTCGAGCCGGACGCCGTGGTGCAGGGCGAGCTTGCGCAGGCTGGCCAGGATGTAGGGCCTGGCCTTGGCCTTGAGGTGGTAGTGGAACTGGGACTTGCGGAGGTAGGTGTCCTCGATCCGGTGGAAGAGGAGCAGGGTCGTGATCGTCAGGGCGGTGAAGATCAGGGCCGGCACATAATAGCCCGCCCCGATGACGAGGCCCAGCCCGGCCACGAGCCACAAGGTCGAAGCGGTCGTCAGTCCGGCGATGGTCCCCCGGGCCTGAAAGATCGTCCCCGCGCCGAGGAAGCCCACGCCGGTGATGACCCCGGCGGCCAAGCGGATGAGCGAGTCGGCCTCGCCCCCCTTCGACCGGACGAGGAGCACCGCCAGGGTCATCATCATCGTCGAGCCGACGCAGACCAGGATGTTCGTCCGGAACCCGGCCGGCTTCTGGCTGGCCTCCCGCTCGAGGCCGATGAGGCCGCCGAGGGCGATGGCCAGAATGAGCTTGAGGAGGACTTCGAGGATCTCCATGGCGGTTCTCGCCTCCTCTTTTAGCATCGGCCGGGGAGGTTGTCAATCGGGACCCTCCTCTGTTAGAATGAGCCGGCAATTCCGCCAGGAGGGACGCCATGCCCGCACTCATCAAGAAGGTCCACGCCCGGGAGATCCTCGATTCCCGCGGCAATCCCACCGTCGAGGTCGAAACGACGCTCGCCGACGGGTCCTTCGGCCGGGCCGCCGTGCCGTCCGGGGCCTCGACCGGCGTCTACGAAGCCCTCGAGCTCCGCGACGGGGACAAGGGCCGCTATCTGGGGAAGGGCGTCCTCAAGGCCGTCGAGCACGTCAACATCGATATCGCCGAGGTCGTCCGGGGGCTCGACGCCCTCGACCAGGCCGGCGTCGACCGGGCCATGCTGGCCCTCGACGGAACGGAATACAAGAGCAAGCTCGGAGCGAACGCCGTGCTCGGCGTGAGCATGGCCGTGGCCCGCGCCGCCGCCGTGTCGTCCAAGCTTCCCCTCTACCGCTACCTCGGGGGCGCCTCGGCCAACCGGATGCCCGTGCCGATGTTCAACATCCTCAACGGCGGCGTCCACGCCAACTGGCAGAGCACGGACCTCCAGGAGTTCATGATCGCCCCGGTCGGAGCGCCGAGCTTCCGGGAGGCCCTGCGCTGGGGGACCGAGACCTATCACGCCCTGAAGAGCGTCCTGAAGGCCGGCGGCTACTCGACGGGCGTCGGGGACGAGGGCGGCTTCGCCCCGGCCTTCAAGACGAATGCCGACGCGGTCGAGGCCATTCTCAAAGCGATCGAAAAGGCCGGCTATAGGCCGGGTGAGGATATCGTCCTGGCCATCGACGGGGCCGTGAGCGGCATCTATGAGGAGGGCCTCTACAACCTGAGGACCGAGAACAGAAAGGTCAAGACCGACCAGATGGTCCAAATGTATGCGGACTGGATCAGAAAATACCCTATCCGCGTCATTGAAGACGGCCTGGCCGAGGATGACTGGGAGGGCTGGAAGGCCTTGACCGGAGCTATAGGCGCAGAGGTCGAGCTCGTCGGCGACGATCTCTTCGTAACCAATGTCAAGCGCATCGCCCGGGGGATCCAGGAGAACGCCGCCAACGCGGTCCTCATCAAGCTGAACCAGATAGGGACCTTGACCGAGACCGTCGCGGCTATTGAGATGGCCAGGAAAGCCGGGTGGGGCGCGATGGTCTCGCACCGGAGCGGAGAGACCGTCGACAGCTTCATCGCCGATCTGACCGTGGCTATGGGTACCGGGCACCTCAAGACCGGCGCGCCCTGCCGCGGCGAGAGGGTGGAGAAGTACAACCAGTTACTCCGGATCGAAGAAGAGTTGGGTTCCGGAGCCGTGTACGCCGGACGGAAAGCCTTCGTGCGCTGACTTTTTCGGCGCGGGGATCCTATTAATGGAATTGCCCATTCTGCTGGCCTTGATCTTCTCTCCGTTGGCCGCCGCAGTTGCGTTCGTTATCACTTACGCCGAATATGCCAAGCATCTGGTCGATAGAAAAAAGATTTTAAAGAAAGCGCTGGGGATGGCCCTAATGGCCTTCGCGTTCTTCATGACCGTTCCTCCGCTCCTAATCTGGCTTTTTTTGATCCGCTGATCGGCAAAAAATCCTTGACAAGCGTGTCCGCGCCATGCTAAATGACTTAGTCTATTGATTAAGTCAAGTAACTGATCGGGGACACGTACCCGAGGTACATGTCCCCTGATAAGCAGGGAGGCGCCATGAGGCTCTCGACCAGAGGCGAATACGCCAGCCGGGCCATGCTGGAGCTTTCCCTCCGCTACCAGGGCGGACCCCTCCACAGCCGGCAGATCTCCGAGGCCCAGGAGATCCCCCAGCGGTTCCTCGAACAGATCCTCCTGTTGTTGAAGCGGGCCGGCTATCTCAAGAGCCGCAAAGGCCAGAAGGGCGGCTACGTCCTGGCCAAGCCCCCCGACGAGATCAACGTGGCCGAGATCATCCGGGTCATGGACGGCCCTCTCGCCCCCATCGACTGCGTCAGCGTTATGGCCCACGAGCCTTGCCCGATGGAGGGGACCTGCGGGCTGCGCTGGCTGTGGAAGGACGTCCGGGACGCCGTCGCCGAGATCCTCGAAAAAACGACCTTCGCCGATCTCGTCCGCAGGAGCCGGCCCGACGCGGTCCGGAAGGGCGGGCGATCGTGAAAAAAACCGCCTGGGCCGTGGCCCTGCTCCTCGCGACGGCCTCGCTCGGCCCGTCGACCACCCAGGCCACCGCGCGCGCCGCGGGGGGCCGCCTGACGCTGTCGGGCGCCTGGGCCCTCTACCCCTTGGCCATCCGATGGCAGGAAGAGTTCCAGAAAACTCATCCCGGGGTCCATATCGACGTCCAGGCGGGAGGCGCGGGCAAAGGCGTCGCGGACGCCCTGGCCGGCGTCGCCGACATCGGCATGGTCTCGCGCGAGATCCTCCCGGCCGAGGTCGCGAAGGGCGCCGTGGCCGTGGCCGTGGCCAAGGACGCCGTCATCGCCACCGTCAGCCGGAAGAACCCCTTCCTGGACACGATCCTCCGCCGCGGCCTTCGGAAGGAGGACCTCGCCGCCGTCTGGCTGCGGAGAACGCGCGGAACTTGGGAGGGGCTCCTCGGCCTGACCGGCCGGACGCCCGTCCATGTCTACACCCGCTCCGACGCCTGCGGCGCCGCCGAGACGTGGGCCGTTTACATGGGCGGCCATCAGGAGGACCTGGCCGGCATCGGCGTTTACGGCGATCCCGGGCTGGCCGAGGCCGTCCGGCGCGACTCTCTCGGCATCGGCTACAACAACGTCAATTTCGCCTACGACGCCCGGACGCTCGAGCCCGTGAGAGGGCTCGCCGTCTGTCCGATCGATCTCGACGCGAGCGGCGCGATCGAGCCGCGGGAAGCGGTCTATTCCACGCGCGACGACCTCATCCGGGCCATCGCCGCGGGCGTCTACCCCTCGCCGCCGGCCCGCGAGCTCTATTTCGTCATCAAAGGCCAGCCCCGTCCGCTCCTCGCCGAGTTCCTGGAGTGGGTCCTCGTCGAAGGCCGGAAATATGTCGCCGAGATGGGCTATATCGCCATCGGACCGGAGCGGACCGCCGCCGGGCTGGCGATCGTCCGCGGCGCGGCGGAGAGGAAATGAGGCTTCTCAAGGACGCCCTGGCCCGCCGCGCGATGGGCCTTGTCGCGGCCCTGCCGGCCCTGCTCGTCCTTCTCATCGTCGCCGGCCTGTTCCTCAAATCCAAGGCCATCCTCGCCGTCGAGCCCCTGTCGAAGCTCCTCTTTTCCTCGGCCTGGCATCCCCTCAAGGGCGAGTTCGGCCTCCTCCCGTTCATCACCGGGACGGTCTGGGTGACCGTGACGGCCCTCGTCCTGGCCGTGCCCGTCTCGATCCTCGCCGCCATCTATCTGTCGGAATACGCCCCCCGCTGGGTCCGGGAAGGGGCCAAACCGGTCGTCGATCTCCTGGCCGGCCTGCCCTCGGTCGTCTACGGCGTCTGGGGCGTCATCCTGGTCGTGCCGTTCGTCGGGAACGTCCTGGCCCCGCTTGCCGGCGTCCATTCGTCGGGCTACAGCATCCTCGCCGGAGGCATCGTCCTGGCCATCATGACCTTTCCGACGATCATCCACGTGACCCTCGAGGTGTTCGCCTCTGTGCCGCAGGCCCTCCGCGACGCGTCCCTCTCGCTCGGGGCGACGAGATGGGAGACGACCCGGCACGTCGTCCTGAGGAAAGGCGCCCAGGGCATCCTGGCCGCTTCCGTCCTCGGCTTCTCCCGGGCCTTCGGCGAGACCATGGCCGTGCTCATGGTCGTCGGCAACGTCCCGGCCGTGCCCCGCTCGCTCTTCGACGCCGGCTACCCCCTGCCCGCGCTCATCGCCAACAACTACGGCGAGATGATGTCCGTCCCCAGCTATGACGCGGCCCTGATGACGGCCGCTCTCGTCCTTACGCTGATCGTCCTCTTCTTCAACGTCCTGGCCCGGCGTATCCTCGTCCGGGTCGAGCGGAGGGTCCGGTGAACGGGCCGGCCGATCTCCGCCTGGGAAGGCGCAAGCGGGCCGATCTCTTCTTCCGGGTCCTGGCCGCGGCCTCGGCCGCCCTCGTCCTTCTCTCCCTCCTTCTCATCCTCGGGACGATCCTGTGGAAATCGATCCCCGCGCTGAGCTTCTCGATGCTGACGAAAACACCCCAGGGCGGCTTCTACCTAGGCAAGGAGGGCGGCATCCTCAACGCCATCGCCGGGTCGCTCTATCTTGCCGTCGGGGCGACCGCCCTGGCCTTTCTGCTGAGCCTGCCCCTCGCGCTCTACCTCAATCTCTATAAGGGGAAAGGCTCGAAGACCGCCGCTTGGACGCGCTTCTTCTTGGACGTCCTCTGGGGCGTGCCGTCCATCGTCTACGGGGCCTTCGGCTTCATCATCATGCTGGCCCTGGGCCTCAGGGCCTCGCTTCTCGCCGGCATCCTGACGGTCGCCCTGCTCGAGTTCCCGATCCTGTGCCGGGCCATCGACGAGGTCATGCGCCTCGTCCCCCGCGAGCTCAAAGAAGCGTCCGATTCGCTCGGGGCGACGCGGTTCGAGACAGCCTTCAAGGTCTTCGTGCGGCAGACCGCGCCCGGCATCCTGACCGGCGTGCTCCTCGCTTTCGGACGCGGCATCGGCGACGCCGCCTCGGTCCTGTTCACGGCCGGATTCACGGACCGCGTGCCGACCTCGCTCGCCGACCCCGCGGCGACCCTGCCGCTGGCCATCTTCTTCCAGCTGGGAACGCCGTTCCCCGAGGTCCAGCAGCGGGCCTACGCGTCAGCCGCTGTCCTGACCCTGATCATCCTCCTCATCAGCCTGGCCGGCCGGGCGATGAGCCGCAAAGCGACCCGCCATGTCGTCAAGTGAAGGACGGACGCGATCATGAACGGACAGACACCCATCAGCATCCGGAACCTCAGCGTCTTCTACGGGGATCTCCAGGTCCTCAAGGACGTCAGCCTGGACATTCCGGCCAACCGGATCACCGTCATCATCGGGCCCTCGGGCTGCGGCAAGACGACCCTCCTCAAGTCGCTGAACCGGCTCCTCGACGATACCGAAGGCGTCCGCATCCGCGGCCAGGTCGTCCTCGACGGCGAGGACATCTACGCGCCCCGGACCGAGGTCACCCGGATCCGGAAGAAGATGGGGCTGCTCTCGCAGAGGCCCCAGGTCCTGCCCATGTCGATCTACGAGAACGTCGCCTACGGCCCGCGGATCCACGGCCTCCGGGCCCGGCGGGACCTCGACCGCAGGGTCGAGCACTACCTCCAGGTGGCCGGGCTTTGGGACGAGGTCAAGGACCGCCTCCGCGAGCCGGCCTCGGTCCTCTCCGTCGGGCAGCAGCAGAGGCTCTGCCTGGCCCGGGGCCTGGCCGTCGAGCCGGAGATCATCCTCGGGGACGAGCCGACCTCGGCCCTCGATCCGCAATCGAGCCAGAACGTCGAGCGGAGACTGGCCGAGCTCAAGCGGGATTATACCGTGGTCGTCGTCACCCACATCCTGCGCCAGGCCCGCCGCGTCGCCGACTACCTGGCCTTCCTCTACCTCGGGGAGCTCGTCGAGCACGGCCCGGCGGCCGACGTCTTCGCCGCTCCCCGCGATCCGCGGACCCGGGCCTACCTCACGGGCGAGATCAGCTGAGCCGCGCCGAGGCTTGACATTCCCCCCGGACCGGAATTATCCTTCCCTCACGGACCGGGACTCCAGATCTGACTTGGTCTCTTTCGCCATCGCCGGTTATCGAAGGCGGGCATTACGAGGGCTTCGGGACACGACTCGTATCACGGAGGTTGAATGACCAGAAGGCTCGAAGACATGCGGAAATCGAGGGGCGCGGCGGGTCCGCGGGGACGCCGCCGCAGGGGAAACGGATCATCGGTTCACATTGATCGGAGCACCAGCGAATGACAAGAAGATTCCTCACTCTCACTCTCACACTCATCATGGGCCTCGCCGTCGCCGGGACGGCGTTCGCCCAGCTCACGCCGACGGCGAGGATCAACGGACGCGTCGCCGACAGCCAGGGCGGCCCTCTTCCCGGGGTGAGCGTCACGGCCACGAGCCCCAAGCTGGTGGGCAAGGCCGCCGCAGTCACGGATACCAGCGGGGTTTACCGCCTGATGGCCCTTCCATCGGGCACCTACGAGATCACCTTCGCCCTGCCGGGCTTCAGGACGCTGGTCCGGTCGGGCATCCTCGTGGAGCTGTCCCAGACGCTGTCCCTGAACGTCACGCTGGAGGCGGCGGCGATCGACGAGCAGATCACGGTCGTGGGCCAATCGCCCCTGATCGACGTCAAGAGCACGGTCAAGGGCCAGGTCATGACCAAGGAGACCTTTCTGACCCTGCCGCGCGGTAGGTCGTTCGACTCGCTCATCAGCACCATCCCCGGCGTCCAGAAGGAGTCCAACACCGCCGGCCTTTCGGTCGATGGCGCGACCGGACCCGAGAACATGTTCTACGTCGACGGCGCGGACATCTCGGACTTCCATTACGGAGGCGACCCACAGAACATCGTCCTCGAGCTCCTGGAAGAGGTCAAGGTCACGGCCTCGGGCTACAACGCCGAATACGGCGGCTCGATGGGCGGCGTCGTCAACGTCATCACCCGAGCGGGCAGCAACGAGTTCCATGGCGACATCATCGGCTACTACGAGAACAACCAGAAATACATGCAGGGGGCATCCCGGACTTTCCTCCGGCAGGACATCTATTCCCCTGGATATGTCTATGAATACGTCAACTACGACGAGCTCTATTTCGACGGGACGACCCTGCTGCCCCTCGAAGGCGGCGGGACGGCCACGGCCAACCGAGACCGTTATAGCCGGTTCGAAGGAGTTTTCAGCCTCGGCGGCTATATCATCAAGGACAAGCTGTGGTTCTTCGGATCGTTCAACCCGGCCTATAGCCAGACGCTGGCCCTGAGGGATTTCAACGATCGCGGCCTCGTAGACCCCACGACATTCCAGACCTTCAAGGCCAAGAACAAGGGCCTGAACGGATCGATCCGGCTCTCGGCCGCTCCGTTCGCCGGTCTTCGCCTCGCGGCCAGCTTCATCAACACGTTTACCAATTATCGGGGGGCCTTACCCGACATCCGCGGCAATGGCACCGAGACTTATGAATGGGGGCGGGAAGGATACGATTATCCCAACATGAGCGCCTCGTTGACCGCGGATTATTCCCTCAGCAACAACATGCTCATCAGCTACAGGGGCGGCTGGCACGAGCAAGATACGACCAACGAGCAGATCGCTCCCCCCGACGCCTCATTCTACCGTTTCGGGACCACGAACTCGGGCTTTGCGAGCGATCCCTTCTTCGTGAGCAATCCGGACCTGCTCCATAGCGCCGCCTGGCAAAGCAACCCCCTCAATCAGACGACCCTGTATTACAAGCGGGGCAAGGTCAGCAACAACCTGGACCTGACCTATTACTTGAACTGGGCGGGTGAGCACGCCTTGAAAGCCGGGATCGGCTACAACTACCTTTACGACAACCGTTTCACGGGAGCTCCCCATCCGTGCGTCTACATCTATTGGGGCCAGACCAACTCCCAGCTCGACTATCCCGTCGGCGTCGGCGCCGATCCGGCCGACCCCTATTACGGCGCCTACGGATATTATTTCATCCGGGGGTCGTTCACGTCCGGGTATGGAAGCGTCTGGGACAGCTCCAGCAACAACCTCTCGGTCTACCTCCAGGATTCCTGGACGATCGACGACAGGCTGACCCTCAACCTCGGCCTCCGGGCCGAGAGCCAGTACATGCCGGCCTTCACGGACGAATCGACTTGGCCCGGCTATGCGCCCAAGCCCATCACGTTCGACCTGGGGCAGTCGCTGGCCCCGCGGCTGGGCGTCGTCTATGACGTGTTCGGGGATTCCAGCCTGAAGGTCTTCGGCAGCTTTGGGATCTATTACGATATCATGAAGCTCTATCTGGGTCAGCTGACCTTCGGCGGCTCGAAGCGCGTCGAAGACATCTACGCCCTCCAGGACCCGGATTGGACCCAGATCGCCTCGAACGGGTTGCTCGACGATGCCGCCAACCAGGAAGCCGGCAACACTTATGCGGGATCGATGTACTACCTGCCGCCTTCGTTCGACCGGGTCGATCCGGATCTGAAGCCGACCGCTCAGAGAGAGATCTCTTTCGGCGCCGAGAAGAAGCTGGGGGAGAGCATGTCCCTGTCCGTCCGCCTCGTCAACAAGCACCTGATCCGGGCGATCGAGGACGTCGGCGTGTACAACACGGAAGTGAACCCGGACGGGACCATCCGGGTCTACCAGGACTTCTGGGTCACTAATCCCGGCTACGGCGTCTCCCGGCCGATCTCCGAGGGTGGAGAATTCATCGAGACCTGGACCGATCCCGGGCCTGACAACAGGTTCGGCACGGCGGACGACGGCCTGACCTACGATCTGTGGCCCTGCCCCAAGGCGACGCGCGACTACTGGGCCGTCAACCTCTCCTTCGAAAAGAGGTTCAGCCACAACTGGCAGGGCGGGGCCAGCTATACCTGGAGCCGCGTCTACGGGAACTTCTCCGGGCTGGGCAGCTCCGATGAGGGCGGCCGCCTCGGGCCGGGCGTCGAACAGGATTTCGACCGCTGGTTCATGGGCTACGACGGCCTGGGCGATGTTCTCACCGGCCCTCTGCCCCACGACCGGTCCCATTATCTCAAGGCCTACGGGTCCTATTCCTTCCCCTTCGGGTTGACCGTGGGAGCGGTCGCCTACGGCCGGAGCGGCTTCCCCGTGACGACCAAGGTCCTGTTCAACTCCAAGTACTTCTACCCCGAAGGCCGCGCGGACCTGGGCCGGCTGCCGTTCACCTTCTGGGCCGATATCTATATGGACTATACCCTCAAGATCGCCGGGAAATACAGGGCTTCGATCAATCTCCAGATCAACAACGTGACCAACACCGACACCATCCAGAGCAAGATCATGACCTACAATCGCAGCACCTTCTCCGGCAACACCTATTTCCGGCAGATCCTCGACGGGACATTCGTCGAGAACTACAAGACGACCATCGACGGGCTGGGGATCAACCATGCCATGTACAATGAGTGGGATACCCGGTTCGCGACCTGGTCCGGCCGCCTGGGCCTCAAGTTCTCCTTCTAAACGGGAGGACCGGAAGCGTTCGCACGAAAGGCCCGTCCCCCGAGAGGGGGGCGGGCCTTTTTTCTTGACTATTTCAACGAATCCTCTAATCTGGGATAGCCATGGGCCGAGCCAGCCGGAAACGCAAGCCTCATAAGGCGGGCCAGAAGGCCCCTCCGCCCCCGGCCGGGACGTCCCGCCGCCGTCCGCGCCTCATCGCCGTCCTCGCGGGCGTCCTGATCCTGCTCGGCGCCGCGGCTTATGTCCTTCTATCCCGCGCCGGGAAGGCCGCCGTCGACCTCGCGGCCGCCTCCTCGCACAACGTCCTGCTCATCACCCTCGACACGACCCGGGCCGACCGGCTGGGCTGCTACGGATACGGCGCGGCCCGCACGCCCCATCTCGACGGCCTGGCCCGCGACGGCGTGCGCTTCGCCCGCGCCTATGCCCCGGCCCCGCTGACCCTGCCGGCCCACGCGTCGATCCTGTCGGGCCTTTATCCGGTCGCCCACGGCGTCCGCAACAACGGCCACGAGCTCGGGACGAAGATCAGGACCCTGGCGGAGATCCTGAAAGTCCGGGGTTTCGCCACTGCCGCCTTCGTGTCCTCTTTCTCGGTCGATTCCCGGTTCGGCATCGGCCGGGGCTTCGATGTCTACGACGACACGTTCGAGGCCGAGCAGCCGCTCAAGGGGGCTAACGCCGAGCGGCGGGCCGAGGCGACGTTCGCCCGCTTCTCCCGCTGGCTC
>MEYC01000024.1:315-967 GCA_001775715.1 Candidatus Aminicenantes bacterium RBG_16_66_30 | reverse complement strand
GCCGGTTCTTCGCCTGGGTCCACTACTACGATCCTCATCTTCCCTATGACCCTCCGCCGTCCTATCGGGACGGATCTCCCGGCCGTCCTTACGACGGCGAGATCGCCTATATGGACCATTACGTGGGCGCGGTCCTGGGATCGCTGGAAGAGAAGGGCCTTCTCGACAAGACCCTGGTCGTCGTCGCCGGCGACCACGGCGAGGGGCTGGGCGACAAGGTGGAGAGGGGCCACGGCATCTTCCTCTACGAAGAGACCCTTCTCGTCCCGCTCATCATCCGGGACCCGGCCGTCTTCCGCCGCCCCCGGGCCGTCGAGAGCGCGGTCCGGCTCGTCGACGTCGCCCCGACCATCCTGGAGACGCTCGGCCTCGGGGACGATGCCGCGGGCATGCAGGGACGGAGCCTCATCCCCTGGATCCGGGGCCGGTCGGGGATCGACCTCGACGCCCTGATCGAGACGTTCTACCCGCGGGAGAATTTTGGCTGGTCGGAGCTCGTCGGATTGGTCTCGGAGCGCTGGAAGCTCGTCCAGTCCCCCCGGCCCGAGCTTTTCGACCTCCGGTCCGATCCCGGGGAGCGGACGAACCTCTTCGGCGCCTCCGCGGACAGGGGCGGCGAGCTGGCGAAGAGGCTGGAACAGGAGGTCCTCCG
>MEYC01000024.1:0-305 GCA_001775715.1 Candidatus Aminicenantes bacterium RBG_16_66_30 | reverse complement strand
GGGCCCGGCGGCTCCGGCGGGCCGGCCGCGAACCGGGCCGGGGACCGGGAAAGGCTCCGGTCGCTGGGGTATGTCAATCTCGCCTCGGCGGCTCCGGGCGCGGCCGCGCCCGATCCGAAGGACAGGATCGCGCTGCTCGAGCTCGTCCAGCGGGCCCAGATCCTCGAATCCGAAGGAAAGTTCGCCGAAGCCGAGCGGGTCCACCTCGAAATCTTGAAGGACGTTCCCGACTCCCCCGAGGCGTATGTCAATCTGGCCATCGCCCAGGCGAGACAGAACGCGTTCGACCGGGCCGTCGCGACCCT
>MEYC01000023.1:7473-7617 GCA_001775715.1 Candidatus Aminicenantes bacterium RBG_16_66_30 | reverse complement strand
CGTCTCACGATCATCGAAGAGGGATCGGGGCGGAAGGCAGTGGGTGAGCAAGGGAACCTGGAGTTCATTGGCTGGCTGTCCCGTGGTTCGCGATAGGCTGCGACTGGCGCTTACCCTCCTGGCCGTGAGCGCAGCCCTCCTGGC
>MEYC01000023.1:6677-7363 GCA_001775715.1 Candidatus Aminicenantes bacterium RBG_16_66_30 | reverse complement strand
GCTCCGTCTATAACGAGACCTTCAATCTGGCGGCCGGCGACAAGCTCTTCCCCGGCGACCTGCACTTCGGGCTGCCGCCGCTTGAGACGGGCGTTCGACCAGGAACGCCTTCCGTGACGCCCACGGTCACCGGCACCGGAACCGCTACCCCCACCGGCACTGCTACCGAGACACCCACCGCCACGGAGACACCTGCCGCGACCGACACGGCCACACCGACCCCGACGAGCGCCGGGGCCGACATAGCCGTGGCCCAGGCTACCGAAACGCCCACGCCGACCCTCACAGGCACGCCCACCCGCACCGCGAGAGCCACGGCCACGGCCACGGCCACCCCCTCGCCCACGCCCTTCCCGCCCATCGGACCGGGTCTGACCGAGCCCTACATCCCACCTACCCTCCTCAAAGCCATCGCCTGGATCGAGAGCGGCTGGGCGCAGGCGGCCTACGCCGTGGCCTATGGCAGCGTCGGGCCGGCTCTCATCTCCCACGACTGCGGCTATGGCATCATGCAGGTGACCACGGGCATGCAGAACACGACCGGCACGCCTACCCGCGAGCAGCTCATGTCGGCCTCCCATTACGCCTACAACATCGCCCGCGGGGCCCGTATCCTGGCCGACAAATGGAACCTGTCTCCCGAATTCCGCCCCCTGGTGGGCGACCGCAACCCTCGGGCCATCGAG
>MEYC01000023.1:3962-6338 GCA_001775715.1 Candidatus Aminicenantes bacterium RBG_16_66_30 | reverse complement strand
CGGCGACCGCAGCAGGATCATCGGCGCGCCCATGCTGGGGGTGGACAGCACCGCCATCGAGATCATGGCTCGCCCCGATACGCCCAGTGAGCCTCAGGAGGTGGTGGTGACCAACGTGGGCACAGGCATCCTCGTGTGGACCGTCGCCCCTTCCGTGCCCTGGCTCCAGGTATCGGTGCCCAGTGGCGTCGCGCTGGGCGGCGGCTTGGGTGGGGCCAGCTCGGCCCTCACCGTCCAGGCCAATATGGCCGGTCTGCCTCGTGGCGAATACGTGGCCGAACTCATCTTCGAGGCGCCCTACGCCGCGGGTAACCCCAAGGTGGTCACCGTAACGGTGACCACCTACGCCCAGTCCTACGTGCCGGGCATCAGCAAGAGCTAGCGGGCGCCGTGCTATACTGAAGTGGAGGTATCACTATTGGACATCCTCGTCAACGTCCGCCGTAACCACGCCCTGGAACACGCCACCATCGCCGTTCTACTGGGGAAGGTGGGCCCCAACACCCGCCTGGTAGGGCGGGCCTCCAGCGATGGTTTCTACATCTACGGCAACGTCCCCACCGACAAGATCCGCGAGTCGGTCGCCGAGGCTCTCTCCCGCCTGAAGGAGGGCGAGTCGCAACTGGCCGTCTCGCCCCTTTGCGGCACGAACCTGGCGGTGGCCGGTATCCTGGCGGGGCTGGCCTCGCTCGTGGCCCTGGGCAACCGCAGCCGCTGGGAGCGCCTGCCCAACGTTCTGATGGCGGCTGTGGTGGCCGTAGTGGGGGCGCAACCCCTGGGCCGGATGGTCCAGAAGTATGTCACCACCTCGGCCGACGTGCAGGGCCTGGAGATCGTGGGCGTGACCGCGGCGGGCCGCGGCCTGGCGCCCCTGCACAAGGTGAAGACGGCGTTCCGGGCCGGTTGATCACTTGAACAACCCAGCCTGAAGGCTGGGGCACGCGGACTAGCCCTACCCCTGTGTCTCCGCCCAGGGGTCGATGACTACCTTCAGGCTGTCCTCTTCCAGGGACTTGCGCATCGCGGCCTCCGCCTCGCCCAGCGGATAGCGGTGGGTCACCATCCGGGCGAAGGGGAACTGGCCGCCGTACTTCTCGAAGACCTTCAGGCTGGCGTCGTACTTGGTGAAGGGGTGGTTGGTCACCCCGATGATGCGGGCGTTCTTGGCGACGATGTGGCGGTGGAGGTTGATGGTGGTGGGGCCGGTGTCCACAAAGTTCCCCAGCTCGATGTAGGTGCCGCCTTTGCGCAGCATCTCCAGCCCCTCGGTGAAGGCGCGGGAATCGTTGGTGCAGCCCACCACCAGGTCGGCGCCCCGCCCTCCCGTGAGCCGGCGGACGTACTCGATGCGCTCCTGGCGCTCCGTGCGGCGGGCGTTGAGGGTGTGGTCGGCGGAGAAGTCGCGGGCCATGGCCAGCCGGAAGTCCGATAGGTCGGTGGCCACGATCTCGCCCGCCCCCAGGATGCGCGCCTTGACGACACAGCAGAGGCCCAGCGGCCCCACGCCCTGAACGACCACCGTATCGCCGGCGGCGAAGCCCGCGCCCAGGGCCGCGCCGCTCGCCTGGGCTTCGTCCAGGGCGTAGGCAACGGCGAAGGGTTCGGCCAAGACGGCGATCTCATCGGGGATGCCGGCTGGCACCAGGTAGACGAAGGCGTTGGGCAGGATGTACATGTTCTCCGCCCAGCCCCCGAAGAGTGAGGGCGGCTCGCTGGTGGAGAAGGCGTTGCCGTAGCCGCGGACGTTCTCGCACCAGGGGTAGCCGTGAACCTGGCGGCAGTACCAGCAGCGGCCGCAGATCACGTCCGGGCACATCACCAGCCGGTCGCCCTCCTTCAGGTCGCGGCCGTAGAATTCGCGCCGCCGTCCGCCGTCCGGCCCCAGCTCGGCGATGACGCCCAGGTTCTCGTGGCCGGGGATGATGGGGAACGGCGTGGTGGACTGGGCCTCGGTGCCGGCGTACTGGACGTTCTCGCCCTTGAAGGTGTGCTTGTCCGTGCCGCAGATGCCGGCCAGCACCATGCGCAGGAGCAGGGCGCCCGGCTCCTCCGGGTGAGGGTACGGGAACTCCCTCACCTCGATGGCGCCCGGCCTGGTCATCACCGCCGCCCGAACGCGCGTGGGCATGGCTCGGCCTCCCTATCGCCGGCAGAGATGGCGCGTGTCGCAGTAGTCGCAGGAGGAGCCCTCAGCGGGCGTGAGAACGCTTTCGCCCAGGGCGACCACGAAGGAGATGGACTTGAAGGGCCGCAGCAGGCCGGACTCCAGCGTCTCGATGCCGATGGCCTCCGCGGGAACCAGTTGGGTGAGCACCTTGTTGCCGGAGAGCGGCCAGTGGCTGGTGCCCGGGTTCAGAGGGATGCTGGCCTTCAGCC
>MEYC01000023.1:0-3950 GCA_001775715.1 Candidatus Aminicenantes bacterium RBG_16_66_30 | reverse complement strand
CCAGGTCCTCGATGAGGCCGTAGGCGACCTGCCCCACTTCGTCTACCGCCGCTGAGCCCACCAGGTCCAGCGCGAATCCCGCCACATAGTTCCGGGCGGCCTGGTACTCGGCCGCCCGCTCCTCCAGCAGCGAGCCGATGGTGTAGATGGCTAGCACCACCTCCGAGGCCTCGGCGAAGAGGCGGGCGACCACCAGGCTCTCCAGCGCCTGCCCCTCGCCGATGATGAGGCGCTCCGCTTCGGCGATCACCACCGGGTGGACGGCGTACGCGATGCCCGGCCGGACAAGCGTGCGCGCTTCGGCCAGCGCCACTTCATAGACCTGACGCAGCTCCGGACGGTCGATGAGCGCGGAGACGGCGCGGCCGTAGCGCTGGAGGAGGCGGGCCGGATCGAGGGTGAAGGGGAAGTCTGTGACGACGGGCATGCTGTCGCTGTCCTGGAAACCAAGACGACGGTACACCGGCGGCCTACCGGGGTCAAGCAGACGTAGCGTCTAGCTTGTTCATGCTAGAGGGAGAAATCCACGACCGCAGCCTGAAGGCCGCGGCATCGAATCGGTGGATGCCATACCCTTCAGGGTGTGGTGTTGCATCCCACGGACGTACACCGGCGGCCTACCGGGGTCAAGCGCATTCGGTATTGCGCGCCAGAAGCGTTGGGCTACAATGGCCTCGGACAGCGACCCATCGGACACAAGCCAGGAGGGATGAGCATGAGCGCCGGGTCTTCTGCATCGCGGTTCAGCGGGCAGCGTCAGCCCAACTTCGAGAACCTCCGACGCACCATCCTGCGCCAGGGCCCGCCCGGCCCGGTGCCCTTCGTCGAGCTCTTCGCCGACCCCGGCATGGTGGAGGCTGTGTTGGGGGAGAAGTTCGAAGCCGATCTGCACCGCTACATTGAGGAGCCCCTCGTCAATGTGTCTGCAGAGGACCTGCGGGGGTTGCTGAAGGCGGCGGAGATGTACCTCCGCTTTAGCTACGAGATGGGCTACGACTACGTACCTATGGTCACGGGCCTCAGCTTCCGCCGAAGCCAGGTGGCTGTCGCCGATACCGCCGCCCAGGCGAACTGGGCCGGCGGCCTGCGCTACTGGCAGGATGAGAGCAGCGGGCCCATCCAGAGCTGGGAGGACTTCGAGGCCTACCCCTGGCCGCGGCCCGAGGACGTAAGCTACGCCGCCTTCGAGTACCTCAATGGTGTCCTGCCGGACGGCATGAAAATGAGTGCCTTCCAGTTCGGCGGCGTCTTCGAGAACGCTACCTGGCTCATGGGTCTGGAGCGCTTCTCCTATGCCCTGCGCGATCAGCCGGAGCTGGTGGAGGCCATCTGCGAGCGGGTCGGTGAGCTCACGACCGCGGTCGGCGAGCATCTCGTCACTATCGACAACCTGGGGATGCTGTTCTTGGGTGACGACATGGGCTTCTACAGCGGCACGCTGGTCTCGCCGGATGTCCTGCGCCGCTACGTCCTGCCGCACTATAAGAAGATGGCCGAGGCGGCCCACCGTGCCGGGAAGCTGTTCCTGTTCCACTCCTGCGGGAACATGTACAAGCTGATGGACGACCTCATCGACGACGTGGGCATCGACGCCAAGCACTCCTTCGAGGACAAGATCCTGCCCGTAGAGGAGGCATATCGCCGCTGGGGCGACCGCATCGCTGTGCTGGGTGGCCTGGACATGGACCTGCTGGGTCGCGGCACCGAGGAGCAGGTGCGCGCGCGTGCACGCGAGATCCTGGAGGTCTGCGGCGTGAGAGGGATGGGCTATGGTCTGGGCACCGGCAACACCGCCGCCAACTACATTCCGGTCCAGAACTACCTGGCCATGCTGGACGAGGGGCGCCGCTGGAACCGGGAGCACTTCGGCGTGGCCTAACGTGTCCCCGCGCCTCTGAGGGCCGAGGGCCGCTGCGCAGGAGAACGTTTGCTGGAGGCGGAGGGCGGCTGGTAGAATAGGGCCGCTGCGGCAGCCAGACCGCATTTCGACGGGCCCCTGTAGCTCAAGGGACAGAGCGGCTGCCTTCTAAGCAGTTGGCTGCAGGTTCGAGTCCTGCCAGGGGCACCACAGATTCAAAACAGAGCGGATAACTGGACAGCTAGCCTTCGTCACGCCCGCAGCGCTCGCTGAGACGTAACTGGACAGCCAGCCCTCTTTACAACCGCCAGAGCGCTCATGCGCTTCTCCAGCCCCTCCCCCGAAACCGGGGGAGGGGCTGAAGTCCGGGCATATCAGCAGACTCGCCACACGTACACTGTGATGGTATCTGTGGCCGAGGCCCCGCCGCTATCCGTTGCCGTTAGAGTGATTTGGTGCGTGTTACTGCATTCCGGAGCGTAGAGCCTTACAGTACGGCTCGCCCCGGTGCCTAAAGTCTGCGTCGCGCCGCCATTGATTCTGTTGGTCCAGACGAGGCTCGACCCGCTCAGGTCGTCGTCTTCGAAATCGGTCGCCGTGCCTGCAAGGGTGACCTCTGCATACCACATGTCTACTACATCGTCAAATTGATCCGCCTCGAACGAGGCACCATTCGCGGGGCTGGTGATGGTCGGGCTGGGGGGCACGTTAGCCGGGTTAGTATTGATGGTGATGGTGATGCTCTCCGTATCCTCGAGCGCTCCGTCGGAGCCGGTGAAACTGATGATATGCGTGCCGACGCTCAGCGTACTGCCCAGGACGGACCTGTCGTGCCCTGCGCCGCGTGGTGTGCCGTCGATGCGCCACTCGACCTGGCCATCGGGCAAAGAGGCATACGGAACCGGGAGAGTGTTCGGGTCGCGACTGAGTCCCCGCAGGTTTATGGTCTGAGCCTGGTAGAATTCGTCCCCGTTCTCCGGGTTCGTGATCTCCACGACGGGAGGGTCATTGACGATGGTAATGGTGATGGAGTCTGAGGCGGAAAAGCCGTCGGAATCCGTGGTCGCGGCGGTAACAGTATGGGTACCGAATGACAGGTCCCTGCGGAACACCTCGGTTCCGGTGCCAATTTCGCCGTCGCGACTCGAGGTCCAGCTGACTGCCAGGGTGTCATCTTCGACGTCGCTAGCGTCAGCTCTGAAGGCAATGTTGTCCAATCCTCTGGAGTGAGACGAGCCGTCAGATGGGGAGGTGATGGAGATCTGTGGTGCCGTGGTACCCATTGCCATCATGACGCCATCATAGGCGTTCACATAGCGCTCTACGCTGGTGTCCGGGCTTGAGTGCGCCGTCTCGAAAAGGATATCCTCCACTTCCCCGGCGCTCAGGCTCGGGTCCGCCGCCCAGATGAGGGCTGCCACGCCGGCCGCGTAGGGGGAAGACATGCTGGTGCCACAGACTTCCTGCGCGATGTTGCCGGGGTTTGCCGGGTCAGGCCCGACCCAGACGCAGTAGGGCGCGAAGATGTCCACGCTTTCCGAGCCGTGATTAGAGTTGGCCGCACGCGACGTAGAGTCCGAATCCAGGCCGCCCACGCAGATCACGCCGTTGTTCTCGCAGGGCCTGTACCAGGCTTCCTCCCAGCAGAGGCTCCCGATGCAGCTCTCGCTGTCTACGTTGTCGCCGTCGTTACCGGCAGCGGCGAAGAGCAGGACGCCCGAATCGCGGACAGCCTCCGTCGCCCGCTCAAAGGGACGGACGGCCCAGGCTACTATGGCCGGTATGCGTCCGCCATAGCTCATGTTGATAATGTCGGCGCCCTCATCTGCTGCCCTGGCAATTGCGAGGACACTGCTGAAGGAATCATAGAGCGTGAAGACGAGTATGGGCTCGGCGACAGGGCCCGCTACGCCGGCTCCGCCCCAACTATTGTCCGGCACGCCCATGCCGGCGCCTACCACCATCGTGCCGTGCCACGGGCAGGGAGTACGGCCACAGCTACTCAGGTTTTCCCTGCCGATACAGTCAGGGAAGGGACCATTGCAAATCGCAGTCCCACCCTCCGGGAAATCGGCATCGGGGCTGAAACCCA
>MEYC01000022.1 GCA_001775715.1 Candidatus Aminicenantes bacterium RBG_16_66_30 | reverse complement strand
ATGCCCCAAGGATTGGAGTTCGTCTCCATGTTCCGGAAGAAGGCGTTGAGCTCCTGGGGGAACTTGCTCTGCATCAGGACCTGGCTGCGGCGGGCCCCGACGATCTTGCGGATGTGCTCGATCTCGACCGGACATTCCTTCTGGCACGCGCCGCAGGTCGTGCACGTCCAGATCTCGCCCTCGGTGAAGGTCGCCGGGACGAGCTCGGGGAGGTCGTCGCGTTTCTTACCGACGAGGGCCTTGTCGCCGGCGAGCAGGGCTCTCTCCTGGTTGAACAGGATCATCTTCGGCGAGAGGGGCTTGTCGCTGGCGAAGGCCGGGCAGGCGTCCTGGCAGCGGCCGCACTCCATGCAAGCGAAGGCGTCGAGGTTGTCCTTCCAGGTGAAGTCGGCGGCCTTCTCGACGCCGAAGACCTCGGATCTCTCGAGGTCGAGGGCCGGGAGCTCGCCGCTCGGCGTCGACCGCCGGAAGAACACGTTGAACGGCCCGGCGAACATATGGAGATACTTCGAGTGGGGGACATAGGCGATGAAGCCGTAGACGGCGACGACGTGGGCCCACCAGGAGATCTTGAAGTGGCTCGCGATCGCTTCGGCCCCGAGGCCCGACCGGCCGATGAGGCCGGCGAGCCAGGGGCCGATGAACGACCAGCGGGCCGTCTCGGGATGGTGGGCGATGGCGAAACCCTCGAAATAGAGGTAGGTCGCCGTGGCCAGGGTGATCAGGAGATAGATGGCCGCCGAATCGCCCGGCGTCGTGGCATAGGCCTTGGGCCGGAGGACGAAGCGGCGGAAGGCGAGGAAGATGACTCCGGCCATGACCGTGAACGCGGCGGCGTCGATGACGAAGGAGAAGACGAGGCCGAGCCAGGTGTTGCCGAAGATGTAGAAACCGTCGAAGAAGCCCTCGAGGGTGTGGCTGAGCGTCATCGTGTCGAAGGACAGGGCCGCGTAGAAGATGCCGACGTGCATGAGGCCGGTGAAGAGGCGCTCGCCTCTCAGCGTGCATCGCTGAAAGAGGACCTTGGCCACGGCATGGCGGAACCTTTTCCAGAGGTCCTTGAAGCGGTCCTCGGGAACTCCGGCCAGGATGATCCTGATCCTGCGGAGGATCGGGATGATAAACGCAGCCGCCGTCGCCAGGATGAGGACGACGAACACGAGCTTCTCGGGGGTCGTCAACATGGCCGGACTCCTTATTCTGTTCCGCGGCCTCTTTTTACAGATTTGTCATGAGACTGTCAAATATGCTAATTAGAGAAGCCATGAACGTCCTCGTCGCCCTCGTCGCCGCCGCGGCCGTGTTCGTCGTGGCCGGGCGGTTCTATTCCCGCTACATCGCCAGAAGCCTCGGGGAGGACCCGGCCCATCCGACGCCCGCCGTCACCTGCTGCGACGGCCGCGATTACGTCCCGACGAAGCCCTATGTCGTCTTCGCCCACCATTTCTCGGCCATCGCCGGCGCCGGGCCCATCCTCGGCCCGACCATGGCCATCCTCTACGGCTTCGTCCCGGCCTGGCTCTGGGTCGTCTTCGGCGGCGTCTTCATCGGCGCCGTCCACGACTACACGACCCTGTTCATCAGCATGCGCGAGGGCGGCAAGTCCATGGCCGAGGTCGCCCGCAGGACCCTCGGTCCCACAGGCTTCAACCTGTTCATCGCCTTCACGATCGTCATGATCGTCCTTGTCACGTCGTCCTTCCTCAGCGCGACGGCGATCTCCCTGACCTCGCTCTGGCCGCTGGCCAAGATCGGGGTCCGGGAAGGGGAGACCTTCCTCAAGACCGCCGTTCGTGACGGCGTCGTCATGGGCCGGATCGGCGGCATCGCCTCGACCTCGGTCATCTTCATCACCCTGTGCTCGCCGTTCCTCGGTTTCCTCATTTACAAGAAAGGGCTCAAGAAGGCCGCGGCCTACGGCCTGGCCGCCGCGATCTGCGTCGGATCCGTCTTCCTGGGCATCGCCTTTCCGGTGACCCTGGCCCCGACGACCTGGATGATCATCATCTCGATCTACGTCCTCATCGCCGCGGGCGTCCCGGTCTGGCTCATCCTCCAGCCGCGCGACTTCATCAACGTCCAGATCCTCTACGGCGGCATCGGCCTGATGGTCGTTTCCCTCTTCAGCTGCGGCTTCCAGGGGATCCGCATCGCCATGCCCCGGTTCAACCTGGCCGAGGGGACGCTCAACCTTGGCTTCATATGGCCGATGATGTTCATCACCATCGCTTGCGGAGCCATCTCGGGCTTCCACTGCCTGGTGGCCGGCGGGACGACGGGAAAACAGCTGGCCAAGGAGCCCGACGCCCGGCGCGTCGGCTACAATGCCATGCTCCTCGAATCGCTCCTGTCGGTCTGCGTCCTCTTGGCCCTCGGGGCGGTCATGGCCTTTTCCGATTACAAGGCCATCGTCTGGCCCACCGACCCGGCCGTGAGGTCCAATCCCATCCTCGGCTTCTCGCTGGCCGCGGGCCGGCTCTTCCATCAGGGGCTGGGCATCCCCGTGGCCCTGGGTACGGTCTTCGGCATCCTGCTCGTCGAGGGCTTCGTCATCACGACGCTCGACGCGGCCGTCCGGCTCAACCGCTATCTCTTCGAGGAGCTGTGGTCGATCGTCCTCAAGAAGGTGCCGGGCCTCCTGAGGCAATACTGGTTCAACTCGGGCCTTTCGGTCGTCCTGATGTGGACGCTGGCCTATTCCAACGCCTTCAGCGCCTTGTGGCCTATCTTCGGCACGGCCAACCAGCTGCTGGCGGCGATGGCCCTTCTGACCGTTTCGGCCTGGCTCCTCCTGCGCAGGCGTAAGAAGTGGTTCACGCTCGTGCCCGCGGTGTTCATGGTCGCGACGACCCTCGTCTCGCTCGGGATCCTCCTCGCGGGCTACATCCGGAAGGGGAATTACATCCTGATCGCCGCGGATCTGCTCCTTCTGGCCCTGTCGGTCGGCGTCGTCGTCCTCTCCTTGAAGACCTTTCTGAAAAAGCGGGACAGGCCCGGAGAGGCGCCGGCGGCCGTCTGAAAGGAGACCTATGGCCGAAAAGAGAGACATCATCATCATCGGCGGCGGACCGGGAGGCTATCTGGCGGCCATGCGCGCGGCCCAGCTTAAAAAGACCGTCACGCTCATCGAGCGGGACCGCATCGGCGGGACCTGCATCAACTACGGCTGCATCCCGACGAAGTACCTCCTTCATCAGACGAAGGTCCTCAAGGAGGTCGGCGGGACGAAGACGCTCGAAGGGCCCGTCGGCGAGGTCCGTATGAACTGGGCCAAGGTCCAGCAGGGGCGGCAGGCCGTTGTCGACCAGCTGGTCAAAGGCATCGTCTTCCTGCTCGAAAAAGGCAAGGTCGAGATCCTCAAGGCGCCGGCCCGACTGAGGGCCCCGAGATCGGTCGTCGCGAGGACGGCGGAAGGGGAGAGGGTCTTCGAAGCGGACAAGATCATCGTGGCCGCGGGCAGCCGGGCGGCCGACCTGCCCTTCCTCAGAGTCGACGGCCGGACCGTGGTCACGAGCACCGAAGTGCTCGAGCTCTCCGAGGTCCCGAAGAGCCTCCTCGTCATCGGCGCGGGGGCGATCGGCCTGGAGATGGGTTCGATCTACCGCCGTCTCGGGACCGACGTCACCGTGCTCGAGATCTTGCCCCAGATCCTGCCGGGGTCCGACAAGGAGGCCGTGACGAGGCTCGAGCGGGCCCTGAAAAAACAAGGGCTGAAGATCTTCACGGAAATGAGGATCGACGAGGCCGTCGTCGCGGATGGCGCGGTCACGCTGAAAGGCGCCTGCGTCAAGACCCATGCGCCCTTCGAATTCCGGGCGGAGAAAGCGCTCCTCTCGGCCGGCCGGAAACCGAACACGGCCGACCTCTTCGATGGCGAGCCCTTCCTCGATATGGACCGGGGATTCATCAAGGTCGACGCGTCGCTCCAAACGAGCGTCCCCGGGATCTACGCCGTCGGCGACGTCATCGGCGGGAAGCTCCTGGCCCATAAGGCCTACTATGACGCCATCGTCGCCGTCGAGAACGCCTCAGGGATGATCCGGACCGTCGACTACGCAGCCCTGCCCGCGGCCGTCTTCACAGAGCCCGAGTTCGCCTCGGTCGGACTGACCCAGGAAGAGGCCGCAGCCAAGGGCATCAAGGTCAAGTCGGGCGTCTTTCCGCTTCAGGCGAGCGGCCGGGCCATGACCATGGAAGCCACGGACGGCCTGGTCAAAGTCCTGGCCGACGAGGCCGACAAGGTCATCGGAGCCCACGTGGTCGCTCCCGGCGCCTCGGACCTGATCCCCGTGCTGACCATGGCCGTGGCCAAAGGCATGACCCTCAAGGAGCTGGACAGCATCATCTACATCCACCCGACGCTGTCCGAGACGATCGGCGAGGCGGCCCTCAAGGCGAACGGCGAGGCGCTCCATATTTTGAATTCCTAGCCGTTGAAAAATCCTGGGCAATTGACTACAATCGCTGCGTCTCGCGGCTTAACATGCTCGAACTCGCGCTCGCCTTCCTCGTCTTCGGCGTCCTCTCGGGCGTCATGATCCTGGTGAACTACGTCCTGGGACCCCGAAGGCCCAACCCGGCCCGCGAGAAGCCCTTCGAATGCGGCAGCCCGCCCCTCCAGGCGGCGATCGGCCCGGTCAACATCCCGTTCTTCCTCGTCGCCCTGCTCTTCCTGCTCCTCGACGTCGAGATCGTCTTCTTCTATCCCCTGGCGCTCGCCTTCCGCGAACAGGGCTTCGGCGGGTTCCTCGCGCTCGGCGCGTTCGTCCTCGTCCTGGGCCTCGGCTTTGTGTACGCTTGGAAGAAAGGGATCTTCCGCTGGTCATGAGCGGCCTGAGCTTCCTGACGACCCGCCTCGAAACGGCCCTCGGCTGGGGCCGCAAGTTCTCACTCTTCCACTATCCGTTCATCACCGCGTGCTGCGGCATGGAATACATGTCGGCGGCCTGCGCCCACTTCGACATCGACCGCTTCGGGGCCGGCCTGACCCGCTTCTCGCCGCGCCAGGCGGACCTCCTGCTCGTCGTCGGCACGGTGCCCCACAAGCTCGGCCCCGTCCTCAGGACCGTCTACGACCAGATGCTCGAGCCCAAGTGGGTCATCGCCTTCGGCGCCTGCGCCGTGAGCGGCGGGATCTATCAGAACTACGCCGTCGTCCAGGGCATCGACCGGATCGTCCCCGTCGATATCTACATCCCCGGCTGCCCGCCGCGGCCCGAGATGGTCCTCGACGGCCTCCTCAAGCTTCAGGACAAGATCCAGCATCAGAAACAGGATTGGCGATGGGCCAGGAAATCCTGATCGAGGCCATCCGGGCCAAGCTCGGCCCTGCCGTCGAGGGAATCGCGGACTCTTACGGCGACCTGGTCCTCATCCTCCGCCCCGAGGCGGTCCGCTCCGCCCTGGCCGCCCTGCGCGAAATGCCCTTTGATTACGCGGTCCTCCTCGACCTGACCTGTGTCGACTTCGCCGCGGGCCAAGGGCGCTTGGAGCTCGTCTATCATCTCTATTCGCTCTCCCGGAACGTCCGCCTGCGGCTCAAGGCCTCGCTCCCGGCCGCCGACCCGGCGGTCGAGACGCTCGTCGGCCTGTGGAAGAACGCCGAATGGCTCGAGCGCGAGGTCTTTGACATGTTCGGCGTCCGTTTCGAGGGCCACCCCTATCTCCGGAGGCTCCTGACCTACGAGGGCTTCGAGGGCCACCCCCTGCGCAAGACCTATCCCTGGCGGCTCGGCCAGCCGCGCCTCCCGCTCAAGGACGACGTCTGAGATGGAACCCTTGACGCGGATCCAGCGGGAAGCCCGGCCGGAGAGCATGCTCATCAACATGGGGCCGTCCCACCCGGCCATGCACGGCACGCTCCGGATCATGCTCGAGCTCGACGCCGAGAAGATCCTCAACGCCGAGTGCGAGATCGGCTACCTCCACCGCGGCTTCGAGAAGACCTGCGAGAACAAGACCTATTTCAACCTGCTGATCTACACCGACAGACTGAACTACGTCTCGCCCTTGATCAACAACCTCGGCTATGTCATGACCGTGGAGAAGATGATGGGCGTCACCGCGCCCGAGCGGGCCCAGCTCATCCGGGTCCTCATGAGCGAGCTCTCGCGCGTCTCCGACCACCTGACCTGCCTCGCGGCCATGGCCATGGAGAACGGCGCGTTCACCGTCTTCCTTTATATGATGAAAGCCAGGGAGTTCATCTGGGACGTTATCGAGTTCACGACCGGGGCCCGCATGACGACCTCCTACATCCGCATCGGCGGCGTCCGGGCCGACCTCCATCCCGATTGGCGGGGCTCTCTCGCGACGGCCGTCCGGGAGACCCGCAAGGTCCTCAAGGACGTCTCGGGACTCCTCGACAAGAACAGCATCTTCCTCGGCCGGACCCGCGGCGTCGGGGTCATGTCCAAGGAAGACGCCCTTTCGTACGGCTGGACCGGCCCTTGCCTGCGGTCGACAGGCATCCCCTACGACGTCCGCAAAGCCCATCCGTATCTCGTCTATGACCGTCTCCAGTTCGAGGTCCCGGTCGGCGAATGCGGCGACAACTACGACCGCTACAGCGTGCGGATGCGCGAGATGGAGCAGAGTCTGAGGCTCCTCGAGCAGGTCGCCGCCCTGATCCCCGACGCGGCGCCCCTCGGCGGCGGGCCGGCCATCGAGCCCGCGGAGGCCCTCGCCCGATCGCGGCTTCAGCGCGCGGACGAGCGCGTCCGGCTCTCGCCGAACCTCGAAGGGTCCGAGAAGGAGCGTCTGCCGGGCTTGACGGCCCCGGACCCGCTCGTCGGCGTGCCGGCGAAAGAAGACACCTACACGACCATGGAAGGGCTGATCAGCCACTTCCTGTTCTTCATGAGCGGCAAGGGCATCCGCCCGCCCAAAGGAGACGTCTATTTCTCCGTCGAGGGCGGCAACGGCGAGGTCGGCTTCTACATCGTCTCGGACGGGACCGACAAGCCCTACCGCCTGCACTTGAGGGCGCCCTGTTTCCATATCGTCTCGGCGCTCGAGCAGCTCATCAAAGGGCGCTTCGTCGCCGACGTCATCCCGACCTTCGGCTCGATGAACATGATCGGCGGGGAGCTCGACCGATGAGCTACGCCCCTTCCCCGGCCGCGCTCGAGAAGATCGAGGGGACGATCGCTCTCTATCCGGAGAAACCCGCGGCCCTGCTCCCCGTCCTCCACATCATCCAAGGGGAATCGGGGTTCATTTCCGCGGCCGCGGAGGCCTGGGCCGCCGCGAAGCTCGGCCTCCGGCCCGTCCGTGTCCGCGAGGTCCTCTCGTTCTACACGATGTTCAGGCGGGCGCCCGCCGGACGGACGACCCTTCAGGTCTGCCGCAACCTCAGCTGCGCCCTGGCCGGAGCGGACGACATCCTGGGCCTCATCCGGGAGAAGCTGGGGATCGGGCCGGGCGAGACGACGTCCGACGGCGCGGTCACCCTGGTCACGGCCGAATGCCTGGGCCATTGCGACCACGCTCCGTGCCTTCAGGTCGACGGCGTCGACCACGGGCCGGTGACCCGAGAGACGGTCGCCGCCCTCATCGAGGAGCTCAAAGCGCATGTCTGAGAACGGCGTCCGGCTCCTGCCCCTCGACGATGACTCCTGGCGGCTCGAGGCCTACCTCCGCCGGGGGGGCTACGAGGCGGCCCGCAAGGCCCTGACCTCGATGGCGCCCAAGGACGTGGTCGCCGAGGTCTGCCAGGCCGTCATCCGCGGCAGGGGAGGGGCGGGTTTTCCGGCCGGGATGAAGTGGAGCTTCGTCCCGCAGGGCGGAGCCGGCCCGAGATACCTTTGCGTCAACGCCGACGAGGGCGAACCGGGGACGTTCAAGGACCGGCTCGTCCTCCGCCGCGCCCCTCACGCGCTCCTCGAAGGGATGGTCATCACCGCGTTCGCCGTGGGCATCCGGACGGCCTTCATCTACGTCCGGGGCGAGTACGCCCTCGTCTCGGGGCGGCTGGAAGAAGCGGTCGCGGAGGCCCGGTCCGCGGGCTACCTCGGGCCGCGCGTTCTCGGAACGGATTTCGGTCTCGACGTCATCGTCCACCACGGCGCCGGGGCCTATATCTGCGGGGAGGAGACGGCGCTCCTCGAGTCCCTCGAGGGCCGCCGGGGCCAGCCGCGGGTCAAGCCGCCGTTCCCGGCGTCCGTCGGCCTGTTCCGCTCGCCCACGGTCATCAACAATGTCGAGACGCTCGCCGCGATACCCCAGATCCTGGCCCACGGCGCGGGCTGGTTCCTCGGCCGGGGCGTCGCCAAGGACGGCGGCACGCGCCTCTTCGGCGTGAGCGGAGCGGTCCGGCGGCCGGGCATCTACGAGCTCGCCGTGGGGACGCCGCTCCGGCAGGTCATCGAGGTCCATGCCGGCGGACCGCCGGAAGGGCGGAGCATCAAGGCGGTCGTCCCGGGAGGCCTTTCGGCGCCGGTCCTCAAGGCCGACGAGATCGACGTCCCCATGGACTTCGATTCCCTGGCCCGGTCCGGCTCCATGCTCGGTTCGGCGGGGATCATCGTCATCCCCGACGGCACGCCGATGCTCGACGTCCTCCACGTCACGGCCCGGTTCTATGCCCACGAATCCTGCGGCAAGTGCACGCCCTGCCGCATCGGGACGTCCTGGATCCTCAAGGCCGTCCGGCGGCTCCGGCGCTCGGGAGGAAGCCCGGCCGATCTCGATCTCATCCTGCGCCTGGCCGAGGGCATCCGGGGGAGAACGCTCTGTCCGTTCGGGGACGGGGCGGCCATGCCCATCCGCGCCATCGTGACCAAATTCCGGGACGAGCTCGAACGGGCGGTGGCCCGATGAGCGGGCTGAAGCGGGTCGGGCTGACGATCGACGGCCTCAAGGTCCAGGCCGCCGAGGGGACCAGTATCCTCAAGGCGGCGGAACAGGCGGGCGTCGTCATCCCGCATTTCTGCTATCACCCCGCGTTGGAGATCGAAGGCAACTGCCGGATGTGCGTGGTCGAGATCGAGGGCCTGCCGAAGCTCGAGCCGTCCTGTTCGGCCTTGGTCCGTGAAGGCCTGGTCGTGCGGACGTCGACGGAGCGCGTCCGCGAGGCCCGCAAGGACGTCCTCGCCTTCCTCCTCGCCGAGCATCCCCTCGACTGCCCCATCTGCGACAAGGCCGGGGAGTGCCGGCTTCAGGATTACTACGACCGCCACGGGCTCACCGCCAGCCGCATGGTCGAGCCCCGCGAGCGCCGGGAGAAGAAGCTGGCGATCGGCCGGGGCCTCATCCTCGACCGCGAGCGCTGTGTCCTCTGCACGCGCTGTGTCCGGTTCCTGCGGCAGATGCCCGGGACGGGTGAGCTGGGGGTGTTCGAGCGCGGCCTCCGCTCGGAGGTGGGCATCTTCGAAGATGCTCCGGTCGACAACGGCTATTCCGGGAACCTCGTCGACATCTGTCCCGTCGGGGCCATCACCGCCGAGGATTTCCGGTTCAAGACGAGGGCCTGGTTCCTCGCGCGCAAGCCGTCGGTCTGCCCCCACTGCGGCCGCGGCTGCGCCGTCACCGTCGAATCCGTTTCGGGCTATCCTCTGGCGAAAGGGGAGAGGCGCGTCTATCGGATCACCGCCCGTGAGAATCCGGCCGTCAACGGCTTCTGGATCTGCGACCTCGGCCGGGACGGACGCCGCGATATCGACGAGGGGAGGCACGCCCGGCTGATGAAGGCCGGCGTGCCGGTCGCGGGGCTGTCCTGGCAGACGGCCCTGGCGGACGTCGCGGCGGCTATCCGGACGGTCCCCGGGCCCGAGCGCTCCGCCGGGATCGCCGTCGTGCTGAACGGCCGCTTGACCTGCGAGGAGCTGGCCTTGGCGAAAAGGCTTTTCGTCGCGGGCCTGGGCCTCTCGAAGGTCTATTTCGCCGACCGCAAGCCCGGCTCCGCCGACGGCCTGCTCTTGACGGCCGAGCGTCTGCCCAACGGCCGGGGCGTCCTCGAAGCGGGATTCGCGCCCCGGCTCCCGGCCCTGGACGAGATCGCGGCCGCCGACGTCCTCCTCGTCTTCGGGCCCTATCTCTCCGAGCACCTCGCGGAGGAGGCGCTCGCCAAGGCCTGGGCCGGCATCCCTTCGAAATTCCTTTTCAGCGCCCATGAGGGGCCGCTCGACAGGCTTGCCGATATCGTCTTCCCGGTCGCCGTTCCGGCAGAGAAATCGGGAACCTACATCAATGTCGATGGGACGCGTCAGACCTTCGCCCAGGCCGTCAAGCCGGCCGCAGGGGTCGCCGCGGAGAGCGCCATCCTCGCGGGCCTGGCCAACTTGCTGGCCCTCGACGCCGGAGGCGGCGATGCTCGCTGACGTCCTCATCGTCCTCGCCAAGGTCGTTCTCGCCCTGACCTGGACGCTCCTCCTGGCCCTTTTCCTGACCTGGGTCGAACGGAAGGAAAGCGCGGTGATGCAGGACCGGATCGGGGCCAACCGGGCTTCCGTCTTCGGCCTGAGGCTCTTCGGCCTATTCCAGCCGTTCGCGGACGCCATCAAGATGCTCTTCAAGGAGGATTTCGCCCCGACGTTCTCCCAGCGGGCCCTCCACTGGCTGGCGCCGACGTTCTCCTTCTTCTTCGTCTCCGTGGCCATCGTCGCCGTGCCGTTCGGGGACACCGTCCGGCTCTTCGGCCGGCGGATCCCTCTCCAGGTCGTCGATCTCAACGCGGCCGTCCTCTTCGTCCTGGCCATGTTGAGCCTCGGCATCTACGGCATCCTCGTCAGCGGCTGGGCCTCGGCGAACAGGTACGCCCTGATCGGGAGCCTGCGCGGCGCCGCTCAGCTCATATCCTACGAGGTCGCCCTGGGCCTGTCGCTCGTCGGGCTGATCATGGTCTTTCCCTCCCTGAGCTTATCCCGGATCGTCGAATCCCAGGGCGCTCTCCTGTTCGGCTTCCTCCCCAAGTGGGGCGTCTTCCTCCAGCCCCTCGGGTTCGCCGTCTTCTTCCTGGCCGGCATGGCCGGGACGAAAAGGGTTCCTTTCGACCTGCCCGAGGGCGAGTCCGAGATCATCGGCTTCTATACCGAATACGGCGGCCTCAAGTTCGGTTTGTTCATGTTCACCGACTTCCTGGAGGTCATCGTCCTCTCCGCGATGTCCACGACGCTCTTCTTCGGCGGCTGGCAGGTGCCCTGGCTCGGCGACGGCGGCTTCGCCTTCCCTTGGGGCGGGCGCCTCGACGTCGCGCCCTGGGCGGTCACGGTCCTGCGGGTGCTCGCCTTCAACCTCAAGGTCTTTTTCTTCTGCTGGCTCCAGATCCTGACCCGCTGGACCTACCCGCGCTTCCGCTACGACCAGATCATGGACCTGGGCTGGAAGGTCCTCGTCCCCCTCGGGGTCGGCAATATCCTCATCACCGGGCTCATCCTGGCGGCGCGAGGTTGACGCGAATATGATCAAAGCCTGGCTCGTCGTGAAGGAGCTCCTGAGGGGCGCGGGAATCACCTCCCGTCACTTCTTCGTCAACATGACCTTCCACACGTTGCGGCTCTTCGGCATCAAGACGAAAAGGCGAGGCGCCGTGACCATCCAGTACCCCGAGGAGCGCAAGGAGCTCTCCCCGCGGCACCGCAGCCTCCATCGGATCCGGCCCCGCGACGACGGGAGGCCGAGCTGCGTCGCCTGCATGCTCTGCGTCACGGTCTGCCCGTCCGAATGCATCAGCGTCGAGGCCGCCGAGGACCCCGACCCCGAGGTCCAGAAGGTCCCGGCCAAGTTCGTCGTCGACCTCAACCGCTGCTGTTTCTGCGGCTTCTGCGTCGAGGCCTGCCCCGTCGACGCCATCCGGATGGACACGGGCGAGATCCGGCTGGCTTCGAAGACCCGCGCCGGTCTCGAGGCTCGCCTGGATAAGCCGTGATCTTGCCCTCCGACCGGGTCCGGATCGGAGAGTTCGAGGTCATCCGGCTTCTCGACGGGACCTTCCGCGTAGACGGAGGGGCCATGTTCGGAGTCGTTCCCCGGACGCTCTGGGCCGCGAAGGCCCCCCCCGACGCCGAGAACCGGATAACACTGGCCCTGAACAGCTATGTCATCCGAACGCCGAAGACGACGATCCTCGTCGACACGGGCGTCGGCCCCGATGTCGGCCGGCGGCATATCGACTTCTATTCGTTCGAGCGTCGCCCCGGGCTTCTCGCGGGCCTCGCCGAGCTCGGCCTGGAACCCGAGGGCGTCGATATCGTCGTCAACAGCCACCTCCATTTCGACCACTGCGGCGGCAACACCGTCCGGGCGGCCGATGGGACGTGGGCGCCGGCCTTCCCCCGCGCGCGCTACGTCGTCCAGCGCGGCGAGTGGGAGCAGGCCCTCCATCCGGTCGACCGGGACAAGCCCAGCTACCTCCCGGCCCGGCTCAAGGGGCTCGCGGAAGGGGACAGGCTTCGGCTCCTCGACGGCGACAGGCCCCTCGCTCCGGGCGTCGAGGCCGTCCTCGTCGCCGGCCATACCGCCTTTCACCAGGGCGTCAAGGTCGCTTCGGGCGGGAGAACGTTCTTCTATCTGGCCGACGCCGTGCCCACGACGGCCCACATCGGCCTCGACACCATCATGAGCTACGACCTTTACCCGGTCGACACGTTCAACAACAAGAAGGCGCTCCTCGAGCGGGCCGCCGATGAGGGCTGGGTCCTGGGCTTCAGCCACGATCTCCGGACGCCGTTCGCGTCCCTGCGCCGCGTCGGAAAGCGGCTTGTCGCCGTCCCCGTTGCCGGGGCGGAAAACGATTGACTTTTCGCGTCCCCGTCCTTATGATACGTCTTCGCATTTTTAAATTTCCCTGGAGGTTTTCATGAAAAAGGTCACTGTCGAGGAGCTGTTGGCCAAGGCCCAGCAGCCTTCCCTGGATGCCCCCCGGCTCCACAGATTCTACAAGGGCAAGATGGGCACGGCCATCAAATGCCGGATCCGCGACTTCAACGATTTCGCGATCTGGTACACCCCCGGCGTCGCCGCCGTCTGCAAAGAGATCGCCGTCGATAAGCAGAAGGCTTACGAGTACACCAACAAGTGGAATTCCGTGGCCGTCATCAGCGACGGCACCCGCGTCCTCGGGCTCGGCGATATCGGCCCCGAGGCCGGCCTGCCGGTCATGGAGGGCAAAGGGATCCTTTATAAGTATCTGGGCGGCGTCGACGCCTTCCCCCTCTGCCTCGACGAGAAAGATCCCGATAAGATCATCGAGATCGGCCGCGCCCTCCAGCCGTCCTTCGGCGGCTTCAACCTCGAGGACATTGCCCAGCCCAAGTGCTTCCGGATCCTCGACGAGCTCCGCGCCAAGTGCGAGATCCCCGTCTGGCACGACGACCAGCAGGGCACGGCCTGCGTCACCGTGGCCGGACTCATCAACGCCCTCAAGATCGTCAAGAAGGACATCGCCGAGGTCAAGATCACGGTCGTCGGGTCCGGCGCCTCGGGCATCAACATCTCCCGCCAGATCATGCTGGCCGGCGCCAATCCCGCGAACATGCTCTCTGTCGACTCCAAGGGCATCCTGTCCCGCGACCGCGCCGACAAGGAGAACCTCCAGAAGAACTTCAAGGAGAAATGGGACCTCTGCCTGCGGACCAACCCCAAGGGCAAGCAGGGTTCGATCGCCGACGCCCTCGTCGGCGTCGATGTCCTCATCAGCGCGTCCACGCCGGGGCCCGGTACCATCAAGCCCGAGTGGATCAAGGCCATGGCCAAGGACGCCATCGTCTTCGCCGAGGCCAACCCCATCCCCGAGATCTGGCCCTGGGAGGCCAAGGAAGCCGGCGCCCGGATCGTGGCCACCGGCCGGTCCGATTTCCCCAATCAGGTCAACAATTCCCTCGGCTTCCCCGGCATCTTCCGGGGCGCCCTGGACGTCCGGGCCAAGACGATCACGGACGGCATGTGCATCGCCGCCGCCCGCGAGCTGGCCAAGGTGGCCGAGGACAAGGGCATCCACGAAGACTACATCATCCCCAACATGGACGAATGGGAGGTCTTCCCCAGGGAGGCCGTGGCCGTCGGCACCAAGGCCATCGAAGAGGGCGTCGCCCGGTTCAGCTTCCCGGCCGACGTCCGTTTCAAGATGGCCGAGGAGATCATCCGCGCCTCCCGCGAGGACGTCCAGAAGAAGATGCGGGAAGGCGTCATCATCGACCCGGACAAGTGACGCCGGCCACGCAAGAGAGCTGAACGGGAGGGGAGGAGGGAGGCCGCCGATGCCCTCCTCCTCTCCTTTTATATTTGACAAACGTCCTTCCCTGTGATATAAAAATCGGTCATAGGGTATTTGTCTATCGCCTAGCCGGAGTAGAATACCAACATCCCCAGAGTCGTCGCCTATCTCACGGATCTCATAGAGAAAACCTTAAAGGAGGTCAAATCATCATGAAGAACATCGTGAAAGGCTTAGCCCTGGCGCTCATCGTCGTGTTCGCGTTCACGAGCTGCGCCAAGCAACCCACCTTGCTGATGGACGCCGCCAAGGCCGCCATCCAGGGCGTCGTCGACGCCAAGGGTGGGATATACGCGAAGGACGAGCTGGCCAAGCTCAACGGCGACCTGCAGGCCGCCCTTGACGCCGTCAACGCCCAGTCCAAGAAATTCTTCAAGAAGTACGGGCCGGCCAAGGAGATGCTGACCAAGGTCGCCGATGACGCCAAGACCGTCGCGGCCCTCATCCCCGGGCGGATCGCCGAGGCCAAGGCCGGAGCCGAGACCGCCATCGGCGAGGCCAAGACCGTCCTCGAAGAAGCCAAGGCCCTCCTCGAGAAGGCCCCCAAAGGCAAGGGCACCAAGGCCGACATCGAGGCCATGAAGGCCGACCTCGCCGGTCTCGACACGGCGATGATGGACGTCGACGCCGCCCTAGCCGCCGAGGACTATTTCGGAGCCAAGGATAAGGCCGCCGCCGTCAAGGAGAAGGCCGCCGCGATCGTCGAACAGATCAACGCCGCCATCGCCAAGGTGAAGAGGTAAATCTCTCTCCTTGAGGTCACGTAGAACAGCCGTCCTTGTTCTGGCTGTTTTGCTTTTTGGTTGTCGAACCGCGCCGGTCCCTCCGGAGGTCCTTGAAGCCGACCTTCAGGAACAGGACCTCTGGAGGTCCGGCGCTTCCTTTTTCGCCGGCCAGGAGCACGCGGCCTACCTCGAAAGCCTGAGGACTGCCCGCCGGTCCCTCGAGCGGGAGAGTCTCAAGCTGGGCTGGTTCCGGGACTACGACCGGGTCCGGACCGACTTCGCCTCCGTCATCATCTCCGGGAACGCCTTGCGGTCGAAGGTCGAGGCCACCATCGCCCGGGAGGCGGCCGCTCTGTCCGTGTCCGCCGACTCGATCCGCAGGCGGCTCCGGACGCTCGACGAGCTGACCCTCTCGCTCGTCGAACGGGGGGTCGGGCGCCAGCGCCTGACGCGGGCCTCGCTCATCCTGGCCGAGGCCGACGGGCTCATCGAGGACGCCCGGTTCGAGGAAGCGGCCGGCCGGCTCCAAGCGGCCTCGGACCTGGCCGGGGAGGCCGAGCGGGCCGTGATCTCGCACATCTCCCGATACCTCGAACCGGCCCAGGTCAAGGCCTGGAAACAGGCGGCCGACGAGACGATCGCGGAATCCAAGAGGCGGGGGACGATCGCCGTCATCGTCAGCAAGCTCGAGCGCCGGCTCGCCGTCTACAAGAACGGCAGTCTCACCCGGACCTACGATGTGGGATGGGGCTTCAACGGCCTGGCCGACAAGCGCGTCGCCGGCGACAACGCCACCCCCGAGGGCCGCTACAGCGTCGTCCGCAAGATCCCTTCGAGCCTCTATCATAAAGCCCTGCTCATCAATTATCCGAACGACGAGGACCGGCGCTGGTTCGCCCGGGAGAAGGCCCGGGGCAACATCCCCCGGAACGCTTCGATCGGGGGGAACGTCGAGATCCACGGCGGTGGGCAGGACAGCTTGACCCGCGGCTGCGTCTCACTCGATAATGCCATGATGGACGAGCTCTACGCCATGGTCCAGGTCGGGACGCCGGTCACGATCATCGGGACGATGGAGGCCGAGAACTTCGTCATCAAAGCGATCCGGGACAAGTGACGACGATGATCAAGCGCGTTCTCATCGCCGTGGCCGCCCTCGCCGGACTGGGGTTCCTTGCTGTCGTCGGGGCGGCGTATCTTATCGGCTTCAAGCAGGTCTCGGCCTGGCCGCCGGCGGAGAGCGTCCGGCCCGTCGCCGAGAAGGACGTCTCCCGAGCCGAGCGGAACGTCCAGCAGCTCGAAAAACGGATGACCGCGCTGTTGCCGAGGGGTCTCTATATCGTGATCGATACGGCCGCCAACCGGCTCTACCTCAAGGAGGGGGCCAAGGTCGTGCGCGAGGCCGTCATCTCCTGCGGCAGCGGGGTCGTCCTCGAGGAGCCCGGCGGGAAGAAGCGGTCCTGGGTCTTCGACACCCCCCGGGGCGAGTTCAGCGTCAAGTCTAAGATCACCAACCCCTATTGGGTCAAGCCGGACTGGGCCTTCATCGAGGAAGGGGAGGCTATCCCCAAGGGCCTGGAGGACCGGATCGAATCGGGTACCCTCGGCGACTACGCGCTGGGCTTCGGCCAGGGCTACTTCATCCACGGCACGCTCTACACCCGCCTCCTCGGCCGGAACGTCACCCACGGGTGCGTCCGGGTCGGGGACGATGACCTCAAGGCGGTCTTCAAAGCGGTCCCTATCGGCGCGAAGATCTACATCTATTGAGACAAGAGGGATGAAAAGGACGATAGCGCTGGCGATCCTGGGAGCGGCCGCGCTCGTCGCGATCGGGCGGGGAGCGGCCGTGGACAGGACGGCCCTGGCCAAGACGCAAGCCGCGCTTACCACCGAATACGGGCAGGCCAAGGACTCGAATTTCTATTTCGTCCTCGACGTCCTCGGGCGCAAGCTCGAGCTGAGGGTCCGGGGGATGGTCCTCAAGTCCTGGCCGCTCCGGGCGATGAGGTTCTGGGGCAACCCGGGTTTCGCGGGGACGGTCGAGCTCGTCCGGAAGACGACGCTCAAGGCGCCGGAAAGGATCGTCATCAAGCCCGGCGACACGGAGGAGCCGGAACCGGCCCCGGCGGAGGCTGCCAAGCCGGCGGCCAAGGGCGCGGCCGCGCCGGCGAGCCCGGCCGAATTCGACCTGGAAGCCCTCGAGCTCAAGGACATGCCGAAGAAGTTCAGCTTGGACTTCGACAACGGTCTCCGCATCACCATCAAGGCTGGGGCCGGCGGCTCGAAGGGACTGGCGGGAACCCTGAAAGATGCCTGGCACTGGTACATCGATCTGCCCCTGCGCAATCTCTTCGGATCGCGGGAAGGGAAGAAGATCTCGGAGCTCGAGCTGACCTTCGAACAAGGCCAGGAAGCTCAGGCGATATATTGGCATTTCTTCGATGGCATCAAGGGCATCGTCCTTTAGCCTGCTGTAAATAAACGATATATGGACTTTTTTAGATATTTCTGTCTTTTATATTGACAACAGCACGCTAAGATTTTATAATAGGTAAGCACTAAATCAAATCCATCAGGAGGACCCTTATGGGAAAGATCATCGGCATTGACTTGGGCACGACGAATTCCGTCGTCGCCATTCAGGAAGGCGAAAAGACGACCGTCATTCCGAATGAGGAAGGCGGCCGGACGACGCCCTCCGTCGTCGCGTTCACGCCGAAGGGCGAGATCCTGGTCGGCCAGGTCGCCAAGAGGCAGCGGGTGACGAACCCCGAGAACACGATCTACTCGATCAAGCGGTTCATGGGCCGCCGCTACGGCGAAGTCGGCCAGGAGATCAAACAGGTCCCGTTCAAGGTCGCCGAGGCCGAGAACAGCGATGTCCGCGTCGAGGCGCACGGCAAGAAGTACGCCCCGCCTGAGATCTCGGCGTTCATCCTCCAGAAGCTGAAAAAGGCCGCCGAGGACTACCTCGGGGAGAAGGTCGAACGGGCCGTCATCACGGTCCCGGCTTACTTCAACGACAGCCAGCGGAAGGCCACCAAGGACGCCGGGCAGATCGCCGGCCTCAAGGTCGAGCGCATCATCAACGAGCCGACGGCCGCCGCCCTGGCCTACGGCATGGACAAGAAGAAGGACGAGACGATCGCCGTCTACGACTTCGGCGGCGGGACGTTCGACATCTCAATCCTCGAGGTCGGCGAAGGCGTCGTCGAGGTCAAGGCCACCAACGGCGACACACACCTCGGCGGCGACGACCTCGACCAGCGCGTCCAGGACTGGATCGTCCAGGAGTTCCGCCGGGAGTCCGGCATCGACCTGACCAGGGACAAGATGGCCCTCCAGAGGCTCAAGGAATCGGCCGAGAAGGCCAAGGTCGAGCTCTCGACGACCCTCGAGAGCGAGATCAACCTGCCCTTCATCACCGCCGACGCCTCCGGGCCGAGGCACCTCCTGATGAAGATGACCCGGGCCAAGCTCGAGCAGCTCTGCGAGGACCTCATCCAGCGGTCGGTCGCCCCGGTCCGCCAGGCCCTGGCCGACGCCAACCTCAAGGCCTCGGACATCCACGAGGTCATCCTCGTCGGCGGCCAGACCCGCATGCCCCGCATCCAGCAGCTCGTCCACGAGCTCTTTGGCAAGGAGCCCCACAAGGGCGTCAACCCGGACGAGGTCGTCGCCGTCGGCGCGGCCATCCAGGGCGGCGTCCTCTCCGGCGACGTCAAGGACGTCCTGCTCCTCGACGTCACCCCGCTGACGCTGGGCATCGAGACCCTCGGCGGCGTCTTCACTCGGATGATCACGCGCAACACGACCATCCCGACCAAAAAGGCGGAGATCTTCTCGACGGCCTCGGACAACCAGCCGAGCGTCGAGATCCATGTCCTTCAGGGCGAGCGCGAGATGGCCGCCCACAACCGGACCCTCGGGCGGTTCCACCTCGACGGCATCCCGCCGGCCCCGCGGGGCATCCCCAAGGTCGAGGTGACCTTCGACATCGACGCCAACGGCATCCTCCACGTCTCCGCCAAGGACCTGGGCACGGGCAAGCAGCAGGCCATCACGATCACCGGTCACAGCGGCCTCGACGAGAAGGAGATCAACCGCATGGTCAAGGACGCCGAATCGAACGCGGCCGAGGACCGGAAGCGGCGCGAAACGATCGACGCCCGCAACCACGCCGACCAGCTCGTCTACAGCCTGGAGAAGCTCCTCCGGGAGAACGCGGACAAGGTCCCGGCGGAGGAGACCGAATCCGTCCAGCGGGAGATCGAGAACACCAAGAAAGCCATCGAATCGGACGACCTGGAGCGCATCCGCAAGGCCACCGAGGACCTGTCCAAGGCCTCGCATAAGCTGACGGAGCTCATGTACCGGCAGGCGGGTCCCCAGCCCGGCAGCGGGCCGTCGGGCGGCGGCGCCCAGTCCGGCCATCAGCAGCAGGCCTCCGGCGGCGACGGCCGCGGCGGCTCCGCTTCCGAAGAGGGCGAGGTCATCGACGCCGAAGTCGTCGACGAGACCAAGAAGAGCTAGGCCCGGCGGCCTTCTGACGGATAAACCGGGACCCGGGACGGGCCCGCCGACGATCGAGGTGCGGCGATGGCGAAAGACCATTATCAGACGCTGGGTGTCCCCAGGAGCGCGGCCGTCACCGATATCAAGAAGGCCTACCGGAAGCTGGCCCGGAAATATCATCCGGATCTGAATCCCGGCGACAAGACGGCGGAAGCCCGCTTCAAGGAGATCCAGGCGGCCTACGCCGTCCTCAGCGACCCGAAAAAGCGGGCCCACTACGACCAGTTCGGCGACACGAGCGGCATTCCTCCGGGAACGGGTCCGGCGGGGCCGGGAGGCCCGGGCTTCGAGGGCTTCGACTTCTCGGATTACGGGTCCTCGACGTTCCGGGATTTCTTCGAGAACCTCTTCAGCGGCGGGGGAGGGATCCGGGGCGCCCAGGAGGCCGGGGGGGGGCCCGAGCGGGGCGAGGACCTCCAATACTCGATGTCGATCGGCTTCGAGGACGCCATCCACGGCGTCCAGGCCCGGATCCGGGTCAACCGCCTGGTCGCCTGCGAAGCCTGCGGCGCGACGGGCCGGGCGTCCGGCGGCAGGCGCCGCCCCTGTCCGACCTGCGGAGGCACCGGACGGGGCACCGTCCAGCGCGGCTTCATGAAATTCTCGGGCGGCTGCCCGGCCTGCGGCGGGTCGGGGAAGGCCCCCGGCGAGCCGTGCCGGGCCTGCGGCGGCCAGGGCGCGGCCCAGATCTCCGACCTCATCACGGTCCGTATCCCCGCCGGGGTCGACAACGGCTCCAAGGTCCGCGTTCCGGGGCGGGGCAACGCCGGCCGCAACGGCGGGCCTCCCGGCGACCTCTACATCGTCATCGAAGTCGCGCCCCACGCCTTCTTCCGCCGCGAGGGGGCGAACATCCTTATTCGAGTCCCTATCACGGTACCGGAGGCGACGCTCGGGGCCAAGATCGAGGTCCCGACCCTCTGGGGTAAGACGACCATCCGTATCCCGCCCGGCACGAAGTCGGGCCAGAAGTTCCGGATCAAGGAGCAGGGCGCCCCCCTCCCGGGCCGGAAGGGCCGCGGCGACGAGCACGCCGAAGTGTACATCGTCCCGCCGCCGTTCGAGGACGAGCGGGTCCGGGAGATGATGAAGGAGCTGGAGAAGGTCTCCGGCCCCAATCCCAGGGAAACGACAGGGCTGAGCTGACATGAAGAACGCGCGCAAGGAAACGAAAAAGGGCCCGGCCCAGTATTACCACATATCGAGCGTCGCCAAGATGTACAACATCCACCCGCAAACCCTGCGCCTCTATGAGCGGGAAGGCCTGCTCGCGCCCTCCCGCAGCGATGGCAACACGCGGCTCTATTCGGGCGAGGACCTCAAGCGGCTGGAGCTCATCCTCAACCTCATCCGGGACCTCGGGGTGAACCTGGCCGGAGTCGAGGTCATCCTCAACATGAGGGGCAAGATCGAGCGCATCGAGGCCGAAGTCGGCGAGTTCCTCGAGTACGTCCGCCGGGAGTTCTTCCAGGGCAAGGAAGACGAATTCGAGGCCCGGAAGAAGGCTCTGGTCAGCGTCCGGCCCGGGGGCGTGGTCAAGGCCAGGGGCCGCGACGAGTAGGGCATGGATCCCCGCGATTTCATCGACTCCAGGAGCCTCAAGCACTATCTGGAGGAGATCGCCAAGTTCCCGACCCTGACCGAAGCCGAGGAGAAGGCCCTCGGCGAGAAGATCCGGAAGGGGGACAAGGAGGCCATCCAGTCCCTGGTCAAGGCCAACCTCCGGTTCGTTGTCTCCTATGTCAAGAAATACCGGGGCATGGGCCTCGGCCTCCTCGACCTCATCGACGAGGGCAACGTGGGGCTGATCGAAGCGGCCAAACGGTTCGATCCCGCGAAAGGCGTCCGTTTCGTCTCTTACGCCGTCTGGTGGATCCGCCAGGCCATCCTCCACGCCCTGACGCATTACTCGCGGATCTACAACATCCCCCAGAAGCTGGCCGATCAGATCTCCGCGATGAAACGGAAGACGGCGGAGCTCAAAATCCAGCTCGGCCGGGACCCGACCCGGGAAGAGATCGCCCAGGCTATGGGCATCTCGGAGACCGACCTCGACGACCTCAGGATCCTCGACGAGCGGAACCTGTCCCTGAGCGACAAGGTCAACGACGACGATCTCGAGGTCGAAGACCGGATCCATGACGCCGCCTCTCCGTCGGTCGAGTATCAGATCATCAAGGCCTCCGTCCAGCAGCAGATCCGCGGCATCCTCGGGGAATTGGATGAAAAAGAGGCACTTGTGTTAAAATTGAGGTTCGGGCTGGACGACGACCGGCCGCTGACCCTTCAGGAGATCGGCGCCCGGCTGAATCTGACCCGGGAGAGGATTCGTCAGATCGAGCAAAAGGCCATGCGAAAGCTCAGCCGGTCCCAAAAGCTCCAGCACCTCAGAGGATACCTGAATTGAGCGCCCCGACGGTCTGCGGGAAGTGCCAGGGGACGGGCTGGCTGCTCGGGGACGCCGGCGGCTCCCAGGTGGCCAAGCGCTGCATCTGCTTCGACGCCCGCGTCAAGCAGGCCCTCGTCGACCAGGCCAACATCCCCCGGCGCTACCTGAACTGCAGCCTGGACAACTTCGAGGTCCACAACGACTCCCACCGGGACGCCCTGAAGATCTCCCGGCAGTTCGTCAAGAACTACCCGGTCCAGGACGTCGGGCTCGTCTTCATCGGGCCCTGCGGGGTGGGGAAGACCCACCTGGCCGTGGCCATCATCCAGGAGCTCATCCGGACCAAGGACGCGGCCTGTATCTTCTACGACTCCCGCGACCTCATCCGCGAGATCCAGAGCACCTTCACGCCCGAGTCGAACATGTCCGAGTCCGACGTCCTCGCCCCGGTCTTCTCGTCGGAAGTCCTCGTCCTCGACGAGCTCGGGGCGAAGAGGACCTCGGCCTGGGTCGAGGAGACGGTCTTCTATATCATCAACCACCGCTACAACCACAAGAAGATGACCCTCTTCACGACGAACTACCCCGATACGGATGAAAGCGAGGACAAGCGCGACTCCTTCTAC
>MEYC01000021.1 GCA_001775715.1 Candidatus Aminicenantes bacterium RBG_16_66_30 | reverse complement strand
AGGACTTGGGCGAAGCGGCCTTCTTCTCGCCGCCGCCGGAGGGGCTCTTGACGCTCTGCGGCTTGGCCGCCGTCCCCCCGCCCTTCTCCTCGGATTTCCCCGGGTTGTCGGGTTTCCGGATCGCCCGGGGCTCGGACGAATTCGCCGCGCCGCCCGAGGACGGTCGGTTGATCCGCCGGTCCTGCGCGAGTCCGCTCCCCCGGCTGTCGTTCCGGAGGAGGACCCGGTTGCCGTCGAGCGGCTGGACGGAGATCTTCGAGCCGGCCGGCTTGAGGCTGAGGCTCCGGTTCGTCAGGCTCATCCTGTTCAAGCTCTTGAGGGAATCACCCCGGAGAGCGTTCTGCGCGATATGCGGGTCCTTGAGCTGATCGCGCCGGACGACCGTCAGGGCCCGTGAATGCTGGGGGTAGTAGGCGCCGTAGTAGTGGCCGTAGTAGGCGCCCCCGTAGACGATGCCGGGGTAGCCCCAGTAGCTGAGCGGCGCCCAGCCGAAGTAAAAGTCGTCCCACCACCAGTTCACCCAGCCCGGGCCCCACATATTCATGGGGATCCAGTACCAGCCGAAGTCGACGCCCCAGTGCCAGCGGCCATAGTGGAAGGTCGACCAGCCCCAGGGCTCATAGGGCCACCAGGTCCAGCCCGACAGGGGAAGCCAGGTCCACCGGCCGTTATAATAGGGGCGCCAGTCGTCGTCCACGCCGCCCGGCACCCAGACGTTGCCGTAGGGCGGGAGATAGGTCCATTCGCCGTATTCCTCGAGGTCGGCCTCGTAATCGGAGAGCTCTTCGGGCAGACGGCTCTGGGCGTACTGACGTCCCGTCGCGGCGGTCCGCGATTCGTTGAAGCGGTCGAAGCCGTCGTTGGCCACGGCGATGAAGGACGTGGGCTTCGACGTGAAGCGGCCCTCGGAGACCTCGAGCCGCTGGGATCCCTTGAGCAGGGTCGAGCCCTCCTCGCCGGCGACCTCGAGGAGACCGTTGTAGACCTGGATCTCCGTGTCCTTGTTCTCGCGGACGTCCACCCGGTAGACGCCGCGGTCGAGCACGTAGAAAGAAGAGTCGGCGGTATGAAGTTCGATCGCCTTCTCCTCCTTCAGCGTCCCGACGACGAGGAAGATGTTGCCCGACCAGACGCGGAAACGGGCGATGTCGTCGGTCTTCTTCGGCAGGTTGAGGATATCGAGCTTGGTCTCGCCGTCGAGACGGATATAGTTCCCCCGGCCGAAGTGGACCTCGACCCGGCCCTCGGACGTGCCGATGCGGTCGCCTTCGCTGATGGGCATGTTGAGCGCCGCCTCCTCATAGCCGAGGTCGGAGGCCCTCTGCACGAAAGCCTTGCCCTCGACGAAGCTCAGGCGGGCGACGGACTCGTTGGTATACTTCGCGTCCTTTGCCTCCTGAGGGGCCTGCGCGGGGGGGGTCTGCGGAGCCGGGGCTTGCGCCTCCTGGGCGAAGATGCCCACAGCGAGAACGAGAACGGCGAATGCGATAACGAGTGTCCTTCTCATGATCCTTACTCCTATTCCTGATCTCCTTATGTGCAAAAACCATGCCAAGAACTCCCCCTGGAGATATGGGAAAGTCGGGCCCCGGTCTGTCCTGAATTGGTGACGTTATCCAGGGGGGAGGACAGTCAGGCCTCGGGGAGGTCCCATTTCGCGCGGAAGGTCGCCCGCGCCTCCCGGAGCTCCACCCGAAGGGCGTCCGAGGGGAGGGGGCTGTCCCCGGCGGGGGCTGTCCCTCTTGAGAGCGCTTTTAGAACCTCTCTGACCCCGTTCGTGAGAGCCGCAAGATCGTAGCCCCCCTCGAGGACCAAGGCCAACCGGCCGGCCGCAGTCCGCTCGGCCATGGCCAGGAGAGCCGCGGTCATGCGGCCGAATCCGGCCGGAGTCACCGACATCCCCCCGAGGGGGTCGCCGGCGCCGATGTCGAATCCGGCGCTGACCAGGATGAATTCGGGGGCGAACTGGGCCGCGACCGGGGCCAGGATCTTCTCGTAAATATGGAGATAGTCGGCGTCGCCCTTGCCGGCGAGAAGGGGAACGTTGAGGTTGTAGCCGAGGCCTGCGCCGAAACCGAAAAAGCGTGCGGCTCCCGTGCCGGGGTAAAGGGGGACCTGGTGGGTCGAGAAATACAGGACGTCGCGGCGCTCGTAGAATGCGTGCTCGGTCCCGTTGCCGTGGTGGAGGTCCCAGTCGACGATGAGGACCCGCTCGAGGCCGTGCGTCCGGAGGAGATGCTCGGCGCCGACGGCGACGTTGTTGAAGACGCAGAAGCCCCGCGCTTGAGAGGCCTCGGCGTGGTGGCCGGGCGGGCGGACCAGGGCGAAAGCGTTGCGTACCGAGCTGTCCATGATCCGGTCAAGGGCTTCGAGAAAGCCGCCGGCCGCGAGCAAAGCCGTCTCATAGGTTTTTGGGCCGGCGGTCGTGTCTCCGTCGAGAAAGACGGTCTTTCCGGCCGTCGCGCGGATGAGATCGATATAGCCGCGCTCATGGACCCGGCCCAGCTCGTCGTCCGTCGCCGGGCGGGGCTCGATGGCCCGGTAGGGGATGGGCGGGTCCTCAGCGAGCATCCGCAGGAGGACCTCGATGCGCGCCGGCGATTCGACATGGTAGGCGCCCATGTCGTGGTCCATGTAGCGCCGGTCGATGACGACGCCCGTTTTCATCTCGCCTCCAGGGGACACGTACCCAAGGTACATGTCCCCTAGCTTTCCCTCATTCAGCAACGGATTATTGCGGCTTCTTCGGGAAGAACCTCTCCAGCTCCTCGGGCTTGGGCTTCGGCGTGAGCAGGCTGACGATGACGAGCGCGGCGAGCGAGGCGAAGAGCGCGGGATAGATGAGCGGGATGCCCCAGGGGTCGCCCTCGATGACAGGGATGGAGAGGCTCTTGATCTTGGGCAGGGCGAAGAAGACGAGGCAGACGACCGTTCCGGAGATGATCGAGGCCAGGCCGCCGGCCTTGGTCACCCGCTTCCACGCCAGGGCGGCGAGGAGGGCCGGGGTGATGGCCACGCCGTAAATGGTGTAGGCGAAGAAGCTCATCTCCAGGACCGATTTGAGCTGGGTGGCCAGCAGGAAGGCCACGACGCCGATGGCGACGATAAGGACCTTCTGCAGGGCGACCATGTTCTTCTCGCCCGGCGTTTTCTTCATGAAGCGCTGGTAGATGTCGCGCATCAGGGTCGTCGAAGGGGAGAGGAGGTAATTCATGCCCGTCGAGATGACCACGGCGCAGGCCGCGCCGAGGAGCAGGACGCCGACGGGGAAGGGCACGAGCTGTTTGGCCGCCATCAGGACGACCTTGCCGCCGGCCTTGGGCACGCTCAGGTCGATCTGGCCCTGGAGCTTGCTGAAGGCGAAGACGGCGATGACGACGACCACGGTCTCGACGAAGATCGTCCCGACCGTCCACCAGGCCACGGCCTTCTTGGCGTCCTTGGCCGACTTGGCGCTGTAGAACTTCTGGTACATGCTCTGCACGCCCAGGAGCAGGAACATCGTCGAGAGGAAGTAGCCGATGGCCTTGAGCCAGGGATGAGCGCCGAACTGGCTGTTGACGACTGCGAAATAGCCCGGCTCGAGGGCCGCCTTGGCCGCCGGCAGGCCGCCGGACGCGCCGATGACGAAAGGCACTGCGAGCAGGCAGGCCAGGACGATGATGATGCCATTCGGCAGGTCCGTGTAGGCGATGGCGACCATGCCGCCCAGGGCCGTGAACAGGATGACGAACGCGGCCGCGATGAGCGTTCCGGTCGCCTCCGAGATCTTGCCGTCCGTGATGACGTTGAGGATGAAGCCGCCGGCGACGAACTGGTAGGAGACGATGGAGACGAAGGACATGATCAGGGCGATGGCCCCGAAGACGCGCGCGGCCGGGCCGTAGCGGACCTCGAGGACGTCGCCCACCGTGTACTGCCCGAACGTGTGGATCTTGGCTGCGAGGAAATAGATGAGGATGATCCCGACCCAGGCCCCGCCGGCCAGCCAGAGGGCCGAGAAGCCGGCCTTGGAGGCGAACTCGGCACCGCTGATGAACGTCCCCGAGCCGATCCAGGTGCAGATCAGGGTGAAGACCATGACCTGCCACTTGAGGCTCCGTCCGGCGACCATGAACTGCTCCTGGCTCTTGATCTTCCTGGAGCGGATGAAGTTCAGGACCGTCAGAGCGATGAGATAAGCGAGGATGATGATGAGATAGGTCGACATGCCGCCCTCCTTCGCGCCGGGCCGGCCGGCCCGCTATACGGATTCGGGCGGCGCTTCGCCGCCCTTCCTCTCGAGCTTGACCGAGAGAAGCCGGGTCATGTTGGGCTCGGCCATGGTCGTGCCGTAGATGTAGTCGGCCACTTCCATCGTCTTGTAGTTGTGGGTGATGAGGATGAACTGCGTCTGGTGCTTGATCTGCCGGAGGAGGTCGAGGAAGCGGGCCAGGTTGACGTCGTCGAGGGCCGCGTCGACCTCGTCGAGGAAGCAGAACGGCGAGGGCCGGTAGCGGAACATGGCGAAGAGGAAGGCCAGACTGGTCAGCGATTTCTCGCCGCCCGAAAGCAGGCTGAGGTTCTGGACGCGCTTCCCCGGCGGCTGAGCGATGATCTCGACGCCGCTCTCGAGCGGATTCTCCGGTTCGAGGAGCTTGACCGCGGCGTTGCCGCCCTTGAAGAGCAAGGCGAAGAGGTCTTGGAAGTTCTTGTTGACCTCCCCCAGAGCCTTGAGGAACTGGGTCTTGCTCTCCTCGTCGATCCTGCGGATGGCCTCCTCGGTCGAGGTGATCGACTCGCGGAGGTCGCCGCGCTGCTCCGTCAGGAAATCGAAGCGCTTCTTCTGCTCGAGGAACTCTTCCTCGGCCATGAGGTTGACGGCCTTGAAGCGGTTGACCGTCTCCCGGGCCTCTTCAAGCTCCTTCTCGACGTCCTCGTCCGACATCTCGGCAAGGGGCCGCCATTTTCTGACCGTCCGGCGCGGCTTGGGCGCCTCGGCTTCGGCGGAGGGCGGCGCCTCGCTCGCGGCGCCATTCTCTTCGGTCTCCTCGTCGCCCTCGTCTTCGGCTTCCGGCTCCTCTGCCGGCGCCGCGGCCGGGGCGGCCTCGGCGGCGGCCCGAACCTCGCTCCTGAGCTCGGCTAAGGTCTTCTTGAGCTCCTGCCAGCACATCTCGTCGAGATTGACCAGGTCGCGCTCGACCTCGGCCTTGCGGATCTCGTCGCGGACGCGCTCGTTCTTGGCCGCTTCCTCTTCCTCCCGAGTCCTCAGGACGGCGGCTTCGGAGCTCTCGAGGGCTTCGCGGCCGCGCGCGAGCGCCGCTTCCATCTCCTCGAGCCGCGCTTCGGCGCCGAGGCGCTCCTCGCCGACCGACCCGGCGCTCTCGCGAAGGGCTTGGATCTCCTCCCGCAGGCGGGCCTGGGCCTCTTCGCTCTGCCGGGCGTCGGCCTCGAGCAGCTCGATCTTGGCGGCGGCGGCCGCCTGGCGCTTCTCCGTGGCCCGGATCTGGTCGCCGAGGCCGTTCATCCGCTCCTGGACGAGGTCGAGACCGGCCTTGGTCTCGAAGAAGCCGCGCTCGAGCCCCTCCGCTTCGGCGACGAGTCCGGCGTGGCCCCGCTCTTTCTCCT
>MEYC01000020.1:2126-5133 GCA_001775715.1 Candidatus Aminicenantes bacterium RBG_16_66_30 | reverse complement strand
GAACAGGTTCATGTCCTCTTCGTCGATCATGCCGTTGTGGAGGAGCTCGGCCTTGAGGTACGTGCGCCAGTGCTGCCAGTAGGTTCCGCCGGGGGCGTCGATCATGACCAGGGGCATGAGGTTGGTCTTGCCCGTCTGGATCATGGTCATGGCCTCGAAGCCCTCGTCCTGGGTGCCGAAGCCGCCGGGGAAGAGGGCGACGGCCGAGGCCTCCTTGAGGAAGAGGATCTTGCGGGTGAAGAAGTACTTGAAGTTGATGAGCTTCGGGTCGTCGGCGATGACGACGTTGGTCTTCTGCTCGTTGGGCAGGCGGATGGCGACGCCGAACGAGGCGGCGCGGCCGGCACCGCGCTGGCCGGCGCCCATGATGCCGTCCCCGGCCCCGGTGATGACCATCCACTGGCGCTCGCGCATGAGGCGGGCGAAGGCGACGGCCTGGAGGAAGTCGGGGTGGTCGGCCGGGGTGCGGCTCGAGCCGAAGATCGAGACCTTGCGGATGTCGTGGTAAGGGGCGAAGACCTTGAAGGCGTAGCGCAGCTCCTTGAAGGCGTTCGTCAGGAGCTTGAGGTCGCCGCGGTGGGCGCCGTCGCGGGCGAGGCGCGTCATGGCGATCATCAGGTCGGCCAGGACGTCGCGGTCGGGGCAGTCCGTGGCGAAGCGGTCGAGGAAGTCGGCGATGGCGGCGTCGCGCGCGGCGGCCCAGTCGGAGGGCGGCGTGGGGCCGGGGACGCTGCAGGACGCGGCGGGGACGTCCGGATCGGGCTTGGAGGCAGGTTTATTGCTCATGGGATGCTTTAGTCGTTCTACAGACTTAGATTCTACCACGGCCGAGAGCCGGGCGCTAAATCGGGGACGCAATACCCTGTCCCCCATTTAGGGCCTGCGCGGGCCTCACTCCAGCCAATTTTCGACGGTTAGACCGGGGATGCCCTCGAAGTGCCGGACGTTACCCGTCACGACCGTCAGCCCGTGCTGGAGGGCGATGGCGGCGATGCGGAGGTCGGGCTCGCTCCGGGGGAAACCCCTTCCCTCCAGCGAGGCCTTGAGGCGGCCGAAGACACGAGCGCTCTCGAGGTCGAACGGGAGAATGGTCAGGCGCGACAGGACGCGCTCCTCGAAGGCCCGGATGAGCTCTTCGCGACGGTCGACCCGGCAGGCCCCGTAATAGACCTCGGCGGCGTTGATCGATGTCGTAAATTGGAGCGGGCGCGGGATCTTCGAGAGGCGGTCGATCAGGGCCTTCGGCGGGCTCGTTTTGACGACCCTGCTGATGACGTCGGTATCGATGAGGTACATCAGAGGAGGACCCTAGATGGGGACATTCCGGTCCTTCGCGTTCGCCCGGGACTCGTAGATGGCGTTGACCATCGCATCGATCTCGTCGTCAAAGTCTGCGAGCGCACCGGCGGCGGCGGCCAGGCCGTCTCTGTCAGAGGCCTCCCTTTTCGCCCATTCCTCATAGGGAACGAGGGCCGCGACGGGCTGACGTTTTCGCGTGATCACGACGGCCTCCTTCCTGTGGATGAGACGCGCGACGATCTCAGAGAATCTCGCTTTGACCCTGGTTAGGGGGATGATCTCCATGGCTTTGTGCCTCCGAGACCAGTATGGTCTAATAGACTATAGCTGTCAAGACTAGGAGAAAGGATGCGTTGACAAGATATCGCTTGTGATATATATTCGTCATATATCCAGGAGGCGATCATGGCTCGCATGACAAGGACGATCATTTCCATCCCGGGGGACGAGAAGAAATGGCTCGACGGATACGGCAGGCGACACAGGATGTCGAGCGCCGAAGTCGTAAGGAAGGCCGTGAGGGAATTCCGTGCGATACACGGGGATGAGGGGCGTCGAGAGGGGGGGGCCAGAGCAAGGGCGGAATTCGGGATGGTGGCCGAGGAAAAGGGCCTTTATGGGTCTCACGAAGCTCCGCCGATCACCGACGCGCGGGAATTGAGACGCCGGGCGATCGAGGCGGCGGGCCGGTTCGAATCCGGAGTGGCGGACCTTTCGACGGGCCACGACCGGTATCTGGCTGAAGGGCGTTCGGACGTCCCGAAAAAGAACGGGGGAACGCGATGAACGTCTTCGTCGACACGAGCGCCCTGCTGGCCGTCTTCGACCGAAGCGACGCGCGCCACGCTGCGGCGAAGCGGATCTGGGAAGAACTGCTGAGCGGCGAGAACACCCTCGTCGTGACAAGCTATGTCCTCGTGGAAACATCGGCCGTGTTGACCGGGCGGATCGGCATGGAGGCCGTGGGCGTGTTCGAACGCGATGTCGTACCTGCCTTGCGCGTCGTCTGGGTGACGCGGGATATCCACGAGGCCTCGGTCGGGGCACACCTGGCGGCGGGGCGGCGGGCACTGAGCCTCGTCGATTGCGCGAGCTTCGAGGTCATGAGGCGGACGGGCGTGCGGACGGCCTTCGCCTTCGATCCGCATTTCAAGGAATTCGGCTATGAGGCGGTCGGCGGCGATTGACGGGCCTATTAGAGGGACGGGCGGCCTGTCTGGCGGTCTCAGTAGATCTTGAGGGACGAAACCTTCGCTATCCGGTCGAAATCGGAATCGTTGTGAAGAAGGAACAGGTCGTGCTCGATGGCCGTTTGGGCGATCAGGCAGTCCATGGAGCTTCGCACGGACATTCCTTTTTTCCACAGGTCGAAAAAGATCTTCGCGGCCGCGGCGTAGGAATCGAAGCCCCCGGCCAGGCTATAGATCCTTTGGCTGCCGAGGTATTCGCGCAGTGTCGCGAAATCCTTCTCGGTCGCCGCGCCCTGGAGGACCTCGAGGATCGTGAGGGGGCTTACGCCGAAGGGGATGTCCCGATCGAGGACCTCGACGAGGCGGTCAACGGGGACGTTCTCGCGCCCTTCGAGGAAGTCGATCAGGACCGAGGAATCGACCAGGATCACCGAGTCCTCAGCTTCTTGTAGTCGTAGCCCTCCGCGAGGCGGACCTTGCCGCGGAGCTCGCGTAGGTCTTTTTTCTTGAGGTTGCGG
>MEYC01000020.1:1747-2050 GCA_001775715.1 Candidatus Aminicenantes bacterium RBG_16_66_30 | reverse complement strand
GCGTGTCGTCGATCACGATATTGGTCCGCATCGAATACACCTCTTTATGTGTATTATAAGGTGTATCAAGGCGGTTGTCAATCGGGCTCAGGACAATGTTTTATCCATGAATAAAGACGCAACTCGGGGGATCGGATTCTCATGCATGCGCGATGCGCTCTGCTCAGACCAGGGCGTCGATCTCGGCGATCTTGCGCGCCAGTCGGACGGCGGAGATGGGGAAAGCGGTCTTGATCTCGGGGGCGAAGAGGGCCAGCCTGAATTCCTCGATCATCCAGCGGAGCTCGTCGATAGCGGCGCGCT
>MEYC01000020.1:0-1687 GCA_001775715.1 Candidatus Aminicenantes bacterium RBG_16_66_30 | reverse complement strand
GGACTTGGCGCGGTCCTTTTCGGGATCGACGCGGGCCCGCTCGAGGCGGATATTGAGGCCTTCGAGGTAGCGCGGAATGCGGACGAGCCGGGCGATCGGGTAGACCGCGAGGAAATCCTTCGGAACGAGGCGGTCGAGGTCGGCGGCGATGGCGTCGAGGTATTCGGGCTTGACCCGCTCTTTGAGCCTGCTGAGCTCGTAAAGGCTCAGCGATTTGGCGCCCGCTTTGCCCGAGCCTGCACCCTTCGCTGCGCTCCCTCCCCCGCTCCCCCTCCCGAGCTCGGCCCGAATCTTGGCGTTGAGGTCGACGATCTTGAGGGCCGTCTGGGTCAGGGCGTGACCCTTTTCGAAGAGCGTGCGGCCGACGTCGGCTTCGTAGGCCTTGTATTCGGCCTCGGTGCGGATGTTGCGCTCGAAGACGTCGCGGGCCAAGGCCTCTTCGATGGCGCCCTCGATCGCTTCCCGCCCGCCGAAGAAGAGCGAGGCGCGATCGAGCTCGGCCGGGATCTTGTGGTAGCGCCGGACGAAGGCCAGCTCCTTGGCGAACTTCCGCATCAGGAGAGCGCGGACCCCCTTCCTATGCGACGCCTCGGCCTCGGCGCGCGTCGGGAAGAGGCGGATGGCGACGGTCCCAGCGAATCCCGCGGCGCCGGGGCCAGACGGCTGGGACCGGGCTTTATCGGAGGAAGGGAATAGGGAAATAGGTATCATGTCCCCCATTTCCAAGGCGGGGTAGGCCGTGAGCGAGGTCCCCACGGCGATCCGCTCCGGGAGATCGCCGAACGTCCAGCTTTCGATCCCCGTCTTCTCCCAGACGCGCTGGGCCTCGCGCCAGGCCGGCGATTCGACCTTGGAGGGCGCCTGATCGGCCGCGCCGAGCTTCTTCCGCAGGAGTTCGACGTCGCGGCCGGCATCGATGACCTTCCCCGTCACCGGATCGGTCACGGCGACGCGCATGCGCAGGTGGCGCGGCACGTCGGCCAGGGCCCACTCGCGGGCCGGGATCTCCACCCCGAAGCGGCGCTTGACGAAGTCCGCCACGGCCTTGAAGAGCGGCACCTCCTCGGGCGCCTGGGGCATCTCGCGGGCGATCATCTCGGCCTTCTCCCCTACCGGGACGAGGAGCTTCCGGTAGCGCTTGGGCAGGCCTTTGATGAGCGCGGCGATCTTGTCCTGGTACTGTCCGGGCACGCCCCACTCGAGCCGGGCCGGCGGGATGGCGCTCAGAAGCTCGGGCGGAACGGTCAGCGTGACGCCGTCGTCCTCCTCGCCGGGAGCGAACCTGTAAACGGCGCGGAAGGGGCGCCCGGCCACCTCGACGCTGTCGGGGAACGCGGAGACCGTCTGCTCCTCCGGGCGATGATCGAGCAGATCGTCCTCGGCGAGGCGCAGGAACGAATCGTCGCCCCCGCGGTCACGGACGTCCTTGAGGAGCTTTCGCAGACTGCGGATATCGCAGATGCCCGGGAGCTTTTCCGAATAGAACTTGGCGATCTTGGCTTCCGCGACGAGAATGTCGCGGCGGCGGAGCTTCTCCTCGATCTCCTCGATCCGGCGCTGGAGGGTGAGGTTGTGGGCGAGGAAGGGCGGCGGGTCGTCGATCTCCCCCTCGACAAGGCCGTTCATGACGAAGATCTTGTGGGCCTCGGCCGGATCGACCCGGGCGTAAGATACCCGGCGTTCGCGG
>MEYC01000019.1 GCA_001775715.1 Candidatus Aminicenantes bacterium RBG_16_66_30 | reverse complement strand
CGTCCAGGATCTGGAAGCCGTCCAGAAAGGCGCAATACGCGAGTCCGCCCCGGATCTCGACGTCATGGGCCTTCGTCCAGAGAGACGAGCCGAGAAAGGCCAGCTCGCCGCCTTCCGGGGCGCCGCCGGCCAGGCCGCCGACGAGGAACATGAAGAGGACGGAAAAGACCTGCCCGCCGGGTCTCGATCTGCGCATGTTCATCCCTCGCTCCGTCGCCTAGATCAGGACTTCGTCCAGCCAGCCCAGCCGGACGAGCTCGATCTTTTCGGGGTCGGCCGTGCCGATCCCGTACTTCGTATCGGCCAGCGAAATGTGCTTAGGGACCGGAGGGATCTCCTGGGCCGGCCCTAATTCCAAGCGGCGCTTGGCCATGATCAGCCGTAGACCGACCGAATCCACGGCCACGGGATCGCGCCCGACGATGAGGCCTTTGTAGTTCCAGACGTACCGGCGGCTGAAATTGTGCGGGCCGCGGCCGTGGAACTGCGGGGTCAGGGCGCAGAGGACGTTCAGCCGGGTCTTCCCCTTGACCTGGGGCAGGAGGAAGAGCGACCCGAGCGAGGCGCAGCTGTCGGGATGGTGGGCCGGCTGGGACTCGGCGAACATGATGTAGTTCTTCAGGCAGCCCGACATCCCGGCCAGGTAATGCGTCCGGACCGGACGGACGTTGATCAGGGCCGTGGCTTTGACGAAGAGGGGGTTCGTCCGGACGGTGTGATCGTCCAGGCCGATGTTCCTTTCCTCGACCCCGGCGTCCAGGACCCGGCGCTTGATGGCTCTCTCGACCGGGGCGGGCGTCGGCAGAAAGGACCAGACGTTGGTCTTGATCCCGACGATGTCCTCGGGCTTGACGAGCTCTCTGAAGGCTTCGACCGGGTCGCCAATGTCGAGGAGCTTCGCGACGGCCTCGTCCAGCATCTCCTGGATGACCGTCTCGTTGAAGGCGGAGCCGGCGTCGAGGGCCTCGGGGTGGCGGATCAGGACCACCCGGGTCTTCCGGACCGGCGGGACCCTGTCTTGGCCGAACACGGCGGAGGCTCCGACCACGGCGGCGGCGGCGCCCCGCATGAAATCGCGGCGGGTCATGGGATTTGTCATGATCACCTCATTGGGGCTCGCGGAGGACGGCTTCCGCGAGCCGCCCGGCGTATTCCTTCGACGACGCCTCGAAAACGGCCGCCAGGACGCGTCCCCGCGTCCGGATCAACGACCACGCCTGGCTTTCGGTCAGAGCGGCCCCGTCGGCGTCCGCGCGGGGCAGAAAGGATTTCCGGAACGAAGCGGCCGCCGCCCCCGCTTTCGCGGGGTCGGGGTATCGGACGACGAGCAGACGGGCGGTTCCGGCGCCCTCCGCGCGGTATTCGGCGAACAGGCAATCGGTCGTCGCGTCCAGGTTCAGGATGTTCTCGGAGGCGACGTAGTAACGGTTGGCGAGGTGGATCGGACTGTGAAAATAGGCCGTTTTCTCCGCTTGCTGCCCGGCCGCCGGGAGGAGCTCAAGCATATCCGGCGGGGCGCCGTCCGGCCCGACCAAGGGGGCGACCGCCTTCCCCAGCTCGAGGACGGCCAGTTCCGCTTTCTCCTCATTCCCCGAAACCGTGACCGAGACGAAATAGCGTCCCCGCCAGAACCGCAGGAGCCCCAAGCCGTACTCGGAACCCTGGCCGATCCCGGCGTCAGGGTCCTGCCGGTCGACGGAGAACATGCCAAAGGCCTCGGCCGGGGAGCCCATGTCGTAGATGTCCAGGACGAGCTCGTTCCCGTCGGCGTCGGCGTATTTGCGGACGAAGACCTCGCGGAAAGCGTAGGCCAGGTAGACCTCCGCGCCGCCGTCCATATAATCGAAGAGCGTTTTCCGGTCATAGACCGCGTCCGGACCGGACGCCTTCCAATCCCGGACCTGCTTGGGGACTTGCTGGCTGAAATCCTTCACGGCACCTCCGGCAAGAAGAAACGCGGGAATGAGCGCGACGGTCAGGAAACCGGAGATCCTCATCGCTCGGCTCGAGACTCTTTGCTCGTCCGATACTTTTCGAACCAAGCCCGGAGATAGAGCTGCTGGAGAAGGCGGTGGGAGGGCCGCCGCCAGCCGTGGTATTCCTCGGGCATGCGGACGAGCAGAGTGTCTTTCTTGAGCATCTTGAGCGCCCGGTAATACTCTTCGCTCTGGCTGATGGGCGTCCTCAGATCGGCCTCGCCGGTCATGACCATGGTCGGCGTCTTGACGTTGGCGACGTAATGGAGCGGCGAGCGTTCCGCGTACTCGAGCGGGTCCTCCCACGGATACTTCTGGAACTGCCGGTACCACATGGGACCGTCGGTCGTGCCGACGAAGGAGTGCCAGTTGATGACCGGCCGCATCGAGACGGCCGCCCGAAAGCGGTCCGTGTGGCCGACGATCCAGGCGGTCAGGACCCCTCCCCCGCTCCCGCCGCAGACGAAAAGATTGTCCTTGTCGACGAATCCCTTGGCCAGGGCGGCGTCGACGCCGTCCATGAGGTCGTCGTAGTCCTTCCCGGGGTAGGAGTACTGGATGCCGTTGACGAAATCCTGGCCGTATCCGGTGCTGCCGCGGGGATTGGTGTAGAGCACGGCGTAGCCCTGGGCGGCGAAGTTCTGCCACTCCCAATTGAAGGCCACCGAATACATCGACCAGGGACCGCCGTGGATCCACAGGACGAGAGGATACTTCTTGGCCGGGTCGAACTCGGCCGGCTTGATGAGCCAACCCTGGATCTCCCAGCCGTCGGCCGACTTGAAGCGGAGCTCCTCGGCCCGGCCCAGCTTGACCCCGGCCAGGACGTCGGCGTTGACGTCAACCAGGGCCTGGAATCTCTGAGGCCGCGCCAGCGGGAAGGTGACGAGCGTCCCCGGCTGGTGGAACGTCGACAGGATCGCCGCAGCCTGGCCCGATCTCGCCGCGGTCAGGCCGGTGAGATAATGGACGCCCTCCGTCACCCGGCTGACCTTGCCGGCGGTGGTGACGAAACAGGCGTTCGACTCGCCGCGCTCCGCCATCAGGAAATAGACGCCCGACCCGTCCGGCGCCCAGAACGCGTTCGAAGGCGAATTCGGCAGATTCCCGGCGAGGAGCTTCTGGCCGCCCCCGTTGGCGTCCATGAGGTAGAGGCTCGAGAGGTGGCTGGTGAAGCGCTTGTCGTCGTAGCCCGTGTAGGCGACGAAGCGCCCGTCGGGCGAAACGACCGGCCCGCGGTCAGGGCCTTTGCGGTCGGTCAAAGCCCGGACCTCGAACGTGTCGAGGTCGACCGCGTAGATCTCGGAATCGCCGTCGAGGTACTCGGCGTCGGGCTTGCGGATGGCCGAGAAATAGATCCTCCGGCCGTCGGCCGACCATTCGGGCCCGTCGTGCGAGTAATCGCCGGACGTCACCTGGCGCGGCGTCCCGCCAAGCTCGGCGTCGATGACGAAGATGTGGGAGCTGCCTTTGGGCAGGGGGCCGCGGCCGTCGCTCCGCCAGGACAGGCGGTCGATCAGGACGGCCGGGTCGGCCCACTTGGCCCCCCGGGGACGGGCGGGCAGCTTGACGCTCAGGATGGGCTTCTCGTCGGGGATGAAGGACGTGAAGGCCAGCCGCTTCCCGTCGGGCGACCAAGCGAGCTCGCCGGGCGTCGTCTGGAGATGGGTGAGCTGGGCGACCTCGCGCGTATCGAGCCACATGACGTGGAGCTGGCTCGTACCGTCCCGGTCGGAGATGAAGGCGATCTTCCTCCCGTCGGGCGACCAGACGGGCGAAGAATCCCTCCAGCTGCCGGCCGTGAGCTCGCGGACCCTTTTCCCTTCGATATCCGTGATCCACAGGTTGCTCGCCGACCGGTCGTTGACCTTGTCCACCCAAGTGCGGCTGAACAGGATGCTCTTCCCGTCGGGGGAGATGGCCGGGCTCCCGAGCGACTCCATGTCCATGAAACTCTCGTCATCCAGGAGCCTGACCTTCTTCTCCTCGGCGCCCCAGGCGGCTGTGAACGCCCAAAGGACGGCCAGGCCCCATACGAGCGGAAACGCGCGTTTTCTCATGGCTTCTCTCCTCTGGTCTCTGGCGTCGATGATATACGCAGCGACGGCCGGGGGTCAATATTCGAGCCCGGCCGGCTACCGGATCAGGTCGAGATCCAGCGGCCCAGAAGCGAGATCGTCAGGAAGCTGATGATCCCGACGGCCGCCGCCGAGCCCAATCCGACGAGGAAGGGCTTCAGGCCAAGGCCTTTGAAGCTCCCGAATCTCGTCTTGAGCCCGACGCCGGCCAGGGCGACAACGAGGAGGAAGGCGGCCCCGTTCTTGAACAGGTCCTGCAGGCCCGCCCAACCGTCAGGGCCCCACAGCCCGAAGGCGGCGCGGCCGGCGCCCACCGCCGCGTCGCCGACCGACCGGAAGACGGCCATCGCGACGAAACCGGCAATGAACAGGGGGAACAGCTTGGCCGCTCCCGGCCCTCGCCGCTTCCCCGGGGAGCTCGTTTCCCGGGCATGGAGATAGGCCATGAGGGGGATGACCGCCGCCATGAAGACGTTCCGCACCATCTTGGCGACCGTCGCCACCTCCAGCCCGACCGGGGACGCGAACGCGTCCGCGTAGATCATCCCGGCTCCGGCGACCTGGGCGGTCTCGTGGATGGCCGTCCCCAGGAACAGGCCGGACATGACCGCGTTGTGGCGGAAGATATGGTAGGCCAGGGTGGGGTAAAGGAGCGTCGCGGCCAGGCCGAAGATCGTGATCACCGCGATCGCATAGCAGACTTCCTCCTCCTCGGCCTCGATGGCGGGCGCGGCGGCCACGATGGCCGACACGCCGCAGATCGATGTGCCGACGGCGATGAGGGTCCCGAGGCGCGCCGGAAGGGCGAGCCTCCTCGCGAGATAGCCGGTAAGGATGATCGCGCCGGCGATGCACATCACGACGATGGGGACCCCGACCGCGCCCAGCCGGAAGACGTCGAGGACGCTGAGCCGTATGCCGAGCAGGATGATGCCCAGGCGCAAGACCTTGCGGACCGAAAAATCCCACCCCTTCTCGAACAGCGCGGGGAACCGGACGGTGTTTCTCAAGACCATCCCCAGGGCGATGGCGACGATCACCGCGGAGACCGGGGACCTCTTGAATCCCAGGAGCGACACGCCGATCATCTCGCTCAGCCGCGTGCCCGCCAAAGCCAGGAGGACGGTCAGGGATAGTCCGGGGACGAGAAGATGGACTTCGTCGATCCTAATGCCCAACAACCCCTTCTCGAGGAGGGAGATCTTTCTTGACATTGAGCGGGGATGTTAGGCCAGGCCCCGGATGGAAGTCAAGCAGGCGGATCGTCCCGGCAAAAAGAATTCCGTAGCACGGTCCCTCGTCCGACCAAACTGATGCGGGATTCCCATGAAGACGCGCCGGACGGGAAGCGGCTTGGCCCTCGTCATTGTCGTCATCTCCTGGACCTCCGGGTGCCAGGCGGGTGTCCGGGTGAATCCTTCTCCTGTTCTGCCCGCACCGGGACCCGCCGCCGGCCCTTCCGCCGTCGCGACCGTCACCCGGACGGGGTTCACGGTCCAGGCGGGCGCTTTTTCTGTCTTGGCCAACGCCGTCAATCTGACCCAAGCCCTGAATTCCGCGGGCCTCGACGCGTTCGCCTATCCCGCGGAGTCGGGGCTCTATCGGGTCCGTTTTGGGGACTTCGCTTCCGGGGACTCGGCGGCGAAGGAAGCCGGCCGGGCCGTCGAGGCGGGACTCATCAAGGAATACTTCATCGTCAGTCCTGGGGACCACCCCATCGCCAGGCTAGGCTTTCGAGGGAACGAGCTCCGGGACAGGCTCGCGGTTACGGCCGCGAGCTTCATCGGGGCCGCGTACGCCTGGGGAGGGGCGACGAGCCGCGAAGGCTTCGACTGCAGTGGACTGGCCCGCGCGGTCTATCAGCTCAACGGACTCGCCCTGCCGCGTTCCGTGACGGGTCAATACGAAGCGGGAACGGCGGTGGCCGGGGACCGGCTCTCGAAAGGCGATCTCGTCTTCTTCTCCGGCCCGACGGGCGCTCCCCTATCCCACGTGGGCATTTACCTGGGAAACGGGACCTTCATCCATGCTCCCGGAACGGGGAAAGTGGTCCGCAAAGACTCTCTCGGCAACGCCTATTTCAGGGACCGTTTTTCCGGAGCGCGGACCTACTTCAGATAGCCTTCATCGCTATTTTGACGCTCATAAGTCCGCCCGCCGATCATGGGGGGATTCCGGGCCGGGCCATCGATCAACAGATCCGCCAAGGGGGGTATTCCCCCATGCAAAATCGTTATTTTTAAATAAGTTAGGCTATATTATTAATTATCTTAATTTTGTTATTGACTTTTTCAATTATTAAACGTATATATATTATGAAAATGAATAAAGGACCGATCAAATGACTCAAGACTGGCAGGAACTGACCAAGCTGACGCGAGGCGAGGCCTTCACGATCGAGAGGGTGAAGATGGTCGACCGGGACATCTCGATCGAAGGCAGCTTCGCCCTCCCTCCCCTGGCCAAGCTGACGGCGGAGGACCAGCTCTTCGTCACCGCCTTCGTCCGCAGCCACGGCTCGATCAAGGAGATGGAGGCGCTCTTCGGCATCAGCTATCCGACCGTCAAGAACAGGCTGAACGCCATCTCCGCCCAACTGCCCTTCGTGGAAGTCAATCCCCCGTCGCCCGGCAAGGATGTCCTCGACGAGCTCGATAAAGGCGAGATCTCGGTCGAGGAAGCCCTCAAACGGCTGAAAGGCTGAATCCTTATAAGGAGATTCCCATGAACGAAGAACG
>MEYC01000018.1:3228-8034 GCA_001775715.1 Candidatus Aminicenantes bacterium RBG_16_66_30 | reverse complement strand
TTCCTTCGAGGTCGGCGATCGTCCGGGCGACCTTGAGGACCCGGTCGAAGGCCCGGGCGCTGAAGCCGAGCTTGGTCACGGCCATCTCGAGGAGCCGTTCGGCCTCGGCGGGGAGGCGGCAGAACTCCTTGGTCTCCTTCGGGCCCATCTGAGCGTTGGCGAAAACGCGCCGGCCCACGAATCGAACCGCCTGCCTCTCCCGGGCCTGGGCGACCCGGGCCCGGATCGCGGCCGAGCTCTCGGCCGGCGCGCGCGAGATGATATCGCCGAACTTGACCTCGGGGACGTCGAGCTGGATGTCGATGCGGTCGAGGAGCGGGCCGGAGATCTTCGAGTAGTAGCGGGCCTTCTCGCTCTCGGTGCAGTCGGCGGTCTTGCCGAGGAGGCCCCGCCGGACGTCGGCGCAGGGGTTCATCGCGGCGACCAGCATGAAGGCGGCGGGGAACGTGACCGAGTAGCCCGACCGGGCGACCGTTACCTGGCCGTCCTCGACGGGCTGGCGCAGGTCCTCGAGGACCCGCCGCTTGAACTCCGGCAGCTCGTCGAGGAAGAGGAGGCCGTGGTGGGCCAGGCTGACCTCGCCCGGCTTGGGGACGATGCCGCCGCCGATGAGCCCGGCGTCGGTCACCGTGTGGTGCGGGGCGCGGAAAGGCCTCGTGCTGACCGTGGCCGCGCCCGCTAGGAGCCCGGCCGCGCTGTAAACGCGCGTCACCTCGAGCATCTCCTCGTAGGACATGTCGGGGAGGATCGTCGGGAGGCGGCGGGCCAGCATGGTCTTCCCCGCTCCCGGCGGGCCGACGAGCAGGACGTTGTGGGCGCCGGCCGCCGCGACCTCGAGGGCCCGCTTGACGTGCTGCTGGCCCTTGACGTCCTCGAAGTCCACGGCATAGACGGGCGCGGCGACGAGCTCGCGCTCATCGAAACGGCAGGGCGGGACAACGCCCGGTTCGCGCAGGAGCCGGACGACCCGGATGAGGTCCTCGAGGGCGTAGACCTCGAGGTCGCGGACGAGCGCGGCCTCCCGGGCGTTGGCCCCCGGGACGACGACGCCTCGGAAGCCGGTCCGCCGGGCCATCAGGGCGATGGGCAGGGCGCCTCGCACGGGCTTGAGGCGCCCGTCGAGGGCCAGCTCGCCGACGAAGAGGTAATCGCGGAGCCGTTCCGGCGGGACGACCTCGAGGAAGGCCAGGAAGCCGAGGGCGATGGGCAGGTCGAAGGCCGAGCCCTCCTTGCGCCGGTCGGCCGGGGCCAGGTTGACGGTGATGCGCTTCGACTCCAGGTCGTAGCCGCAGTTCTTGAGGGCGGCCCGGACCCGCTCCTTGCTCTCGCGGACGGCGGCGTCGGGCAGGCCGACGGTGACGAAGGTCGGGAAGCCGGGGCAGATATCAACCTCGACCTCGACGGGATAGGCCTCGATCCCGTGGAGGGCGGCGCTCGCGATCTTGACCAGCATGGGGCCCGTTGGGAGAGACGAACGGGCCCGCCGTTTGCGTCACGCCCGGCTACTTGCGGACGTACTCCTTGGAGATCCGGTCGAGCTCGGCCTCGATCTCCTTGCGGGATTTGAGGGTGATCCGGGTCGTGGATCCGGTCGGCGCCTTGGCCTCCCCCTGCCCTTGGAGGTCGTCGAGTCCGCGGGCTTCGAGTGGAGACGGCTCAGGCTCCGTTCGGGGCTTCGTCCCGAAGAGCTTCTCCCGGACGAGGGGCACGGTCAGCTTGGAGATCTCCCGGAGGGTCTCGAAGACGCCGACGCCGTTGACGGCCACGGCCTCCACCCAAGGCGCGCGCCGGGGATTGAGGAGGTTGTTGAAGGTTTCGACGGGGATGAGGTAATCGAGGTCGCGCTTGTTGTATTGGAAGACGAGAGGGAGCTTCATCAGGTCGATGTCCTGCTGGAGGCAGTTGCGGCGGAGGCCGTCGAAGCTCTCGAGGTTGGCGTCGAGAAGGGGTATCTGCGAGTCGGCGACGAAGACGATGCCGTCCGCGCCACGCAGGACGCTCTTCCGCGAGGCCTCGTAGAAGACCTGGCCGGGCGCGGACAGGAGCTGGAAGTGGACCTTGAAATCGCCGATCATCCCGGCCCGGATGGGCAGGAGGTCGAAGAAATAGGTCCGGTCGGTGTCCGTCTCGATGCAGACGAGCTCGCCGCGGTAGGCGGGGTCGAGCTTGTAGTGGATGTAGCGAAGGTTGGTCGTCTTGCCGCTCAGGCCGGGGCCGTAATAGACGATCTTGATGGCGATCGTCTTCGTGGCGTGATCGATGAACGGCATGTAAACTTCGACCCAGTTTTTTCTAATATTCCCTAACATACTCGGGGCGACAAGTCAATGAGCCGGAGCCGGTGCGGCGGATACGGGGACCCGCCCGGCTGTGGTAGAATAGGCCCGAAAAAAGCCCCGCGAGGACCCCATGAATGACATCCGCAAGAGGACCCGCATCGCCGTCATCGGGGGCAGCCGCCCCGGCCGCCAGGCCCTCGAGGCGGCCTTCGAGGTCGGCCGGCTCATCGCCCGGGCCGGCGCCATCGTTGTCTGCGGCGGGCTCGGCGGGGTCATGGAAGCGGCCTCCCGCGGGGCCCGGGAAGAGGGCGGGTTCGTCGTCGGCATCCTGCCCGGCGGTTCGCCGTCCGACGCCAATCCCTGGGTCGACCTGCCCGTCGCCACGGGCCTCGGATACACCCGGAATTCGCTCGTCGTCATGAACGCCGACGCCGTCATCTCCGTCGACGGCGAGTGGGGAACGCTCTCGGAGATCGCCTACGGCAAGATCCACGGAAAGAAGGTCGTCGGCCTCGGCACCTGGGACGTCAAGGGCGTCGAGCCCGCGGCCACGCCGGAGGACGCCGTCCGTATGGCCCTCGAGGACCTGTCCGTCTGAGATGAAGAACTACAAGATCGTCGTCGGCTACGACGGCACGGATTTCCGCGGCTGGCAGCGCCAGCCCGACGGGCGAACCGTCCAGGGCGTCCTCGAGGAGGCGGTCCGAAAGATCACGGGGAAGAAGGTCGCCGTCCACGGCGCGGGGCGGACCGACGCCGGCGTCCACGCCCTGGCCCAGGTGGCCAGCTTCCGCGGCACGTTCAAGCTGACGGACGAGGTCCTCCTCCGGGCCCTCAACGCCGTCCTCCCCGATGACGTCCGCGTCTTCTCCCTCGAAGAGGCGCCGGCGGCGTTCCACGCCCGGAAGTCGGCCCGCTCCAAGGTCTACCGTTACCGGATCGTCCGCGCGCCGCAGGCGAGCCCCCTCGACCGTCGCTACGTCCTCCACTGGCCCTATCCCCTGCGCGTGGGGGCGATGCGCCGGGCGGCCCGGCTCTTCGCCCGGACAGCCGACTTTACGGCCTTCTCATCGAACCGCGACCGGACCCCCGTCCGGACCGTCGTCCGGTCGGAGCTCAGGCGGTCGGGCGACGAGATCGTCTATACGATCGAGGCCGAGGGCTTCCTGCGCTATATGGTCCGGACGATCGTCGGGACCCTCCTCGAGGTCGGACGGGGCAGGCTCCGGCCGGAGCAGGTGGAGGATATCTTCCGGCTCAAGGACCGGTCCCTCGCCGGACCGACGGCCGCGGCCAAGGGCCTGACCCTCGTCCGCGTCGACTATTGATCGAGGACCAGGCCGAGCACGCAGGCGTCCTCGTCCGGCTTGGTGTAATAGTTCTTGCGCGTCCCCAGGACCTCGAAACCGAGCTTCTTGTAGAGCGTCACGGCCGCGACGTTGGACTGCCGGACCTCGAGGGTCATGAACTCCGCACCGGCCGCCCGGACCTTGGCGATGGCGAAGCGCATCATGGCCTCGCCGAGGCCGAGGCCGCGGCATTCGGGGTGGACGGCGATATTGTTGACCTGGACGTCGTCGCGGATCTGCCAGTAGATGATATAGCCGACGACCTCCTCGCCCGGCCGGCGGACGACGACGAGAGGGGACGAGACCGGCATGTTCTGGATCTCGCCGCGGAACGTGTTGTCGCTCCAGGGATTGGAGAAGGACAGGCCTTCGATCGCCCGGACCGCGGGAAGGTCGTCCTCCCTCATCCGGCGGATGAAATAGCGGTCCTGGCCGCTGATCAGCTCCGACATGTCTCTTCGGCCTGCGATCTCCGGAAGTAGATGGGCTCCAGGTCCGCGGCGCCGACGCCTTTTCCTTCGAGGATGACACCCCGCCCGATCCGCCCGACCTCGGCCGCGATGAACGCGGACCGCTGCGGGAAGCGGGCTTTGTCCCGGACATAGGGCAGGAGCTTGGCGCGGTACATGGCAAGCCCGCTCCCGGCGAAGGCGATGACCCGCCGGGCGGGGAGCCGGGCGAAGAAGGCGTCCGGGCCGTAGGCGCCCTGCGGGATGAGCTCGGCGAGGCCGGACCGCCCGGCCTCGAACAGCGCGGCGTAGATCTCGCCTTTCTTGGCGTCGAGGAGCGGCGCGACGAGGCGAGCCCCGTCGGACGAGAGCTTCGTCGCCAGGGCCAGGAGGGTCGAGACCGGGGCGACGGGCTTCCCCGAGGCGAAGGCCAGGGCCTTGACGGCGCCGAGCCCGATGCGGATGCCGGTGAACGAGCCCGGCCCCGCGGCCACGGCGAAGGCGTCGATGTCCCGGACGTCCCGGCCGTGCGCGCCGACGAGGAAATCGACCGACCGGAGCAGGCGCGCCGAGTGGGTCGCGGCCGATGCGACGTTGGCCTCGCCGAGGAGCGTCTCGTCCTCGAGGAGGGCGACCGATCCGCTGGGCGTCGTCGTATCGACCGCCAGGATCAACATGGCCGCCCCTTAAAACTTGGGCTATTCGCGAGCCGAGGCGGCTGCAAATGCG
>MEYC01000018.1:0-3210 GCA_001775715.1 Candidatus Aminicenantes bacterium RBG_16_66_30 | reverse complement strand
GCCGAGTGGGTCGCGGCCGATGCGACGTTGGCCTCGCCGAGGAGCGTCTCGTCCTCGAGGAGGGCGACCGATCCGCTGGGCGTCGTGGTGTCGACCGCCAGGATCAGCATGTCGGCGTTTTCACGGATAGTCCAAGTTAGAGCTTGGCGGCGATAGCCCGGCCGACGTCGAGGCTCGTGGACTTGCCGCCCATGTCGTAGGTCCTCTCCTTCCCTTCCCGGATGACTTCGGCGACCGCGGCTTCGACCGCGGCGCCTTTGGCCGTCTCGCCGATCCAGTCGAGCATCATCCTGGCGGCGAGGATCGTGGCGATGGGATTGACCTTGTACATCCCCGTGTATTTCGGGGCCGAGCCGTGGGTCGGCTCGAAGACGGCGTAGGTGTCGCCGATGTTGCCGCTGCAGGCGAAGCCCAGCCCGCCGACGAGCTGGGCGGCCAGGTCCGAGATGATGTCGCCGAAGAGGTTCTCGGCGACGAGGACGTCGTAGTCGAGGGGGTTCTTGAGGAGCCACATGCAGATCGCGTCGACGTTGGCGTCCCAGAACTTGATGTCGGGGTAGCCCTTGGCGACCTCGCGGGCCGTGTCGAGCATGAGGCCGCCGGTCTCGCGGAGGACGTTCGGCTTCTCGATGAGGGTGACGGACTTCCGGCCGTATTTGCGGGCGAAGTCGAAGGCGGCCCGGACGATCCGGGCGCAGGCGGACTTGGTCATGATCCGCGTCGACAGGGCGATCTCGTTGGCGGGGACGTCCTTGAAGCGCTTCATCTTGGGGTTCGTCAGGAGCGCGTCGCGGACGACCTGGGGCAGGGGGAAGAACTCGACCCCGGCGTACATGCCCTCGGTGTTCTCGCGGAAGATGACGAGGTCGATGCCTTCCTTATAATTCAAGGGATTGCCGGGGTAGGCCTTGCAGGGCCGGAGGTTCTGGTAGAGGTCGAACTCCTGGCGCAGGCGGACGATGGGGCTGAAATAGGACAGGCCCTTGCCCTTGAGGGAGGGATCGAGCTCGAGGTCGGCGTCCTCCTTGGGCTTGCTGGTGATGGCCCCGAAGAGGCAGGCCTCCGTCTCCCGGAGGAGCTTGAGCGTCCGGTCGGGGAGCGGGTTCCCCTCCTTGCGCCAGAACTCCCAGCCGATGTCGCCGTAGACGTACTCCGCGTCGAGGCCGACCTTGTCGAGGACGATCATCGTCGCTTCGACGACGTCCTTCCCTACTCCGTCGCCGGGGAGGACGGCGATCTTGTGCTTGGGCATGGTCACTCCTGTTCCTGTTCGAGCTTCCTCTTGGTGTATTCGATCAGGCCTCCGGCCTCGATGATGCCGAGGACGGAAGCCGGCAACGGCAGGAATCGGAACGTGCCTTTGGCTGAGCGGATCTCGCCGCGGAGAAGGTCGACGTCGACATGATCGCCGGACTCCAGCGCGTCGACAGCCTCCTCGCTCTGGAGGACGGCCAGGCCGAGGTTGATGGCGTTGCGGAAGTAGATGCGGGCGAAAGACTTGGCCACGACGGCCTGGATGCCGGCCGCCTTGAGGCAGGCCGCGGCCTGCTCCCGGGACGAGCCGCAGCCGAAGTTCTTGCCGGCCAAGATGACGTCGCCGGGCTTGACGCCCGCGGCGAAGCCCGGATCGAGGTCCTCCATGGCGTGCTTGGCCATCTCCTCCGGCGGCATGATCTGATAGGTGTAGCGGCCGGGGAAAATGACGTCGGTGTTGACGTTGTCGCCGTATTTCCAGACGATGCCGTGGCTCATGAGAAGTCCCTCGGATCGGTGATGACGCCCGTGACGGCGGTGGCCGCGGCCGTGGCCGGGGAGGCCAGGTAGATCTCGGAGTCGCGGTGGCCCATGCGTCCCTGGAAGTTGCGGTTCGACGTGCTCAGGCAGACCTCGCCGGCGGCCATGAGACCTTCGTGGGCCCCGAGGCAGGGGCCGCAGCCCGAATTGAGGATGACGCAGCCGGCGTCGACGAGGGCGGCGAGAGCGCCCGACTTGAGCGCCTCCCGGTAGACCTCCCACGAGGCCGGGATGACGAGGACGCGGACCCCGGCATGGACTTTCCGGCCCTTGAGAATCGCGGCGGCGGCCTCGAGGTCCTCGAGACGGCCGTTCGTGCACGTGCCGATGAGGACCTGGTGGACGGGCTTTCCGGCGACGGCCGAGACGAGCTTGACGTTGTCGACCGTGTGGGGACAGGCGACCTGAGGCTCGAGCGCGTCGAGGTCGCAGGCGAGGATGGACTCATAGCGGGCGTCGGGGTCGGAGAAGGCGGCGACGAACGGCCCGCGGGCCCGGCCCTCGAGCCACTTGAGGGCCTTTTCGTCGGGGACGAAATAGCCGTTCTTGGCCCCCATCTCGGCCGACATATTGGCCATGGTCAGGCGCGAGCCGACGCTGAAGTCCCCGGCCGCCGGCCCGGCGAACTCGACGGCCTTGTAGTTGGCCATCTCGGCGCCGTGGTCGCCGATGAGCTTGAGGCTGAGGTCCTTGGCGAAGACGCCGGCCCGGAAGCGCCCCGAAAGGTCGATGCGCATTGTCTCCGGGACGCGGAGCCAGATCTCGTCTGTCGCCCAGGTGCAGGCCGTCTCGGTCCGGCCGATCCCGGTGGCGAAGGCGCCGAGAGCGCCATAGCTCGGCGTGTGGGAGTCGCTGCCGACGATGACCAGGCCGGGAAGAGCGAAGCCCTGTTCGGGCAGGACCTGATGGCAGATGCCGGCGTTGATGTCGAAGAAGTTGGGGATCCCCTGCGCAGAGACGAACTCACGGATGGACTTGTGGTTCTGGGCGTACTTCTCGTCGGCGGCCGGGACGATGTGGTCGAGGACGATGACGATCTTCTCCGGCGCCTTGACCTTCTTGACGCCGAGCTTCTGGAACTCCTTGATGATAGCCGCGGAATTGTCGTGGGACAGGACGTAGTCCGGGGAGACGACGACGACCTCGCCGGCCTGGACGTCCTTTCCGGCCTTTCGGCCGAGGACCTTCTCCGTCAGCGTTTTGCCCAAGACGAGCCTCCTGGCCCCCTCATTTTATGGGGGCCCGGAGGCCTTGTCAATTTTCTCTATTCGAGCCAGATCTTGATGAGGTCGTCCTCGCCGCGGATCTCGATCAAGGCCGACGGGCCGGCCTTCTTCAGGTCCGTGTAGAGGGCCTTGAGGTCGATCTCGCAATCTCCGTCGTCCACCTTGAAATGCCGGCTGTCCGTGCAGCCCA
>MEYC01000017.1:7370-7633 GCA_001775715.1 Candidatus Aminicenantes bacterium RBG_16_66_30 | reverse complement strand
CCGCTCGTGCCGCAGGCCAGCATCAGCGAGGGGCGGAGGCGATTGTACGTCCCTCCCAAGGCGCCCTGGGAGGCCGGCGTGTTGACCAGGATCCTCCCCGCGTTCATGGCCGAGGCGAAGTGGCGGATCCTCTCCTCGTTGTTGGAAAAGATGCTCGCGGTGTGCCCCAGCCCGCCGTGCCGGTTGATCAAACGGCAGAGCTCGATGGCCCCCTCGAAATCGTCGGCGACGTAGAAGGCCAGGATCGGCGCGAGGATCTCCAA
>MEYC01000017.1:0-7082 GCA_001775715.1 Candidatus Aminicenantes bacterium RBG_16_66_30 | reverse complement strand
AACGTTTTCGAGAGAACGATCTGCTCGACGGCAAAGGGCACGTCCGCGGACATGCCGATATAGACGGGGACGTTCCCCGGCCCGATCCCGATCGAGGGGTTGCCGCTTCGGGCCGCCGCCCGGACCAGCGAAACCGACCCCGTGGCCAGGATCATGGCCGTCTGCTTGTGGGCCATGAACTCCAGGGCCTCCTCCTGGGTCGACCGCTTGACCCACTGGATGCTGTGCTCCGGAGCCCCCGCCCCGAGGGCCGCCTCGGCGCAGATCCGGGCGGCCTCGACCGAGCAATCGGCGGCCGAGCCGTGAGGACGGATGACGATGGGATTCCGGGACTTCATCGCGATGAGGATCTTGAAGAGGACCGTCGAGGTCGGGTTCGTGATGGGCGTGATCGCGAAGATGGGGCCGAGAGGTTCGGCCACCTCGACGACCCCATGCTCCTTGTCTTCGGCGATGGCGCCGACGGTCTTGAGGTCTTTGATGTCGCGGAATACGTAGCGGGTGGCGATGACGTTCTTGATGACCTTGTCTTCCCAGCGGCCGAGCTGGGTTTCCTCGACGGCGTGCTTGGCCAGAGGGATGCGGTTGTTGAAACCCGCCCTGTACACGGCGGCGACGATGCGGTCCGTGTCCTCCTGGCTCAGGCGGCGGAAGGCGTCCGCGGCGTGGAGCGCCCGGCCCATGACACGGTCGATGTCGAGGCCCGGGGTCCGGTAGCCATTCCCCGGCTCAGGCCTTTCCGCCGCGGTACGGGACTCCATGTACAGTAATTCCGATAGGGATGATACACTATATTATTAAATAAATGAAGAAGGCCATTTCCGCTGCAGCTCTCCGCGCTCCGAACCTGATCCGCTAGTTGACAGTCGCCGTCCGCCGTTGGTAGACTTAGCCCATTCGGAAGGGGCCGATGGGCATGAATTGTCCTCACTGCGGTACGGTCAATCCTCCGGGATCGGTCCATTGTTCCAAGTGCGAGGCGGCCCTTTTTGTTCTCGAAGAGACCCTCCCTCTCGAAGGCGCGCCGCAGGAATTGAAGCCGGATGCCGGCGCGGCGCCGATATTCGTCGGGAAATACGAGATCCTGGAGAAGCTCGGCCAGGGGGGGATGGGGGCCGTCTACAAGGCGAAAGACACGAAGCTCAACCGGTTCGTGGCCCTCAAGTTCCTGTCACGAGAGCTGACCGGGAATCCGGAATTCAAGCAAAGGTTCACCCAGGAAGCGCGGACGGCTTCGGCCACGGAGCATCAGAATATCTGCACGATCTACGAGATCGACGAGACGGCCGCCGGGCAGATCTACATCGGCATGGCCCTCTATCAGGGGGAGACGGTCAGGGACAGGATCCGGAGGGGGCCGCTGCCCGTCGAGGAGGCCCTCGACATCATCACCCAGCTCGCCCGGGGCCTCGCGCAAGCCCATCGCCAGGCCATCGTCCATCGGGACATCAAGCCGGGGAACATCATGGTCACGAGCGAGGGCGTGGTCAAGATCCTCGATTTCGGCCTGGCCAAGTTCGGCGGGCTGTCGGACGTCACCAAGGCCAATCACGTCGTGGGCACCATCGTCTTCATGTCTCCCGAACAGGCCCGGGGCGAGGATGTCGATCATCGGACCGACCTGTGGTCCGTCGGGGTGGTCTTCTACCAAATGCTGACCGGGCGTCTCCCGTTCAAGGGAGATCGCGCGCAGGCCTACGTCCGTTCCCTGCTCAACGACCAGCCGGTCGCGCCCTCCGCGTTCCGAGACGATATTCCCGAGGAGGCCGAGGACATCATCCTCAAGTGCTTGGCCAAATCGCCCCAGGGCCGCTACGACTCGGCGGACGGGCTCCTGGCGGATCTGGCCAAGCTCAAATCGGCCCTGGCCCGGCGGGCGGCCCAGACGGCGCACGGCCAGGAGTTCGGGCCGGAGCGCATCAGGGAAACGGAAAGGCGCCTGGCGACCGTCATGTTCGCCGAGATCCTGGGATACGCCGAGATGCTGAAATCCCTGGACGTCGAAGACGCCCCTCGCGTCATCAGCGGTTGCCTGACCATCCTGAGCTCCTGCTGCACGCGATACGGCGGCAAGGTCGACAAGCTCGCGGAAAACGTCATGATGGTGGTTTTCGGGGTGCCCCGGTCGGTCGAGGACGCCCCCAAAAAGGCCATCAACGCGGCGATCGAGATGCGGGAAAGCCTGGCCCGGTTCAATCACGACGAGGGCCTGAAGCGGCCCCTGGGCATCCGGATCGGCATCCATACGGGCATGGTCATCGCCGGCCCCCTGGGTCCCGGCGACACGCGCGAGTATTCCGTCATGGGCGAGCCCGTGGAGCTGGCCCTCCAGCTGAAGGACGCCTCTTCCCCGGGGGAGATCTCGGTCGGCGCCTTGACCTACAGGCACACGAAGAACGAATTCGATTACCAGGAGCTCAAGCCCCTGGCCCAGAAGGACCGGAAGGAATTCATCTCCGTCTACCGGCTCCTCTCGGCCGCGGCGAAAGTCTACCGGGCCCCGTTCGGCTCGGAGCGGATGATCTTCTCGGAGATGGTCGGCCGGCGCGGCGAGCTGGACAAGCTCAAGCTTTCCGTCCTCAAGGCCATCAACGGCGAGGGCGCCATCGTGAGCGTCATCGGGGAGGCCGGGATCGGGAAATCCAGGCTGATCGCGGAGCTGACGCAACAGGACGAGATGAAGCGGGTCAATTTCCTCCTCGGCCGGGCCCTGTCCTTCGGGCAGAACCTCAGCTTCCATCCCCTCATCGACATCCTCAAGAGCTGGGCGGGCATCACGGAGGAGGACACGGCCCTGAGCACCTCCCAAAAGCTGGACCGGGCGATCCGGAGCGTCTACCCGGAGGGCGCCGCGGATGTCTACCCGTTCATCGCCACTCTCATGGGGATCAAGCTCTCCGGCGCTCACGCCGAGCGGATCGAGAGCGTCGTGGGCGAGTCGCTGGAGAAGCTGATCATGAAGAGCCTCCGCGAGCTTCTCGTCCACGCGGCCGCGGTCCGGCCGATCGTCTTCGTCATCGAAGACCTGCACTGGGCCGATCTGAGCTCGATCGAGCTGCTCGGCTCGTTGTACCGCCTGGCCGAAAACAACCGCATCGTCTTCATCAACGTCTTCCGCCCCGACTATGAAGAGACGAGCGAGCGTCTCCTGAAGACCATCCGGACGCGGTACGCCAAGCTGGCCTCCGAGATCTGCCTGGAGCCCCTCGACGAGGGCCAATGCGAGACCCTCGTCAGCAACCTGCTGCACACCAAGGACCTCCCCGACCATATCATGGGGCTCATCGCCAAGCAGGCCGAAGGCAATCCCTTCTTCATCGAGGAGGTCGCCCGGTCCTTCATCGATGACGGCGTCGTCGAGAAGAAGAACGGCCGCTTCTACATCACCGACAAGATCGACTCCGTCGTCATTCCCGAGACGATCCACGACGTCATCATGACCCGCGTCGACAAGCTGGACGAACAGACCAAGAGCCTGCTCAAGATCGCCTCGGTCATCGGCCGGTACTTCTTCTACAGCATCCTGGCCGCCGTGGCCCAATCGATCCGCGAGATCGACGACAAGCTCGAATATCTCAAGGAGATCCAGCTCATCCGCGAGCGGCGCCACCGGGCCGAGCTCGAATACCTCTTCAAGCATGCCCTGGCCCGGGAGTCCGTCTATTCGTCGATCCTCCTGAAGACGCGAAAGTCGCTGCACCTGAGCATCGCCCGGGCGATCGAAGGGGTGTTCGGCGACCGGCTGAACGAGTTCTACGGCATGCTGGCCCTGCACTACAGCCTGGGAGAGGACCTGGAGAAGGCCGAGGAATACCTCGTCAAGGCCGGCGAGGAAGCCCTGAAGGCGGCCGCTTCGAGCGAAGCCATTCATTATTATCAGGAAGCCCTGAGGGTCTACCTGGACACCCACGGAAACCGCTCCGATCCCGAGCGGATCGCCGTCCTGGAAAAGAACATCGGCCTGGCCTTCCTGCATAAGGGGCGGCTCGTGGACGCCGTGGCGCACCTGGATAAGGCGCTCGATCTCTGGGGCTGGAAACGCCCCAAATACAAGCTCCACGCCTTTCTGATCTTTCTTTACAACATCGCCTACATCCTGAAAGGCGTCTATTTCCCCAGGAGCCGGTCCAAAAAGATCCCGCCCGAGGGATACAGCGAGACGTTCGATCTCCTCATGAAGCGGGCGACGGCGCTGGTGACCTATGATCCTTTCCGCTTCTTGATGGATTCCGTCGCGACCATCAAGGCGCTGGTCGAGTACGACTACACGAAGATCAAGAACGGGGCCGTCACCGCCCATTCGAGCAGCGCCATCTTCGCGTTCACGGGGACGTCGGTCGCCCTCAGCCGCAAGATCAACGAGTGCTTCGAGTACAGGGCCGGGGACGAGGATGTCAAGACCGTCCTGACCTTCAATTTTTACAAATTCCTCAACAACTTCCTCTTGGGCCAATGGGACTCGCTCCCCGCCTACGACGAGAACCTGATCGACGAGAACCTGAAGATCGGCGAATTCTTCCTGGCCCCGGTCTCGCACATCTTCCTGGGACTCCTGTCGGCCGAACAGGGGGATTTCGAGAGGGCGGCGTTCTGCGCGGACAAGCTGAGCCGGATCGGCGAGGACTACGAGAACGACTATTCCCGGTCGCGGAAGAGCATCGTCAAGGGCCAGATGCTGCTCAAGCAGCGGAGGCTCGCCGAAGCCCTTCGCACGGTCGAAGAGGAGCAGGCCTTCCAAAAAGCGATCGGACAGAATCCGCTGGTCATCCTTTACATGCTGGGCATCAAGGCCCACGTTCAGCTCATTCAGGAGGACTACGCGGGGGCCCAGGAAACGCTGCGCGCCGCGCGAGCGATCACGCTCCAAAAAAAGCACATCTATCCCTATTTCATCAGCAATTACCAGATCGCCCAATTCATCTTCGACACCCACGCCCTCGAGGAGGCGGTCCGGGGACCGGGGCGCCCGGGGGTCGCCGCCCTCCGGAAAAAGGCCTTCCAGAGCGGACGGAAGGCCCTCAAGACGTCGACGAAATACTCCGCCGACAAGACCGAGATCTATCGCCTCATGGGCGTCCTTTACGGGGTGTCGGGAAAGCCGAAGAGAGCCCAGGAGTGGTGGGGGCGGAGCGTCAGGACCGGCGAAGCCCTGGGGGCGCGCCCCGAATTGGGCCGGACCTATCTCGAGGTCGGGAAGCGGCTCTCCGAGGAATCGAGCCGTTACAAGGAGTTCGAGGGTCAGGGCGCCGAGGCCTGCTTTTCGAAGGCCGAGGCCCTGTTCAAGGCCGTTGGTCTCTCGAGTGACTTGGAGGAGCTGGATCGATCGCGGAAGACGCGGTCGAGCCGGCCGGCCGAGTCACCCTGAGCTCCGACGGCGCATTCCGGCGGCCGCCTGATGAAGGAGGGGCTTAAATGAAGATACTGCTGATCTCGCCGTGCATCGACGACGAGACCAGAAGCCGGAAGAGCATGCTCATGCCGCAGCTGGCCCTCTTCATTCTGGCGGGGCTCACCCCGCCGGAGCACCCCGTCACCATCGTCGAGGAAGAGATCGAGCCGGTGCCCATGGACCTGGACTGCGATCTCGTGGGACTGAGCTGCATGACTTCGAACGCGCCCCGGGCCTACGCCCTCGCCGCGGAGTTCAAGAGACGGGGAAAGACGGTCGTCCTCGGCGGCGTTCACCCCACGATCCTGCCGGAGGAAGCCCTCCGGCACGCCGACTCGGTGGTCATCGGTGAAGCGGAGGGCGTTTGGCCGCAGCTCCTGGACGATTACGAAAAGGGCAGGCTCCAAAGGACCTATCATAGCCCCTATCCCCCGTTGGACACGTACGTCCCCATCCGTTGTCATAAAGGGCTGAAGAAAGGGCTCTTCCGCATCATCCCCGTCATGACGACCCGCGGGTGTCCCTACGATTGCGATTTTTGCTGCGTTCACGATATCTACGGTCCCAAGGTCCGGCATGTCCCGGTCGAGAATGTCATTCGCTATTTGATCGAATCCGGCGGGAAGAGATTCATGTTCCTCGACGACAATATCGTCGGCGACCCGCGCTATGCCAGGGAGCTCTTCAGAGCCATGAAGCCTCTCAGGATCAAGTGGGTCGGTCAGGCCTCCTTGTCATTCGCCCGCGACACGGAATTGCTGAGGCTCGCCGCCGATAGCGGGTGCGGGGGCCTGTTCATAGGCCTCGAGAGCGTCTCGGAATCGCGGCTGGGCCAGATGCGAAAGTCCCTCAACAAGGTCGAAGAGCTCGAAAAGGCCATCAAGGCGCTCATGGGCTTCGGGATCATCCTCATGGCTTCCGTGATCTTCGGCTTTGACGAGGACACGGCCGGCACGTTCGGCGAGACCCTCGATTTCCTCAACAGGAACAGGATCGCCACGGCCCAATTCAATGTCCTGACCCCCTATCCGGGGACCAGGACGTACCGGCAGCTCAAAGACGGAAACCGGTTGTTGACCGAGGACTGGAAGTATTACGACCATACGTCCGTCGTCTATAAGCCGGGCCGGATGACCCCTTCGGAGCTCGCCCTGGGGAGGTTGCGGACGAGGGAAGAGTTCACGAGCATCTTCAGCATCATCAAGAGATTCCCTTACAACCTGGGCCACCCCTTGTTCTATCTGGCCCTCAATATATACGCACGTCGGCTCTGCAAGGAGCAGATCAGAGACTACCCCCGATACGCCGCAAGATTGTCGCTCCTGGAGGCCCAGAAGCCCGTTATTCCGTCGGAAAGCGAACTAGCGCGTGCCTGAGAGGATTCGAACCTCCGACCTTTGGATCCGGAGTCCATCGGAGTTCCATTTTATGTATTTGATATTACAGATAATACAGCTGTTCAAAGATGGGTCTGAGCCACATTTGTGCCATCGCTTTGCAGATCTTAGAAATGGATACAAACGCCGTCGAATCTGCCTTTCCTATAAAATGACCAGACGGCCCTTGGTAAAGGCTGCCTTAATCATACGGCCTTGATCCGCGAGGCGACGTCCAGGAAGAACTCCTTTGACCAGATCGCCAAAGCGGCCGCGTCCTTCACGAAAGGCTCAACCTCTCGCCGAATCTGGTCGAT
>MEYC01000016.1 GCA_001775715.1 Candidatus Aminicenantes bacterium RBG_16_66_30 | reverse complement strand
TTGACGATGGCCAGCCCGAGCCCGGTGCCGCCCGGCTTCTTCGCCCGTGACTTGTCGGCGACGTAGAAGCGCTCGAACACGTGAGGCTGGTGCGCGGCGTCGATGCCGATGCCGGTGTCCGCGACCTCGATGAGGAAACGTCCCTCCCCCGCGCTCAGGCGGACCTTCACCGATCCCTTTTCGGTGTACTTCACGGCGTTGTCGACGAGGTTGAGGATGAGCCCCTCGATCTGAACAGGATCGGCCTTGATCTCGGGCAGGCCGGCCGGGGCTTCCAATGCGAGGGCGATCCCCTTTTCGGCCGCCCGTTTCTCGAACAGCTTGAGAATGTTCTCGGCGACGGGGCGGACGTCGACGGGCTCCCGGTCGGTTTTCGTCCCGCGGGCCTCGAGCTGGGACAGGACGAGGAGGTCCTCGACGATGGCGATCAGCCGGTCGGTGTTCCTGCGAATGATCTCGAGGTATGGCCGGTTCTCTTCTTCGGCCTTCGGCTCCATGGTCTCCACGAAGCCCTTGATGGCCGTCAGAGGCGTCTTGAGCTCATGGGAGACGTTGACGACGAAGTCCCGCTTCGTCTTCTCCAGGGCCCGGAACTCCGTCACGTCGGTGAGTGTCACGACCCAGCGTTCGGCCGCAGCCAGGCGGGACACGCTGCAGAAGAAAGCGCGGTCGCCGATGGCGATCTCGGCGGCCGACGAGGCCCCGCCCTCTCGGGCCTTCCGGACGACCTCCGCGGCGGACGAGCTTCGTACGACCTCCCAAAAATGGCGCCCCTCGGGCGCGTCGCTCCCGGCGATGCGCCGGAAGCTCGCATTGCACAGGACGATCCGGGCGTCCCTGTCGAGGACACACAGGCCCTCCCGGATGGACGCCAGGATGCTCTGGATCTCTTCGTTCTGGACCCGGATCTCCCTGAACGTCTCCTTGAGCCGGCCGGTCATGACGTTGAAGCCCCGCGCGAAATCGCGGAATTCGCCGCTCCGACGCTCCGAGACTGCGACGCCGAAATCGCCGGCCGCGACGCGCTTCGCGGCGTCGATGACCTCGCGGACGGGACCGGTCACAGACCTGGCCAGGAAGTAGGCCAGGACGAACGCGACGAGAGTTACGAGACCGACCACCTTGAACAGGTCGCCGCGAAGGGCGGCGAGAAGGGCTTCGATGTCCTTCATGAACACGCTCAGCCGGAGGGCTCCGACGACCCGGCCTTCATCCCGAAGCGGGATGCTCATGTACATCATGTCGGCCTTGAGGGTCGAGCTCGGACGGATGGACATCAGCGTCTCGCCGCGGAGCGAAGCCTGGATCTCGGGGCGGAAGAGATGGTTCTCCATGTCCCGGGGTTCCTTTTCCGAATCGGCCAGGACATCGCCGTCCGTATCGATGACCGTGATCCTCGTCCCCGTCTTCCGGCTGACGCCCGTCACGAACGCCGCAAGGTCGCCCGCTCCCGCGAGGTGCGGGAGGACCTGGCCTTCGAGGAGCAGCGCCATGTGCTCCAGTCCGGCGGCCCGCTCTTCGATATGGTGGGTCCGCATCAGCGGCGGCGCGGAGAGCATCACGGCCGAGGCCAGCAGGACGATGACCGTGACATAGCCCAGGAAGGTCCGGAGAAAGAGCGTCTTTTTCATTCTTCGAGCTTGTACCCCACGCCGCGGATATTCTTGATGAGCGAGGCGGCCTCGCCCAGCTTCTCTCGGAGGTTCCGGATGTGCACATCGATCGTCCGGTCGATGACGGCCTTCTCGCTGCCCCAGAGGAAGTCGAGGATCTGGTCCCGGCTGAAGACCCGTCCCTTGCGGGAGGCCAAGAGCTGGAGGATCTTGAACTCCGTCGCCGTCAGGTCGATCTTCGCTCCTCCGGCCGTGACCTCGAATTTCTCGAGATCGATGACAAGCGTCCCCGCGGCGATCCGCGGTCCGGACTCCCCTCCCCCGGGCCGCCGGAGAACGGCGTGGACGCGGGCGACGAGCTCCTTGACCGAGAAGGGCTTCGTCACGTAGTCGTCCGCGCCGAGCTCGAGGCCGACGACCTTGTCCGACTCATCGCCCTTTGCCGTCAACATGATGATCGGGATCCCGGCCAGGTTATCGGATCTCCGGATCTGCCGGCAGACCTCGAGCCCGTCGGTGTCCGGGAGCATCAGGTCGAGGAGGATGAGGCTGGGCCTTTCCCGGGAGAGATAGCGGAAGAGCCCATCGGCGTCCTGGAAACCCTCGAAGCGGTATCCGGCCTTCTGGAGGTTGACCTTCAGGAGCTCGAGGATATCCGCTTCGTCGTCGAGCGCGGCGATCACCGGGGCCATGGCTTCACCTTTCGCCCGTCATGATGCGCTATTATAAACAAAAACCCTCGATTTGGCATAGACAATTTATCCCGCGCCTCCCCTTGCCCTGACCGAAATTCGCCTCTATAATGTCCGCAGAGCGCGCGGAGGAGGTCATCATGTTCAAACTTGTTCTGGCTCTGTGTTTCCTGGTTCTGGGGCTCGCCGGCGTCGCCGCCGCCCAGCCCAAGCATGAGAAAGACATCATCCCCACGGCGAAGGGTGACCTCGAGATCACCTTCCTCGGCCACGGGACCCTGATGATGACGTTCGGCGGAAAGACGATCCATGTCGATCCCTACGGCGACGTCGCCGATTATGGATCGCTCCCCAAGGCCGACCTCGTCCTCGTCACCCACGAGCATTTCGACCACCTCGATCAGGACGCCTGCAGGGCGATCCGCGCGCCGGGGACCGCGGTCGTGGCGACGAAGGCCTGCGCCGCGACGCTCCCGGACGCCGTCATCCTGGCCAACGGCGACACGAAGACCGTCCTTGGCCTGACCATCGAAGCCGTCCCGGCCTACAACATCGCCCACAAGAGGCCCGACGGGAACCCCTTCCATCCCAAGGGCAGCGGCAACGGCTACATCATCACGTTCGGGGACAAGCGCGTCTATATCGCCGGCGACACGGAGAACACGCCGGAGATGAAGGCCCTGAAGGGTATCGATGTCGCCTTCCTGCCGATGAACCTGCCCTACACGATGACCCCCGAGCAGGTCGCCGACGCGGCCAAGGTTTTCCGGCCGAAGATCCTCTATCCGTACCACTATGGGGACACCGATCCGGCGAGATTGGCCGGGCTCCTGAAGGGCGAAAAAGGGATCGAAGTCAGGATCCGGAAGCTGAGCTGACCGCGTCTATTCGCCGCCGGCGCAGGTCTTGAGGCCGGTCGCCCGGCCCTCCTCGATGTGGTGCTTGATCGTCTTGCCCTTGACCATGTAGATGACGTCCTCGCCGATGTTCGTGGCGTGGTCGGCGATCCGCTCGAGGTGCCGCCCTACGAGGATCAGGTCGACGGCCCGGGGGATCGTCCCGGCATCCTGCATCATATAGGTCAGCAGCTCCCGGAAGACCTGGTCGTTGAGCTGGTCCACCCGGTCGTCGCGCTCGCAGACTTCCTTGGCCAGCTTGTCGTCGCCGTTGATGAAGGCGTTGAGGGCGTCGCGGACCATATCCTGGGCCATCTGGGCCATCCGAGGGATGTCGATGAGCGGCTTGAGCTGGGGGGATTTCAGGAGGTCCAAGGTCCTCTCGGCGATGTTGACGGCCAGATCGCCGATCCGCTCCAAGTCGCTGCTGATCTTCATGGCCGAGGTGATGAAGCGCAGGTCGGCGGCCATGGGCTGGCGCAGGGCCAAGAGGCGCAGGCACATCTCGTCGACGTCGATGTCGAGAAGATTGATGGCCTCTTCCCGCTCGAGGACCTGACAGGCCAGCTTCTCCTCCCGGTCCTTGAGCCCGCGGATGGCCAGGGCGATCTGCTCCTCGGCCCTCGCGGCCATCTCCAGGAGCTTCTCCTTGAGCGTCTTCAGCTCTTCGTCGAACGGGCGTTCCAACTTGGACAATGGGATCCTCCTCCGGGCGGCGGCGCGGCCGCTCCTATCCGAATCTTCCGGTGATATAGTCCTCGGTCAGCTTATTCGCCGGATTGGTGAAGATCTTCTCCGTCCGATCGAACTCGACGAGCTCCCCGAGCATCATGAAGGCCGTGTAATCCGAAACGCGCGCCGCTTGCTGCATGTTGTGGGTCACGATAACGACAGTGTACCGTGTTTTGAGGTGCTCTATCAAGTCCTCGACCTTGGCCGTGGCGATGGGGTCGATGGCCGAGCACGGCTCATCGAAGAGGATGACCTCCGGCTCGACGGCCAAAGCCCGGGCGATACAGAGGCGCTGCTGCTGCCCTCCGGACAGGGAAAAGGCGTTGTCGTTGAGCCGGTCCTTGACTTCCTCCCAAAGGGCCGCGCCCCGGAGGCTCCTCTCCACGACCTCTTCGATCTTCCGCTTGTTCTTCATCCCGTTGATCCTCAGGCCGTAGGCGATGTTGTCGAAGATCGACTTCGGGAACGGGTTGGGCTTCTGGAAGACCATACCGACCCGTCGCCTCAGGTCGACGACGTCGACGTCGGGGGCGTGGATGTCCGCGCCGTCGATGAGGATCTTCCCTTCGAGTCGTGTGCCGGGGATGACGTCGTTCATCCGGTTAAGCGTCCGGATGAAGGTCGACTTCCCGCATCCGGACGGACCGATGATGGCCGTCACCTTTTTGTCGAAGCACTCGATCGTGACGTTCTTGAGGGCCCGGTTGGCCCCGTAGTAGAAATCGAGATTCTCGGCCTTGATCTTGACCTGGAGATTCTCCGGGTTCATCGGCGTTTCCTTCTCAATCTGTAGCGGATGACGACGGCCGTCATGTTCAGTCCCAGGACGAGGACGATCAGGACCAGGGCCGTCCCGTAGGCCAGGGGCCGCACCTGTTGGATGGCGTGGTGCTGCGTGGCCATGATGTAGAGGTGGTACGGCAGGGCCATGAACTGGTCGGACAGGGACTTCGGCAGGTAGGGCAGGTAGAAGGCGGCGCCGGTGAACATGATCGGGGCGGTCTCCCCGGCCGCCCGGGCCAGGCCGAGCACGGTCCCGGTCAGCATGCCGGGCACGGCATACGGCAGGACGTTGGTCCGGATGGCCTGCCATTTCGTCGCCCCGAGGGCCAACGCCCCTTCGCGGTAGGAATCGGGGATGGTCTTCAGCGCCTCCTCGCTGGCCGTGATCGTCCAGGGCAGGGTCATCAATCCCAGGGTCAATCCCGCCGATAGGATCGACGTTCCGAGTCTGAGGGCGTTGACGAAAAGGATGACCCCGAACAGGCCGTAGACGATGGAGGGGACGCCGGAGAGGTTCCTGATGGAGAGGCGGATGAGACGGGTCAACCGGTTCTGACGGGCGTATTCGTTGAGGTAGATGGCCGAACACATCCCCAAGGGGATGGCCAGAAGAGCGGTGATGACGGTGACCAGGAACGTGCCGACGATGGCCGGGAAGATCCCTCCCTCGGTCATGCCTCGCCGGGGGGCCTGGCTCAGGAATTCCCAAGAGATCGCCCCTCCCCCTTTACGGCCGATGTCATAGAGGAACAGGACGAGAACGGCCAGGACGAGGCCCATCGCCACCCTCAGGGCAAGGAAGCCCGCGGCCTGGACGAGCTTCTTCCGGGTCGACCTCCTCATCGCTCCTTCTCCTGGTATTTGCGGAGGACGACGTCCGCCGCCATGTTGACGGCGAAGGTCATGACGAAGAGGACGAGCCCGATGGCGAAAAGCGCGTAGTAATGGGTTGTGTAATAAGGCACCTCGCCGAGCTCGATGGCGATGCCGGAGGTCATGGTCCGGACGGATTCCAGGAACCCATGGGGAAAGGACCGGGCGTTGCCCGTGGCCATAAGGACGGTCATGGTCTCGCCGATGGCCCGGCCCATGCCGAGCATGGTCGCGGCGATGATGCCCGAGAGGCCGGCCGGCAGCTTGACCCGGACAAGGGTTTGCCAGCGCGAGGCCCCGAGGGCCAGGGAGGCCTCGCCATAAGCCGCCGGCACCGCGCTCAGCGCGTCCTCGGAGATGCTGATGATCGTCGGGAGAGCCATGATGGCCAGGAGGACGCTCCCGTTGGCCGCGTTCAGGCCGTGGCCCGTGTGGAAAACCTTGGCGATGAGCGGCCCGAAGAGGACGATGCCCAGGAAACCGACGACGACGGAGGGGATGCCGGCCAGGATCTCGACGACCGGCTTGAGGATCTCCCGGACGCGCCAATGGGCGACGTCCGAGAGGTAAGAGGCGACGCCGATGCCGATGGGGACGGCGAGAAGAAGCGCCCCGCCCGTGACCATGAGGGTGCTCACGACCATGGACAGGATGCCGTACTCGGCCTTTTCGGGCGACGTGGGGTCCCAGTTGGTCTTCAGGAGGAATTCGGAGGGCGTGATGTCGCGGAAGGCCGGGACGGCCGTAGCGACAAGGGTGGCGAAGATCCCCAGGAGGACGAGGACGGTCAGGATCCCGCAGGTAAAGAAAAAGGCCCGGATCGCCGACTCGCGAACGTTCGTCCACCTGGTCTTTCGCATGTCGTGACCCTGGCCTTCTCGTCCCTCATCTCACTGGAGATTCTTGTCGTTCTGGGCCTTGTGGGCGGGGCTGATCGGAAAGAACCCTTCCCGTTCGACGATGGCCTGCCCCTCGGCCCCGCTGATCCAGGCCAGGAACGCACCGACGTTCGCCTTGGGCTTGCCGTTGGTGGCCATGTAGAGGGGCCGGGCGATGGGATAGTCGCCGGAGTCGACGGCCGCCTTGTCGGTGGGCATGAATCCGGCGCCGCCGGGCTGTTTCGAGACCTTCAGGATCTTGAGGCCCTTGCGGACCTTCCCGTTCTCGTCGAAGAGGTAGCCGACGCCGACGTATCCGACGGCCCCCTCGTCCTGGAGGACGCCCTCGATGATCTGGGCGTTGCCGTTCATCTCCTTCATGTCGGCCGAGTAGTTCTTGTTGCCGAGGACGAACTCCTGCATGAAGACGTAGGTCCCGGAGTTGGACTGCCGGCCGTAGAGGGAGACGGGCTTCGGATAGTCCCCGATGGCCTTCCAGTTCTTGATCTCGCCGCGGTAGAGCGCGCCGACCTGGGCTACAGTCACCTGGTCGATCGGGTTCTTCTCGTTGACGATGACGCTCAATCCGTCGACGGCGACGACGAAGTGGCGGGGCTTGACGCCTTTGTCCCAGGCCTGGTCGATCTCTTTCGGCTTCCATTCGCGGGAGCTGTTGGCGATATCGCAAGTCTGGTTGATGAGTCCGGTGATCCCCGTGCCGGACCCGCCCCCGAGGACGGCGATGGCCTCTCCGGGGTTCTTGCCCATGTACTCCTCGGCCAGGATCTGGACGAGGTTGACCATGGTGTCGGATCCCTTGACCTGGATCATCTTGGCCCGCTCCGCGGCGGCCAGGCCGCCGAGGCCAAAGAGGGCCAGAGTCAGGAACGTGATGAGCTTTGTTCTTTTCATGTCTTATCTC
>MEYC01000015.1 GCA_001775715.1 Candidatus Aminicenantes bacterium RBG_16_66_30 | reverse complement strand
GGATCGACATGGGCGATAAGGGGATGGAAAGACGGCTTTGCCAGCGCTTCAAGATCGCCGGGGCGACGGTCTCCTACCGCAGGGACAGGCTCTTCTCCCCCAAGGCCAAAGTCGACGAGGAGTTCTGCCCCGTCCTGGACCTCAGCCGGGGCGGAGTCCGCTTCCTCACTCAGAAGCCGCTGAAGTTCAAGTCCAAGGTCAGCCTCCAGCTATCCATCCCCGGAGAGCGGATCCCTCTCGAGATGAAAGGACGCGTCCGCTGGTCGACCTTCAACGCCGGGAAGAGCTACAAGTACCAGGCGGGCGTCCAGTTCAATCCCTACGGGCTCGAGAAGGGCCAGAACCCGCCGCAGGCGCTGACCAAGCTCGTCGGGCTCGAACAGAAATTCATCGAGCCCGAGCCTCCGGCCGCGTGAGAACGGCGCCTAGCGCGCGCCCTTCGGCCTGGACCCCTTTTCCCCCTCGACGACGACGAGCGAATAGTCGGCGATCGCCAGAAGCATCTTGCTGATCGACTGGAGCAGGCCCAGGCGGTTCTGCCGGACCTTCTTCTCCTCGGCCATGACCAGGACCTTGTCGAAGAACGTGTTCAGGACCGGCTGGAGCTTGAAGAGGATGCCCTGGGCCCGGGCGTAATCGCCCCGGGCGATCATGGGCTGGGCGTTGTCGCGGATGATCGAGAGCGTCGAAGCAAGATCCCGCTCTTCCTTCTCGGCGAAAAGCTCCGGATCGATCTTGGCCGGGGGCGTGCCCTTGATGATGTTGTTGATCCGCTTGGCCATGAGGATGAACGGCTCGAACTGCGGGCTCGACTTCAGGGCGTCCAGGGCCTCGACCCGGGCCAGGACGTCGGTGATCTGATCGACGCCCGGGGCCAGGGCGGAGCTGACGAGGTCGTAGCGGAAGCCTCTCTTCTCCAGGATGAAACGCAGACGGCCGGAAAAGAAATCGAGGCAGGCGGCCTTTGTCGCCGCGCGCTCGAGGCTGAGCCGGTCGCCGTAGACGGCCAGGATCCTGTCGAGAAGCAGGGGGAGCGAGAAGCGGAGCTTCCGGTCCAGGGCGACCTTGCAGACGCCGTGGGCGTTGCGCCGCAGCCCGAACGGGTCGCTCGATCCGCTGACCTGCAGGCCGACGCCGATCGCCCCGACGATGGAATCCATCTTGTCCGCGATGGACAGGACGGCCCCGGAGAGCGAGGCCGGCGACGCGTCCTCGAGGCTGCCCGGCTGGTAGTGCTCGTAGATCGCCTGATGGACCGCGGCCGGGGCGCCTTCGAGCTTGGCGTAGAGCCCGCCCATCCGGCCCTGGAGCCCGGAGAACTCCTTGACCATCTCCGTCAGCAGATCGGCCTTGCAGAGGCCGGCCGCTTCGACGGTCTCCGCCTTGATGTCCGCCGCTCCGAGCTTGTCGCAGAGATAGCCGACGATCTTCTTCAGCCGCAGCGACTTGTCCTCGTAGCTGCCGAGCTTCTCCTGGAACAGGACGTTCTTCAGTCCGGCCGCCCGTTCGGCGAGAGGGACCTTGCGGTCCTGATCCCAGAAGAACCGGGCGTCCTCCAGGCGGGCCCGGAGGACCCGCTCGTTGCCCCGGCGGATGAGGCCCTTGGCGTCCCCGACGGCGTCGGCGACGCCGAGGAAATGCGGCAGCTGTTTCCGCTCCCGGACGACAGAGAAGAGCTTCTGGCCCTCGCGCATGGCCGTGGCCAGGACCTCCAGGGGAAGGCTGAGATAGGCCTCCTGAAAGGACCCGAAGACGACGAAGGGGTGCTCGACGTTGAGCGTCAGGTCGTCGAGGAGCTCCGGGTCCGGGTAGATCTTGGCTTTGAGCGGGGCCAGGGCGGCCTCGATCTCCGCGACGATCATGCTCTTCCGGCGCTCGGGATCGACGACGACCGAGCGCCCGGCGAGGGCGGACGCGTATTCCTCGAAGGTGCGGGCCCGGACCGGCCCGGGCGAGGCGATCCTGTGGCCCACCGTCTCATCGGTCGCCCGGAACCCCTCGAAGGATGTATCGACGGGAACCCCGCCGAAAACGCAGAGCAGCCCATGGATGGGGCGGGAGAAGCGGAACGGGCTCTCCGCCCAGCGCATCATCTTCGGGAAGGTCAGGGATCCCAGCACGCGGGGAACGGCGGTCTTGAGGATGTCGGCCGTCGGCGTGCCCTTGGCCCGGCGCTTGAAGCCGAGATACTCGCCGCGGGGCGTCGTGACGGCCTCGAGGAGGCTCTCGTCGACGCCCTGGGACCTGGCGAAGCCCTTCCCCGCCGGGGTCAGGGCGCCGTCGGGCCCTTTGGCGATGGCCAGGGGCGGCCCGGTGACGGTCTCCTCGCGGTCCTCCTGGCCTTCGGAGAGATCCGCGGCGACGATGAGGCGGCGCGGCGTCGACAGGACCTTGAGGGAGCGGACCTCGATGCGTCCGTCGAGGAGCTCCTTGCGGAAACCGACTTCGATCTGTTCGGCGGCTGAGCGGATGTGGGAGGCCGGCAGCTCCTCCGTCAGCAGCTCCAGGAGGAATTCCATCAGGAGCTCTCCTTCACCGCCGTGTATTTCCGGGCGATGTCGTTGACCAGGGCCCGGATCTGCGAGATCATCTTGACCCTCTCGGTGACGCTGATCGCCCCGCGGGAGTCCAGCAGATTGAAGTTGTGGGAGCACTTCAGGCACATGTCGTAGGCCGGAAGGAGCAGGTCCTTCCCGATGAGCCGGGCGGCCTCCTTCTGGCAGGCCGCGAAGGCTTGGCGGAGCATGGCCACCGAAGCGGCGGTGAAATTGTATTCGGAGAACTCCTTTTCTTCGCGAAGGCGGAGGTCGCGGTAGCTGACGTCGGACGACCAGTCGAGGTCGTAGATGTCGTCCTTCTGCTCCAGGAACATCTCCAGGCGCTCGAGACCGTAGGTGATCTCGACCGGGACCGGCGAGAGATCGATCCCGCCGCACTGCTGGAAGTAGGTGAACTGGGTGATCTCGAGGCCGTCGAGCAGGACCTGCCAGCCGACGCCCCAGGCGCCGATGGTCGGCGATTCCCAGTTGTCTTCGTCGAAGCGAAGGTCATGGTCCTCGAGGACGACGCCGAGCGAGCGGAGGCTTTGGACGTAGATGTCCTGGATCGCGGCCGGCGACGGCTTCATGATGACCTGGTACTGGAAGTGCTTCTGGACGCGGTTGGGGTTCTCGCCGTAGCGGCCGTCGTCGGGACGCCGCGAGGGCTGAACGTAGCCGACCCGCCAGGGCCTCTTGTCGAGGACGCGGAAGAACGTGTCCGGCGTCATAGTCCCGGCCCCGACCTCGAGGTCGTAGGTCTGGGCCAGGTAGCAGCCCTGGCCGGCCCAGAACCGGTGCAGGCCGAGGATCAGGTCCTGGACGGACATCTAGGCCTTCTTCTCCCAGCGGAGGACGGGGAATTTCGCGGCCGCCACCTCGTCGAGCCGGCTGACGTAGGTCACGTGGGGAGCCGCCTTGAGGATCTCGGGGGCCTCCTTGGCCTCCCGGGCGATGGCCTTCATCGCGTCGATGAAGATGTCGAGGTCGCGCCGGCTCTCGGTCTCGGTCGGCTCGATCATGAGGGCGCCCTGGACAATGAGCGGGAAGGACATCGTCGGCGGGTGGACGCCGTAGTCGATCAGCCGCTTGGCGATGTCGAGGTTCGTCACCCCGTGCTCTTTCTGGAGCTTGTCGGAAAAGACGCACTCGTGCATGGAGGCCGTCGTGTACTTGAGATGGTACTCCCCTTCGAGGCTCTTGCGGATATAGTTGGCGTTGAGGACGGCGAACTCGGCGATCTCCCGGACGCCCCGGGGTCCGAGGGACAGGATGTAACAGAGGGCCCGGACGATGACCGAGAAGTGACCGAAGTGGGCCCGGATGCGCCCGATCGACCGGGGCCGGTCGAAGTCGAGGACGTAGCGCCCGGCTTTCTCCGCGATGACCGGGACCGGGAGGAACGGCGCGAGCTCCTTCTTGACGCCGACGGGGCCGGATCCCGGCCCGCCTCCGCCGTGGGGGGTCGAGAACGTCTTATGGAGGTTGATGTGGAGGACGTCGACGCCCATGTCGCCGGGGCGGACGATCCCCGTCAGGGCGTTCATGTTGGCCCCGTCCATATAGACGAGGCCGCCCTTGGCGTGGACGATCTCGGCGATGCGGCAGATGTCGGACTCGAAGACGCCGAGAGTGTTGGGATTGGTCACCATGAGCGCGGCGACCTCGTCGGTCATGGCGGCCTCGAGGGAGGCCAGATCGATCGTTCCCTTGTCGTTGGACTTGATCTCCCTGACCGTGTAGCCGCAGATGTGGGCCGAGGAGGGGTTGGTGCCGTGGGCGGAGTCCGGGATGAGGACGTATTTCCGGGCGTTCCCCCGGGCCTCCAGGGCGGCCCGGATGAGCATCATGCCGACGAGCTCGCCGTGGGCGCCGGCGGCCGGATGGAGCGTGAAGGCGTCCATGCCGGCGATCTCGCAGAGGAAGACTTCGAGCTTCTTGAGGACCTCCAGGTTGCCCTGGACGAGGTCTTCAGAGGCGAGAGGGTGCGAAGCGGCGAAGGCGGGGTGGGCCGAAAGCCTCTCGTTGACCTTGGGATTGTACTTCATGGTGCAGGAGCCGAGGGGGTAGAGGCCCAGGTCGACGCAATAGTTCTTCTGGGACAGGCGGGTGAAATGCCGGGTGATCTCGGTCTCGGAGACCTCCGGGAAGTCCTCGAGCTCGGCGCGCAGGGGGACCCCGGCGAGCAGGCTCTTGGTCTCGGGAACGTCCAGGGCGGGGAGCTCGGCGGCCCGCTTGCCGGCCGCGCTGATCTCGAAGATGAGGGGCTCGCGGATCTCTTTGATCATGACAGGACCTCCTGGAGGGCCTGGGCCAGCCGGTCGATCTCGTTCTTCGTTCTCATCTCGGTGACGCAGACGAGAGCGGCGTTCTTGAGCTCGGGATAGGCAGGCTCGAGGCCGTACCCCCCGATGAGGCCCTTGGCCTTGAGCCCGGCGTCGACGGCCGGCCAGGGCTTGGCCAGCTCGACGACGAATTCGTTGAAGGACGGGCCCGTGAACCGCTTCTTCACGCCCGGCACGGCGCCGAGCCGGCCGGCCGCGTAAGCGGATTTCTGGGCGTTCTGGCGGGCCATTTCCCGAAGGCCCTGCTTGCCCAGCGTCTCCATGAAGATCGTCGCCCGGAGGGCGCAGAGAGCCTGATTGGTGCAGATGTTCGAGGTGGCCCTTTCCCGGCGGATATGCTGTTCGCGGGTCGACAGGGTCAGGACGAAGCCGCGCCGGCCGTCCTTGTCCACGGTCTGGCCGGCGATCCGTCCGGGCATCTGGCGCAGGAACTCCTTCTTGCAGGCCATGAAGCCGAGATAAGGTCCGCCGAAGCTCAGGGGGATGCCGAACGATTGGCCCTCGCCGGTGACGATGTCGGCCCCGAGCTTGCCCGGCGCTTCGAGAAGGCCCAGAGAGACGGCCTCGGCCACGACGGCCACCGACAGGGCCTTGACGCCGTGGGCGGCGCCGGAGAGGGCCTGGATGTCCTCGATGACGCCGAAAAAATTGGGCGATTGGTAGACGACGGCGGCCGTCTTGTCGTCCAGGAGCCGTCCCAGGGCGCCCTGGTCGATCCGTCCGTCCGGGCCATACCCGACCTCGACCGCCTCGACGCCGAGGTTCTTGATGTAGGTCCGGACGACCTCGCGGAACTGCGGGTGAAGCCCACGGGAGAGGACGACCTTGTTCCGGGCCGTGATCCGCTGGGCCATCAGAACGGCCTCGGCCGTCCCCGTGGAGCCGTCGTAGAGCGAGGCGTTGGCGATGTCCAGGCCGGTAAGCTGGCAGATGAGGGTCTGGAACTCGAAGATGACCTGGAGCGTGCCCTGGCTGACTTCGGGCTGATACGGCGTGTACGGGCTGACGAACTCGCCCCGCGAGCTGAGGGAATCGACGACCGTCGGGATGAAGTGCTCGTAGGCCCCGCCGCCGAGGAACGCCAGGTGGCCGGCGGCGGAGTTCTTCCGGCCGATCGCCTCGATCGTCCGGACGAGCTCGAGCTCCGACTGGGCCGCCGGAAGATCGAGCGGCCGCCGGAGCCGGACCGCCTCGGGGATGCAGCAGAAGAGGTCGTCGATCTTCGCGACGCCCGCGGCCGCCAGCATCTCCTTCTTATCTTTGTCGCTGAGAGAGAGATAGCTCATGGAATGATCCCCTGTCGGCCCGGAGGGGTCCTCAATGCTCGAGCCCCTCCAGGTACTTCTCGTAGTCGCCGGCCGTCATGAGGCCCTCGAGGTCCTTCTTGTCCTTGATCTTGATCCGGACGATCCAACCCTGCCCGTGCGGGTCCTTGTTGAGGAGATCGGCCGTCTGGCCCAGGGCCTCGTTGACAGCCGTGACGACGCCGGGGACGGGGGCGTAGACGTCCGAGACGGATTTGACGGATTCGACGACGCCGATCGACTGGCGGGCGGCGAGCTCCTTGCCGACGGCCGGAAGCTCGACGTAGATAATGTCGCCGAGCTGATGCTGGGCGAAATCGGTGATGCCGACCTGGGCTTCATCGCCCCCGACCTTGATCCACTCGTGGTCCTTGGTGTAGCGGAACTCGTTCGGATACATGAGTGCCTCCTTGGAGATGGAACGCGTTATTTTTTGGCCCTTTTGTAGAAGGGCGTTGGGGTGACCTTGGCCTTGGCCTTCTTGCCGCGGATCTCGATCTCGATCTCGGTGCCGACCGCCGTCGCTTCGATGGGCAGGTAGACGAGCCCGATGGCTTTTTTCAGGAACGGCGCGAACGTGCCCGAAGCGACCTCGGCCACCTTCTGGCCGTTATAATGGACGGGATAGTGGGGCCGGGCGATGCCGGGCTCGGCCATCTCGAAGCCGGCGAGCTTCCGTTTCAGCCCTTCGGCAAGCTGCTTTTCGATGACCGGTTTGCCCAGGAAGTCCCCTTTCTCGAGCTTGACGATCCACTTGAGGTCGGCCTCGAGGACGGTCGTCTTGTCGGTGATGTCGTTTCCATAGAGCATCAGCTTCGATTCGAGCCGCAAGGTGTCCCGGGCGCCGAGGCCTATGGGCAGGAGCCCCAGGGGCTTGCCGGTTTCGATGAGGGTCGTCCAGATGATGCCGGGGTCGGGGTCCGTCGTGTAGATCTCGAAGCCGTCCTCGCCGGTGTAGCCCGTCCGGGAGACGAGGCCGGCCTTGCCGGCAACCCGGCCCTTGGCCCAATGGAACGACTTCATCCCGGCCAGGTCGATGTCGGTGAGGGGCCGGAGGATCGCCTCGGCCAGCGAGCCCTGGAGCGCCAGCTGGGAGTAATCGTCGCTCTGGTTCACGACCTTGACCGCGAACCCCTGGGTATGTCCGGCGATCCAGGCGAAATCCTTGTCGACGTTGGCCGCGTTGACGACGAGGAAGTATTCCTCGGGCCCGACGCAGTAGACGAGCATGTCGTCGACGAAGGTCGATTCCGGCGTCATCAGGGCCGTGTATTGAACTTGCCCGGGAGCCAGCTTGGCGGCGTCGTTGGGCGTCAGCCATTGGACGTAGCGCAGGGCGTCTTTGCCGGTGACCAGGACCTCGCCCATATGGCTGACGTCGAAGAGCCCGGCCTTGGTCCGGACGGCCATGTGCTCGGGGATAACGCCCGAATATTCGACCGGCATGTCCCAGCCGAAGAACTCGATCATCTTCCCGCCCATCTTCCTGTGGAGGTCATTGAAGCGGGTCTTCTTCATGGGTTCTCCCTTCGTCAAAACGAAGCCCAAAATTACCACAACTTGCCGCCTCTCGCAAGTCTATCGCCGCCCCTTGTTTCGTTAGTGCAGGGCTGATACCGCGCGGCTTGCCCTCGAGAGCGATTTTGCTATAATAAGGGGCCAATCATGATCGCCTTCAAATCTCATTTAAAAGAAGCTATTTACGAACGGCTGAGGGCCGTCTACCCAATCGAGCCCGAAGAGCTCGACATGGCCCCGACGCCGGACCCGGGCATGGGCGACCTGGCCCTGACCTTCCCGTTCCAGCTGGCCAAGAAGCTCAGGAAGGCGCCCCGCGTCATCGCTCAGGAGGCGGCTCCCCTGCTGGCGACGATCGAAGGCATCGTCAAGGCCGAGGTCGCCGGCGGCGGGTTCCTCAACCTCTGGCTCGACAAGGGCGCCGCCGTGGCCGAGGCCGTGCGCATCGCCGGCCGGACCGCGCTCGCTCCCGAAGAGGGCAAGATCATCATCGAGCACACCAACATCAACCCGAACAAGGCCGCCCACATCGGCCATCTCCGCAACGCCTGCCTCGGCGACACCCTGGCCCGGTGCTTACGCTATAAAGGCGAGACGGTCGAGGTCCAGAACTACATCGACGACACGGGCGTTCAGGTCGTCGACGTCGTCTTCGGCGTCATGGAGCTCGAGGCGAAGACGGTCGAGGACCTGGAGCGGCTGCCCGGCAAGTTCGATTACTATTGCTGGGACCTCTACGCCCGGGTTTCGGCCTACCTCGCGGGGCATCCCGAGGCCCAGGCCCGCAAGTCGGAGATCATGAAGGGGATCGAGCACGGCCGGGACCCGGAATACGCGATGTCCCGCTACATCTCCCGGCGCATCGTCCGAGCCCACCTGGCCACGATGGCCCGGCTGGGCGTGGCCTACGATGTCCTTCCCTGCGAGAGCACCATCCTCCACCTGAAGTTCTGGGAGAAGGCCTTCACGCTGCTCAGGGAGCGCCAGGCCATCTCTCTCGCCGCCGAGGGCGA
>MEYC01000014.1:11839-12193 GCA_001775715.1 Candidatus Aminicenantes bacterium RBG_16_66_30 | reverse complement strand
AGATAGGGGGCGGCCATGAAACGCAAACGCTTTTTCATCCTCGCGTTCTGGGTCGCGACGGCGGTTTTTTTGGACTTAGCCGCTGTTCCCCGTGGCGTCCGGCATCCGGCCCCTCCCGCGGGCCCCAATGAGGTCGAGACCGACCCCCTCGTCCTGGCCAAGCTCGCCCGCTGGCAGGACTGGAAGTTCGGCCTGATGATGCACTGGGGCCCCTACAGCCAGTGGGGCGTCGTCGAGTCTTGGACGCTCTGCTCCGAAGACGAGCCCTGGTGCCGCCGCGCCATGGACAACTACGTCGAGTACAAGAAAGCTTACGAAGCCCTGCCGCGCACGTTCAACCCGGCCAAGTTCGAC
>MEYC01000014.1:7405-11821 GCA_001775715.1 Candidatus Aminicenantes bacterium RBG_16_66_30 | reverse complement strand
GCGGCCAAGGCGGCGGGCATGCGCTATGTCGTCTTCACGACCAAGCACCACGACGGTTTTTCGATGTTCGACACGCGACAGTCGGACTATCGCGTCACCTCCCCCGACGTCCCCTTCCACGCGGATCCGAAGGCCGACATCGCCAAGGCCGTCTTCGATGCTTTCCGGGCGCAGGGCTTCGGGACCGGCGCCTATTTCTCCAAGCCCGACTGGCACCACCCCGACTTCTGGGCGCCCGAATGGGCGACGCCCGACCGGAACGTCAACTACAGCATCGAGAGATATCCCGCCCGCTGGCAGCGCTTCCGCGACTTCACCTACCGGCAGATCGAGGAGCTCGTCGGCGGCTACGGTCCGCTCGACATCCTCTGGCTCGACGGCGGCTGGGTCCGGCCCCGGCCCGAGATCGAGGTCGCGCCGGGGCATTTCGTCAAGAACGCGAAGAACATGGATATCGACATGCCAAGGATCGCGGCCATGGCCCGGCGCCTCCAGCCGGGGCTCCTCATCGTCGACCGGACGGTCACGGGCCTCTACGAGAACTACCGGACGCCCGAGCAGGAGATCCCCGACAGACCCCTGCCGTATCCTTGGGAGACCTGCATGACCATGGGCGACCAGTGGTCCTATAAGCCCGGCGACAACTACAAGACGACCCGCCGGCTCGTCCACCTGCTCGTCGACGTCGTCTCCAAGGGCGGCAATTTCCTGCTCAACGTCGGACCCAGCCCCGAGGGAGAGCTGCCGCTCGAAGCCCTCGACCGGCTCCGCGGCATCGGCGATTGGATGAAGGTCAACGCCGAGGCCATCTACGGGACCCGGCCGGTCGCTCCCTACAAGGAAGGCCGGGTCTGCTTCACCTCCCTTCCCGACGGGACGGTCTACGCCGTCTATCTCGCCGGCGAGGGCGAGTCGGCCCCGCCGCCGAAGCTCGCGCTCGCCGCGCTCGCCCCCGAAAAGGGGAGCGCCGTCCGGATGCTCGGCGTCCGGGAGCCGGTCCGTTGGGAACGGGCCGGCGACGGCGTCCTCTTAACGCTCCCCCGGAGGGCCGTCGAAAAGCCGCCCGGCCGCGACGCCTGGGTCTTCAAGTTGAAAACTTCCCGGCCCCATCGAGGTGCATCCTGACCCTCCGCATCGACCGCTGACTTCTGCCAGGGAATGGGGACAAGCACGCGTTCAAGTCCCCGAGTACACCCTGCGCATAGGAGGCCGCAAATGCGGAGGCCGTGGGAGGGCGGAGCGGGCACGGATGAAGATTGGGGACACGTACCCCAGGTGCATGTCCCCAATCTTCAGAGCGGAGCCCGGATCCGAAGCGTCCCGGCTCGCCGGGCCGGGACGCGGCCGACGGCGGGAATACCCCGAGCGATAATGGGTGGATTCCGTCCGGCTATCCCCGAGGCCCCTCAGAGCGGCCGACGGGGTGGCGCGCCCCGAGCCCGAGGCGTTTGGCCAACCTGAATTCTTCCGATATAATGGACGTATCCTCGACACGGGAGGCGTCATGATCACCGACCATTCTCCTTCGTCTAGAACGCTCGCCGGGAGCGCCGCGGCCTTCAGCCTGTTGGCCATGTTGGCCGCGTTCCCTCTCGCCGGCGCGGCCCAATACCGGTCCTCGATGCAGGACAGGCCCGAGCCCAAGGCCAAGCCCGGGGTGCCCTTCGAGCGCGCCGTCAGCCTCAGCGACCTCTGGTACGTCCAATCCTCCGAGAAGGCCAAGGGGGCCGGGGAGGAGATCTCCAAGCCCGGCTTCAAGATCGATTCGTGGTATCCGGCCATCGTCCCCTCGACCGTCCTCGGGACGCTCGTCCAGAACAACGTCTATCCGGACCTCTTCTTCGGGAAGAACCTCGAGGCCGTCCCCACAGCGCCCTTCGCCGTCTCCTGGTGGTACCGCAAGGAGTTCACCGTGCCGCTGGGACCCGGTCTCGTCCACACGCGGCTCGAGTTCGACGGCATCAACTACCGGGCCAATATCTGGCTCAACGGGAAAAAAGTGGCCGACGCGGCGACGACCTACGGCGCCTTCCGGCGCTTCTCGATCGACGTCACCGCGGACGTCAAGACGACGGAGAAGAACGTCCTGGCCGTCGAGGTCATCCCGCCGAAGAAGGGCGAGCCGACGATCGGCTTCGTCGACTGGAATCCGGCGGCGCCGGACAACAACATGGGCCTCTTCCGGGAGGTCCGCGTCAGGGCCACCGGCCGAGTCTCCATCGAGAATCCTTTCGTCGTCACCAAGCTCGACCTCGAGGGATTCAAGGAAGCCCGGCTCACGGTCTCGGCGGAGCTCGTGAATCACGCCGACGCGGACGTCTCGGGCACCCTCGAAGGTCGGATCGAAGGCCTGCGTTTCTCCCGGGAAGTGACCCTTGGGCCGAAGGAAGCGAAAAAATTCGAGTTCAGCCCGGAGACGACGCCTGAGCTCGTCATCAAAGCTCCCCGGGTCTGGTGGACCCACGACCTGGGCAAGCAGGAGCTCTACCTGCTCGCCCTCTCCTTCGTCCTCAAAAAAGACAAGGCCGATGAAGCGGCCGCTCCGGCCCCGCCGCCCGAGGAAGAAAAGGCCAAGTCCCGCGACAAGGCCGCGGCCAAGATACCGGGCATGCCCCGGGTCATGCCTTCGGACGCCCGTGTCGTCCGCTTCGGCATCCGCGAGGTCGCCGACTACCGCAACGAGCAGGGCCACCGCGGCTTCAAGCTCAACGGCCGCAAGGTCCTCATCCGCGGCGGCGGCTGGGCGGACGACCTCCTCCTCGATGCCCCGGCCAAGAAGCTCGCCGCCGAGGTCCTTTACGCCCGCCACATGAACCTCAACGCCCTCCGGCTCGAGGGCTTCTGGGGCACGAGCCAGGCGCTCTACGACCTGTGCGACCGCAACGGGATCCTGGTCATGGTCGGCTGGAGCTGCCACTGGGAGTGGGAGAACTACCTCGGCCGGCCCGCCGACGAGCCCTACGGCGGGATCACCACGCCGGAGCTCATCGACCTCGTCGCCGAATCCTGGAAGCACCAGCTGCTCTGGCTCCGCAATCATCCCTCCATCTTCGTCTGGGCCCAGGCCAGCGACATGGTCCCCCACCCCGACCTCGAACGGCGCTATATCGAGATCCAGAAGGAGGTCGATCCGACCCGGCCGACGCTCGTCTCGACCAAGGGCAAGACGAGCGAGATCACGGGGCCGTCGGGCGTCAAGATGCTCGGCCCCTACGACTACGTCCCGCCGGTCTACTGGTACGTCGACACGAAGAACGGCGGCGCCTACGGCTTCAACACCGAGACCGGACCCGGACCCCAGGTCCCCCCGATCGAGAGCCTCCGCAAGATGATCCCCGAGGACAAGCTCTGGCCCATCAACGACGTCTGGAATTTCCACAATTGCCGCGGGATGTTCAAGACCCTCGACCGCTACAACGAGGCCATGGACCGCCGCCTCGGCCAGGCCGCGAGCCTGGAGGACTACCTCCGGAAGGCCCAGTTCCTGAACTACGAGGGCATGCGGGCGATGTTCGAGGCCTTCGTCGTCAACAAGCCCAAGGCGACGGGCGTCATCCAGTGGATGTACAACTCCGCCTGGCCGAAGCTCTGGTGGCAGCTCTACGACTACTCCCTCCAGCCGACCGGCGCGTTCTACGGCGCGCGCAAGGCCGGGGAGCCCGTCCACATCCTCTACAACTACGGGACCCAGGAGATCGCCGCCGTCAACAGCTCCTTCGCGCCTTCGCCGAAGCTCAAGGCGAGCATCCGGGTCCTCGACTTCGGCCTCAAGGAGGTCATCGCCAAGGTCCTCGACTTCGGCCTCAAGGAGGTCATCGCCAAGACGATCGACTTCGGGCTCCTCGCCGACGAGGTCAAGACGATCGACGCCCTGCGCCCGCCGGCCGGCATCACCCCGACCTTCTTCCTCGACCTGCGGATCTTCAAGGAGAAGGGCCAGCTCGTCGACGCCAACTTCTACGCGCTCTCGGCCAAGCCCGATACCCTCGACGAGGCCCAGGCGACCTGGTACGTGACGCCGATCAAGGACTTCGCCGACCTCACGGCCCTCGCCGCGCTCAAGCCGGTGGCCCTCAACATCAAGGCCAAGTTCGACAAAGACGGGCCGCAGACCAAGGTCGTCGTGGATATCGAGAACCCCTCGCCCGGCCTGGCCTTCATGGTCGAGATCCGGGTCATCCGCGAGGCGACCGAGGAGCCGGTGCTGCCGATCTACCTCGACGACAACTACATCACCCTCCTGCCCAAGGAGACGCGCCGGATCTCGGGACTTTTCCTGACCGACGACCTCCTCGGCGAAGTGCCCAAGGTCAGGATCAGGGGCTGGAACGCGACGGATCCCTTAAAATGAGGCTGGTCCGCCGGGCCCGGCCGGCCCGAGCCGCGGTCCTGCTCTTGGGGCTGGGGCTTCTCGGC
>MEYC01000014.1:0-7278 GCA_001775715.1 Candidatus Aminicenantes bacterium RBG_16_66_30 | reverse complement strand
GCGATTTCTACAGGACGCCGGAGTTCGCCGGGACGATCCGAGGCCTCGTCGAGGACGGCCACTACCTGGGGCCGCACTCCGACCGCCACCTCCTCTACTGCGATTGGAACGACCGCGAGAAAACCCTGGTCGGCCGCGAGGAGTTCCGGGCCGACATCCTGGCCAACTTCCGCGAGATGGAGCGCTTCGGCGTCGCCCGCGAGAAGGGCCATCTGTTCATCCCGCCCTACGAGTGGCACAACCGCGACATCGCCAAATGGTCCGGGGAGCTCGACCTCGTCCTCTTCAACTTCACGCCGGGGACGTCCTCCAACGCCGACTATACGACTCCGTCCATGCCGGAATACCTCGACTCGCGGACGATCTACGATAGGATCCTCGCCTACGAGAAGAAGGACCCGGCGGGCCTGAACGGCTTCATCCTGCTCATCCACATCGGGACCGACCCCGCCCGCACCGACAAATTCTACTTGCTGTTGGGGGACCTCGTCCGCGAGCTCAAGAAAAGAAATTATGAGCTTGTCCGGATCGATAAACTGCTTCGCTTAGCCGGGGCCGAATAAGCAGGGCCATCTAGCCGGGCTCCCCTCTCGAGGCGGTGATGGGTATCGTCTCGAAGATCCCCGTCCGTGGAGAGGGGACCCACGCAGTGGGGGGAACCGGACGACTGGTTCCCGGGGGGCCGGGGAGCTAGAGGCGATACCCTGAGCCAAGCCGGAGAGAGGGACCTCCCGGGATCAGGAGAAGAGCCTCATTTCTTCCTGAGCGAGTCGACGAGGGCCTTGATCTTCTCCTGGTTCGGGCTGACCTCCAGGGACTTCGTCCAGGCCTTGAGGGCCTCGTCCCTGTTCCCGAGCTGGAGGTGGCACGTGCCCAGGAAATTGAGGATGTCGACATTGGCCCCGAAGCGGACAAGATAGGCCGTGTAATAGGTCACGGCCTCCTCGAATTCCTCCATGGCCTGACAGGCGAACCCGAGCAGGGCCGGTATCTCAGCCGGAGTATCTTCGGCGCCCGCCCAGGGCAGGAGGACCTCTTTGGTCTTCGGGTAGTCCTTCAGACGGAAGAGCGCCTGGGCATACGCCACGGCGTAATCCGTCCGCTGGGGCGCCCGGCTGTGGGCCGCCGCAAGCCGCGCCCGGGCGCCCTCGATGTCGCCCTTGCTCATCAGCTGGAGGCCCGTCGTGAACAGGTCATCATCCCGGACGGCCGCCGCGGCGACTTTGGACATCACGCGGGGCCGAGGGATGGAGGGAGCGAGAGAGACCTCGAAATTCTCTTTGGCCTGGGCGAGCTCCTTGCCGGCGCCGTCGAGGAGGGCCACCCGGACCTGATAGTAGCCGGGCCCGAAATCCGTCAAGGACTGGGTATCGACGACGCCCTCAGGCGGCGCATCGGCTAGCCGGCGCGTTCTCCTCAGGAACTCTTCATTCTCCCGATAGAAGATCGTCTGGAGCGTCCCGGACGCGCGGAGGTCCTCCGTGATCCCGTAGGGCTGATAGAACAGGACGAGAGCCTCCCGGGCGCTGAAGGTCTTCCTCGTCTGGCAGAGGATCTGGGCATCCCCGACCTTGAAGGGGATCCGCTCCCCGGGACCCGACTTCGCGCGTTCCGCGCCATAAGCCAGGAGGAGAGCGCCCAGGCCGGGCGGCCCGGAGGGCCCGGGGACGACGAGGGTCGTGCCCGCGCCGGCGAACTCCTTGGAGAGCGTGTTCTTCAGGAGGAGGTCGAACGTATAGGCTCCGGGGACGACCGGGAAGGCGTCCTGGATGGACAGGGACTGGGCCCGGACGTCCTCGAGCTCGCCGGCCGTCAGGCTGAGCGGAAAATCCTTATCGAACTGATAGACGGTCTTCCCGGCCGCGTCGGAGACCCGGCCGTTCAGCAGGAAGCGGATCTCGTACTTCCCGCCGATCTCCTCCGCGGAGATCCGGGCGGGCTCGACGGTGTAGTGGACGAAGCTCTCGCCGTTCTCATCCCGGATGACCTGGACGAGGACGTCGCTGGCGATGTAGTTGGCCGTGTAGTCCACCTCGACGAAATCCTTGTATTTCAGGATGGCGTCGGCGTAGTCGGCCGCGACCTTCTTGGTGGGCACGGTGGCGATCGTCGCGAGGAGCCTCGTCGAGGCCATGGACTCGTAGCCGGGCTGGGACGCTTCGCCGGGGATGAGGCTGAGGGTCTGGCGGGCCAGGTTGGGCTCGAGGTCCTGGAGCTCCTTATAGGCGGCCTGGTCGTTGGTCATGGAGCCCGACACGCGGGTGACGTCGCGGTAGCCGCCCATCGAGCTGGCGATGAGGCTGCGCGGCCCGTGCTCGGTCGGCGAATAGAGGATGTAGTCGCCGACGCCCTCCTTCCTGAAGAAGATGACGTTGAAGGCCGTGGGGAGACCGAGGGCCGGGTCGCCGAGATAGAACCAGATCTCGGTCGGGTGGACGCCGTGGACGTTGCTGTATTGCTCGATGTTCTGGGGCGGCCCGAGGAGGATGTGGATCCGCCCCCGGTCGGTCCTCCAGCCCGGGAGCGGGACCGACCGGCCGTAGAACTTGTTGGCGTGATCCAGTCTGCGCCGGTGCTCCTCCTCGGCCTCGTTCTTCGGGGTCCCCGGCGTGGGATCGCGATGCTTCCAGAAGGCCCCGAGGAAGATATCCCTCTCCCTGTCGGTCTGGAGCTGCAGGAAGACGTCCCGCTCGCGCTTGGTGATGATGTAGACGACCTCTTCGTCGAGCCATCTTTTATAGCGCTCGGGAAGGCTCGCTTTTGACGCCGCAGCCTTGGGCTGGGCGACGGCCAAGGGGCCGAGGACGGCCAGGAGAACGGCCAGGGCAACGGCCTTTAGCGCCGGAGGTTTCATGGGAATCTACTTTAGCCCTTTTCTTCGGGGACTTCAACCCGGGCAGAGTCGGGGACACACTCCAAGAGGGACAGTCCCCTCACGGGGACAGTCCCTACAAAGAAAAGCCCGGGGGGCGGCGCCCCCCGGGCGTGAAGCTGCGCAGGACGAGCTAGAACTGGTACATGAAGCTGAGGCGGAACCGACGGGCGTCGCTGATGCCCTCAATTCTGCCCCACAGTCCGGAGTAATCGGCGTTGGTGACGTTGGCGCTGTTGAAGATGTTGAAGACGTCGAGGACGACGTGGATCGAGCCGTACCGCTTGATGTTGAGCGCCTTTTCAACCCGGAGGTCGAAGAGGGCCAGGGACGGCAGGATGTAGGGCTCGGTGCTGGAGACGATACGGCCGCCTCCGGTCGCGATGATCCCGTCGGGCGGTCCGCCCCACTGGGTGCGGGCGGGGTAGCCTTCGAGCCTCCAGAGCGGCCGGCCGGTGTGGAAGCGGAACCTCAGGCCCAGGTCCATGTCGACGACCGGGACGGAGTACGAGCCCGAGGCCTTCATCTCCCACGTGGGGACGAACGGCAGCCGGCCATCCATGTTGTTGACGGTGTAGTTCACGCTGCCCATCCAGGTGTCGTCCGTGAGCATCGGCCCCATCATGTTGTCGTTCTGCCGCTGCGTGCGTTGGGCCGTGCCGCTCGACCAGGAATAGACGACCGACGCGAGCCCCTGCCACCGGGCGGAGTAGCGCTTGTTGAGGACGAGCTGGAGGGCCTGGTAGGTCCTTTGCGGCTTGATCATCGGCCCGCCGTCGGTGTAGTTGTAGCTCTGCATGTTCTCGACCCGGAAGTCGTTGATGGTGCCGAGGTAGCCGATGTCCGTGCTGTTGGCAACCCCGTCCCCGTTGTAGTCCGCGAGGACGATGCTGTAGAGGTCGACCAGGTCCCCGAAATTCGGATCGTACGTGATGCGCTCGTACTCCCACTCCTCGTTGGTCTGCGTGTTGATGGGCACGTTGACGAAGAGATTGGCGGAGTGCTTGTAGATGTAGGTGGCGCTGAGGGAGAAGTCCTTCATGAGCTCGCGCTCGATGTTCAGGGAGAACTGGTCGGTGTACGTGTCCTTGACGTTGTCGGCGACGTTGAGCGTCCAGGAATAGTCGTCGCTCGTGATGTTCTCGTAGAGCATGCCGTTGGCGGTGGAGTTGAGCATGGGGGCGATGAGCCGCACGGCCTCCCGGAGCTCGTTGACCCCGCTGACGCCGGTCGAGTCGACGTAGCCGTTGTCATCCAGGTCGACCTGCGCCCAGGGAATGCCATAGACCTGCCAGTGCCTGTCGACAAAGGGCATGTCGGGGCCGAACCGGCGCAAGAACTCGACGGCCAGGGGCATGTAGTAGCGGCCGTAGTTGGCCCGGATGACCGTCTTTCCGTCGTTGGTCAGCTGATAGGTGACGCCCAGGCGGGGAGAGAAGGTCTTGAAGTCGAAGATGTTGTCCGTGCCCGCGCGGGTCCGGATGACGCCCAGGTTGGGATCGTTGATGTCGCTCGGCTGGGTCAGGTAATCGAAGACCTTGCCCTCGCCGTACTTGGTCGACATCCGGTCGAAGCGGAAGCCGAGGTTGAGGGTCAGGCGCTTCGTCGGCGACCACTGGTCGTCGACGAACAGGCCCAGCGAGTCGGCCGTGCGGACGGTCAGGAAGGGATTGAGATGCTCCTGCCTGTTGTAAAAGAGCAGGCCGTCGTCGAAGCCGAAGTTCGATTCGCCGTAGTTGTACCAGGTCTGGGTCTGAAGGGCCCAGATGGCATAACCCAGGCCGCTGTAGTAGCCCCACCAGCCGCCGAGCGGATACGTGAAGTTGGCGTAGTTCTGGAAGTAGCCGCCCATCCAGTTGCCGCGGCCCTTGGTGTACTGGACGCCGAACTTGATGTCGTGCTCGCCGAGGAAATCCTCGACGTAGGTCGACACGTCGCCCTGGATCGTCTGGCGCGTGGACTTCTGAGCTTCGACATAGGGGAAGGCGCCCTCGACCCCGTAGGACGGGCCCCACTTCCACCAGTTGATGAAGCCGACGTTCGAGGGTGCATCGTCCGGGACGAAGGGCTGGTCATCCGTCCAGAAGCCCAGGTACTTGGCCGTGACGATGGTCGAGCCGGTCGGCAGCCACTGGAACTGGGCCGAGAGCGTGTTGTTCTTGCTCCCGACCCCGTAGGTCATGGTGGTGTCCCAGCCCGGCTGGGTGCCCCAACTCCAGCCGGCGCCCCTGTTCGATTCGTAGTGGTAGGAGGCCCAGGCGCGGGCTTTCGCGAAGGGCTCGGCCGAGATCTTGAGGTCGGCGTAGCGGCCCAGGTAGGTGTTTTGCAGGTCCCAGTTGACCGGCATGGACGCGGACCGGATATAGTCGAAGGCGCCGTAGAACCAGATCTTGTCCTTGATGATCGGCCCGCCGATCGTGAAGTTGCCTTCCCAGTTCTTCAGCGTCCGGCCGGCCAGCTTGTCGCCGGCGAGGTAGAAGAGCCAATTGTCCGGCGCGGGCAGGGGGACGTTCGGATCGCCGACCTGGGTGACCGGATAGTTCTCTTTGAAGAATCCGCCCCGGAGCTCCGTGTAATAGGCCAGATTGCCGTGGAGCTTGTTGCTCCCGGACTTGGTCAGGACGTCGATGGCCGCGCCCGAGAAGCTGCCGTATTCGGCTCGGGAGCCCAAGGCGACGACGCGGACCTCCTCGACGGCGTTGTAGTTGACCTTGACGAGCGACCCGAAGGCCGCTCCGCGGGGGTTGGTCGTGTTGACGCCGTTGACGAGGAAGACGTTCTCCATGCTCGAGCCGCCGTAGGCCGTGGGGCTCGGCTGCCAGCTGCCGGAACTCCCGACGTCGAACATGCCCGGCGTCGTCAGGGCCAGGTCGTAGAACGCGTCACGGCTCGTCGGCAGCTTGGCCAGCAGCTCGCTGTCCAGCCGCGAGTCGACGGTCGAGGTCTTGACGTCGACGATCGGGCTGGCCGCCAGAACGGTGATCTGCTCCTCGATCGCGCCGGCTTGGAGGGCCGGATTGACCTCTAAGGAACTGCCCGCGCCGAGGATCAGGTTCTCCTGGACCCAGGTCTTGAACCCGGCCAGCGAGACCGTCATGGTGATCTTGCCCGGAGGGACGTTCAGGAAAACGAAGGTCCCCCGGCCCGAGGTCACGGTCGCCCTCTTGCCCATGATCGAGACGCCCGAGATCTCGACGCTGACTCCGGGGAGCAGCTCGCCTTTGTCGTCCGTGACCGTTCCCGTGATCTTCCCTTCCATGACGGACTGGGCGTTCAGCGCGGTCACGTTGAGAAAGGCGAGTCCCAACACAAGGACGAAGGCTAACGCTAGGTGCTTTCGGATCATCTTTTGGCCTCTCATCTCTTCCCGAAGGTGCCTCAAACCCTGCCCCTTCCGGCAGGGCCGGAAGGAACGGCCTTAGGTGCTTTTTTTAGGGACGCTTCTGCCTCCTCCTTCTCCGAGTCCGGTTTTATCTAGAAATCAAGTGGGGATCCAGGCCTCCTTCATGCTGTCCTTAGTTTTATGACGTTCGGCCCGCCCCTGTCAAGTCCCCCCAGGCGCTATTTCTTGATCTGTTCTTTGACCAGGTTGATGAGGTCGTCGATGAATTTGGCCTTGTCGGGATCGGCGGAGTATCCGGCCTTGGCCTTTTCGAGATACATGAGGGCCTTCTCGAAAGCGGCTTTGTCGATCTCGATCCCCCCGTCCGGCTTGCGGACCGCGGCGAGGTTGATATGGGACCGGCCGGCCATCTCCAGGAAGGCTGGATCGTCCGGCTTCAACTCCAGCGCTTTCTCGAAGAGAACGAGGGCTTCGGCCGCCTGGGACTTGCTGAACAGGATCAGGCCGGAGTTATAGGCGCTGTCCGGATTGGACGGATCGAGCTCCATGGCCCTGGCGTAGGAGGCCAGGGCCTTCTCGGCCTCGCCGGCCTGCTGATAGCAGACCCCCAATTGATAATGGACGGCGGGGAAGCCGGGCGTCAGCTCCCGGACCTGGAGGAACGCCGCCTCGGCTTCGGCCCACTGGGCTTTTTTCTGATGAGCCATCCCGAGGATGTACAGGGCGTTCGAGTCCTTGGGGTTCTTTTCGAGGATGGGCTTGAGGGCGGCTATGGCGCCGTCGTAGTCGCCGCCGCGGACCTTTTCGGCCGCCGCTTTGACCTCGGCCGCGGCCTTCTTCATATTCTCCGCTTCGGCGATCACCTCTTCGGAAACGAGGATGGTCGGGGGGATCTCAACCCTGAGCATCTTGTCCTGGGGCGCCTCGAACTTCCATTCGTCGACCTTTTCCGCGAAGCCCGCCTTCTTGAACGCGACCTGGTACACGCCGTGCGGCAGGCCGATGAACTTGTAGGAGCCGTCCTTCTTCGTCTTCAGGCTGTAGCTGCGGCTCGTGCTATAGT